>NZ_CP019427.1:2312500-2635000 GCF_009834545.1 Pseudomonas sp. S04
CCATGAATCCGCAGCAACAGGTCCATGAAACACTGGGATTGCCCTTGCTGGGCGGCCTGGTGTGCAGGGAAATCCCCTTGTATGCGGAGCGCTACTTCCTGCATACGACTGATCTATCCGTCCCGCCCGTTGACTTCATGGCCCTGTTGACCCAGTTCGGTGGCTCGCGGGCGGATGAGGGGGCAGGGGGCGAGTTGCGCTCAACCTCGATGCCCCGCTTGTCGATGCTGCTGCCTGCAGGTTGTGCCACTCAATGGCACTATTCCGGCAGCATTGATTTCGCGGTCTTTTATCTGCCCGAGCGCACTGATGGCGTGTTTCGACAATTGCGTGAACTATGCGCTGGCACGCAGGCACCATTGCCCGTCAGTGATGGCTTGGTGAGCGCAGCGGCCCGGCAATTGATGGATGAGCTAAGTCTTGGGAAAGGGGCTGATCAGGGGTTCATGACAAGATTGGCCATGGTCATGCTGGAGCAGGTGTATCGTGCGCTACGAGTTGACGCGAGCAGAGGTATTTATCCGCCGCATATTCATCTGGCGCGCCTGCATACAGTACTAGTCTTCATTCGCGAGCATCTGGGGCAGGAACTCTCGATCAGCACGCTGGCTGGCCAGGCGGGTGTCAGCCCGGCTCATTTCCGACGGCTGTTTCAGCGTGCCATGGGTATGCCGCCCCATCGCTATGTGATGAATCTACGACTGGAACATGCACGTGATCTGCTCATGCAGACCGATCTACCCATTTTGCATGTGGCACTGGAGTGTGGCTTCAGCTCCCAGAGCCACCTGACTGCAGCGTTCAAGGTTGCGCACGCCAGTACACCGGCCGAATACAGAGCCCTGGCTGGACGGTAGCGGGTTCTTTGGCGTAGCGAGCAGGTCACTGTGCCGAAAGTACGCAAGCGGCTTGTGTTGGATTGCACCGGTGTTCAAGTCATCGGACTATTCCATGGTAGTGTTCGGCCGTTTGGAACTGTATCCAGCGATCTTCAGACGCTCCTTGGGTAAGCGTCGCTCAACCACTCAGGTCTGAAACAATGGACTGCATAGAGCCCCAACTGATCCTCAAAACGACACCGCCGCGTAGTCAGAAATCAGCACGGATGCGAAACCGCCTGGGTCTCCATACCCAGGAACTGACCGACAAAGTGGTGATCGCCGTTCAAGCGCCGGCAGGCTTTGGCAAAACTTTTCTGCTGACCCAGTGGCGCCGTGAATGTTTATCTCACGGCGCCGTGGTGGCCTGGATGACGCTGGATGCACAGGATGATAGTGCGCGTTTTGTTCAGGGGCTGGGAGTTGCCATGGCAATTGGCAGCGGTCGGCCGTCGTTTGCCCGCGCATTCGAGCCTATTGCGGGACTGGGGCGTGACGAACAGGAAGGGCTGACGCAGTGGTTGGCGGAAGTGGCTGATCTGGGTAGTGAAACCGTGTTGATTCTGGATGAAGCGGATACCTTGCCCGAGCTGACGATCCGTCACTCCCTGACGTACCTGTTGCACAACGCGCCGGCCAATTTGCGCATCATCATGGCCTCTCGCGCACGGTTGAATCTGCAAGTGACGGACCTCGCGGCAAGAGGGCTTTTCACGACGATCATGACAGCAGCTTTACGACTGAATGTGGAAGAGGCGCTCGCCATCCTCAATGACCGTTTCGGTGCAAGGGTCGATGCCGACCTCTGCGTGCGGCTGCACGAGATAACCGAAGGTTGGCCGCTTGGCCTGCAATTAGCGATTTCGGCGTTGGAGAAGAGCCCGAATCGGAGTGCTGCAGTCGAAGAGTTGTCGACTTGTCTGGGGGATATCCAGCGTTATTTCGTCGACAGTCTGCTCGCACATCTTCGGGAGGAGCAGGTTCGCTTTCTGACCGGCATTGCATTGTTGGAAATAGTCCAGCCCTTGTTATGCGAAGCGCTGACGGGTAACGCTCGCTCGGGTGAATTGCTGAAGGAATTGTGTGCCTCGACACCGATTTTTGTTGAAAGTATCGACAGTGACTGGGTGCGCATCCATCCGTTGGCGCGGGAATTTCTGCTCGGCCGTTTTGCCGACTTGCCGTTGGAGGAGCGGCAGGGTTATCACCGGCGTGGCGCTGTGTGGCTGGAACAACACGGATTCCTGGAGCAGGCCGCCCGGCAATATCTGTTGGCCGGCATGCCCCAACCGGCCTATACGTTGATCGGCAAATGCCTGTACGAAGTCATGTTGCAAGGGCAGTTCAGCCGGGTGCTGGAGTGGGTCGAGGAGCTTGGCCCCGCTGACGTGTTGTCGCATCCGCGCATCTGCCTGGCGGCGGCCTGGACATTGGCATTGGGAGAACGTCAGGCAGAAGCGGCGCAATTGATTGCTGCTATTGAACAGCATCCGTCCGCCGACGAGGCGACACGTTGTGAAGCTGCCGCCATCGCTGCCGCAGCCGCCTACTTTGCGGATCGTCCGGATGAATCGCATGGACTCATCATGCCTTGGGTCGATCGATTGCCTTCGTTCTCGAGCAAGGTGCAAGCCATTGTCGCGACCCAGGTCGCCCGTCTGACGCTATTGCAGGGACAACCGGAGAAAGCCCGGCGAATCTTTCAGCGAGCAGCGCTTTACGCGGGTAGTCCTGGCCTTGATGCCGTACGCGGGTATGGCGAGTGGGTGGTCGGCCTTGCTTATTTATACGAGGGTCGAATGGTGTCGGCGCGCACGGCGTTGCACGACAGCCTGTTGCATGCCGAACGGGACATCGGTCGGCGCAGTCCGGTGGCGGTCATGTTAGCGAGCGCTCTGGCGACGGTGTTGCTGGAACAGGGGGAAGTCCAGGAGACCGCTACGGTGCTGGCGAACAGGCTGGATATCGTTGAGCGATTGGCCTCCCCCGATGCCATTGTGCAGGGTTTCCTCGCCGCCTCTCGACTGGCCTCGCTCCAGGGGCAGGGGCATCGCGGGCAGGATTTGCTCGAGGCGTTATTCGCCCTTGGAGAAGAGCGAAATATTCCACGATTTTGCATTGCCTCCCTGGGAGAGCAAATACGCCTGCATGCCTTGCAGGGACGCAGCGATACCTGCCAGGCATTATGGCGACGACTGGACAGTTTCACGCCGGTTATTGCCCGTGAGCGAGCAGGGTTGCTGGGTCCGGAGCTGGACTTGCTGGCCGGGGTAGCCAACGCTTATGCCTTACTGGCCCAACGTGACTGGGAGGCGATGCTGGCGGTGCTGGACAAGGTTGGCGAAACAGCCGAACACCTGCGTCGTGGGCGAGACATCGTACAGATCAAGCTGCTCAGGGCACTGGCACTGCGGGCGACGGGGCAGGGTGGCACTGACTATTTGCTGGAGGCTGTCAGCCTCGCGCAAGAAAACGGTATGTTACGCGTGGTGCAGGACACCCATCCGGACCTGATCAAATGGGAGCGGACGCTTCAGGGTGAAACGGTCCCATTGCTTACGGCGACCGCTACGCCCGCACCTGTTGCGCGACCGGAACCCACCCCATTGAGCGTGTCCGCGAGTCGTCTCCTGACGCCCAAGGAACGCGAGGTGTTGCAGCTATTGGCTCGCAACCTGTCCAACAAGCAAATCGCCCTGGCGCTGAATGTCGGCGAGGAAACCGTGAAGTGGCACTTGAAAAACCTGTTTGGAAAATTCCAGGCCGGTACCAGACAGCATGTTGTCGCGCGTGCATACATGCTGGGAATTCTCGAGACAGCGGGCTGATGCGAACTCACCACCCGAGGTGATCCGTTCGGATCATCTTTCAATCCCCCCCCCCGCCCCCCAAAAAAAATCGATTTCCTGCCGCCCCCCCAGTCAATGGGGGGGTTCGCTTTTCGACTTCGCAATAGTCTGACCCCACAAATGCGCCAACGTATCGGCGAGTGGGAGCAGGTTTATGTCTGAAAAAGTGCTGATCGCCGGTGCAGCAATGGTGCCGTTTCTACCGCTGGGTGGCTCTGACAGTCATGCGGCGTTGGCGGGGCAAGCCATCCGTGCGGCGCTGGCCGATGCGCGGATCGACTATGACCTGGTCGACCAGGTGTTTACTTCCTGCGTACACGCAGAAGCCGGTGTCGCCGAGCAAATGTTGTCGCAGATTGGCTACTCGGGCGTGCCGATTTTCAGCCTCGGCGATGGCTGTGCGTCGGCCAGCAGTGCTTTCCAGTTGGCCCGCAATAGCCTGCTGTGCGGCCAGGCTGAATGTGTCCTGTTGGTGGGTGTCGAGTGCATACCTGCAGGCATTTCCAATCGTGAGTTTTTCGGTTTGAAAGATCTCGCTCGCGATGATTTGGCGACAGTCAGGCAGGCTGAGAACCCCATCGGCTTTATCGAGCGTCGACAACAACCGGCCCTGTTGTTCGCTGCCCAAACCAGCTGGTTATTGACACGCATGGGCATTGCTCAAAGCAGCTTCGATCAAGTGCTTGAGCGGGCACGGGCCCAGGCCGGGCGCAATCCCTACGCCGTGTTGAACCGAGTGCCGGATCGCGACGGCTGGCTCCCGCCTTATCTGTGCCCGCCCGCCTGCGGTGCGGCGGCCATCCTGCTCTGTACCCCGGCCTTCGCCCTGCGTTTCGGCGCTCGGGCGGACGTCACCGTGTTGGCCAGTGTCAGGGGCAGTGACAGCGCTTCAGAGCAGGAAACGGGTTGCGTGCTGGATGTGCTCGGACAGGCGACCACCCGGCGAGTCGCGCAGTTGGCCTATCAGCAGGCGGGCCTCGGTGCGGAAGACATCGACGTGGTTGAACTGCACGACCAAAGCGTCGGCGACTTCATGGTCAATAGCGCCGCGCTGGGCTTTTGCCGGGAGGACGAGATCGATCGATTCGTGCAGCAAGGACACCGCCTGAAAGGACAGATGAATGCGGTGTGCCCATCGGGTGGCTTGCTGGGACGTGGTCACGCCCCGGGTGCCACCGGGTTGGCGCAACTGGTCGAGTTGGTCTGGCAACTGCGCGGCGTGGCCGACGGCAGGCAAATTGCTGGTGCCCGCACGGCTTTACAACATAGCACCGCCCTGGGCCGGGCGGTGTCGGTCACCCTTTTGCAGCGCACCTGAGAGGAGGCTCACTACGCCGTGATTCAACCCATGACTTTTCGTAAACCATAGAGCAGGTGGCAAGCTAGATGAACAAAAATAATAAGATCTGCCATGCAAACCTTCGCAAAGGGTTGTTGGCCTCCGCCATTCTCACCGGCCTGGGCATCGCGCCCGTAGGGGCTGTGGAGATCAACACGGGGAATGAAGACTTTGCGGTTCGCTTCGACAACACGCTGAAGTTCAACTACGCCCAGCGCGTGGAAGCCCCCAACAGCAAGTTGGCCAATTCGTGGAACAACAATGACGGGGATCGCAACTTCTCCTCCGGCAGTCCCGTTTCTCAACGACTGGATGTGCTGACCGAACTGGACGTGGTTTACAAAGAAAAAGTCGGTTTCCGTGTCAGCGCCAACACCTGGTACGACCACGCCTACGACGATATTGGCAGCGATAACGCCTCGACCAATCAGCTCAACAACGGTAAGCCGGACTCTCGTCATCAAAGCGGTTACGCCGATCGGTATTACAACGGTCCTTCTTCGGAAATCCTTGATGCCTTCGTGTTTGGCAGCACGGAAGTCGGCGATGAGTCACTGCTCAGCGGCAAGCTCGGCAAGCACACCGTTTACTGGGGTGAAAGCATCCTCGCCTTTGCCCATAGCAATAGTTATGGCCAGTCCGGTCTGGATATTTCCAAGTCGCTGGCGGTCCCGGGAACAGAAGCCAAAGAACTGTTCATTCCGCGTAATCAGTTGTCCACCAGCCTCACGGTCAACCCGGAACTGACCCTCGCCGCGCAGTATTTCCTGGACTGGGACGCCGCGCGGTTGCCGGAGTCGGGTACTTATCTGGGGTTCAACGACGGCATTCAAAATGGCGGGCACAACCTGTCGTTGATCGGCGGCCGAAACCCGCTGTTCGGTACACCTGGCCCACTGGGTGCCAACCAGTTTTTACGGCTGTCCAACGGGCATACGTTTACCCCGGACAACCAGGGTGACTTTGGCCTGATGGCCAAGTGGAGCCCGGAATGGCTGCAGGGTACGCTGGGTTTCTACTACCGCAAAACCTCCGACATTCTGCCCAACCTGGTGTTGCAGCCAACGGCGGTCGGCCCTGCGCAACTGATCTCCGGCAATGCCGGCAGCTACAACCAGTTCTATGTCGACGATATCGATATCTACGGCATCAGCCTGTCGAAAAGCATCGAAGGTGTCAGCGTCGGTCTCGACCTGAACTATCGTCACAACATGCCGCTGGCCAGCGTGCCGGCAACGGTCAATCCGGTAGCCGGTGCTGCCGGTTTGCCTGGCTTCATCAGCAGCTTTGATGGTGATAACGGCGTGGCCCGAGGCAACACCGTGCACGCGGTGCTCAACGGCTTGACCACGTTCGGTGCGACACCGGTCTGGGACAGTTCGACCTTGCTGGTTGAACTCGCCTACAGCCGCTGGCTGGACGTCACCGAGAACAAGCAGCTGTTCAAAGGCGAAGACTGGTATCGCGGTGTCGACAAGGTCACCAGGGACAACTACGTCCTGGGCGTCAACTTCAACCCGACCTGGTACCAGGTGTTCCCCGGCATCGATATGTACCTGCCGGCCAACTACAGCGTCGGCCTTGCGGGCAACTCGTCGGTTCAGCTCGGGGGTAACAAGGACTCCGGCAGTTACTCGGTGGGCGTTGGCATGGACGTGCACAACCAGTACCGGTTTGACCTGAAGTACGTGGACAACTTTGGTCCGTTCGACACCTGCGGCTCAGCCGGTGGTGCAGGTGCACAGGGCGAGGGTGCCGCACCAGGGGCCAACGGCCAATACAACTGCGTACCGGGGCAGACCACTGCTTTCGGCGGTACTCAGCCTCAGCTCAAGGATCGGGGTATGGTCACTTTTACCTTCAAAACGACCATTTGATCGAAGTCTTTGCTTGATAGCAGGAGTCACTCCATGAAGTTCGTCAATACGCTTTTGTCCACTGCCTTGACCGTTGCCATCGCGGGTGCGGCACACGCAGCCGTGTCCCCTGATGAAGCAAGCAAACTCGGCAACAGCCTGACAGGCGTCGGCGCTGAAAAGGCCGGCAATGCCGACAACACCATTCCGTCCTACACCGGCGGTCTCACCACGGCGCCGGCCAGTTTTCAACCCGGTAGTTCGTTCCGTCCGGACCCTTACGAGGCCGACAAGCCACGCGTCGTCGTCGAAGGCAAAAACCTCAGTCAATACACCGACAAACTGACCGCGACCACGCAAGAACTGCTCAAGCGTTACCCGACGTTCCGGGTCGATGTGTTTCCGACCCATCGCAGCGTTGCGCTACCTCAACGGTTGCTGGACAACACCGCAAAAAATGCCGTCGGCACCAAGACACTCGAAGGCGGGGTAGCACTGGAAAACGCGTTGCCGGGCGTTCCGTTCCCGATCCCGAAAGATGGCTATGAGGCCATGTGGAACCACCTGCTGCGTTATCAGGGTTATGCCACCAATATCAAATATGACTCCTGGAACGTCGACAGTTCCGGCCGGGCGATACTGGCCACGACCGGTAATGGCTATCTGGAGTACCCGCTATACGATCCGAAGCGTACGGAACCGGCGAAAGAGACGGATCTGTTCTTCAAGACCAAACTCTACTACCAGGCCCCGGCCCGTCGCGCAGGCGAAGCCATCCTGGTGCAGGATGCCGTCAACCCTCTGAAGATGGAGCGTCGTGGCTGGCAATACCTGCCTGGTCAGCGCCGCGTGAAACTCGCACCGGATATCGCCTACGACACACCAAACCCTGGCTCGGCCGGTGCTTCGACCTATGACGATGCCTGGGTATTCAACGGCGCAATGGACCGTTACGACTTCAAACTCGTCGGCAAGAAGGAAATGATCATTCCTTACAACACGTACAAGTTGAACTACCACAAGGTCGCTGCGGATATCACCACGCCGCATCACGTCAATCCGGACCTGGTGCGCTGGGAGTTGCACCGCGTGTGGGTGGTTGAAGCCACGCTGAAACCGGGCAAACGCCACATCTACAGCAAGCGCACCTTCTACCTCGACGAAGACAGCTGGATCGCCCTGGCCTCGGATGAATATGACGCCAGCGGCAAGCTGTACCGCGGGTCCTTTGCACACCTGGCATACAGCTATGACGTGCAGGCGCCGAATTCCGATAACCACATGATTTATGACCTGGTCTCTGGCAGCTACAACATCACCGGCATCTACGGCCCGTACGGCGGCGTCAAGTACATCGACCCGCTTTCGAAAGCGCAGTGGGCACCTGAGTCATTGGCCGGCACGGGTATTCGCTGAGCCATAACGCAGGTGTTTTTTTGTCGCCGACAGTGTGTATCGCACTGTTCGGCGGCTTTTTTTGCCGAGTAGACCTCATGAATACATTTAGATGGATTGCGCTCACTGCGCTAATTTTGGCGTTGGCTGCCCCATTCACCAGATCCGTCGTCGCCGCTGACTTTGTCGACGTGCTGTCGAGCCCTGCGATTGAGAGTGACAAGGCGATTGGCGGGGTGTTCACCGGGTTGACCCGTGCAGGTCAGCGCCTGGTCGCCGTGGGCCAACGCGGCCATATTTTTTATTCCGATGACAACGGCGTCCGCTGGCACCAGGCAGACGTGCCGGTGAGTTCCGATCTGGTGGCCGTGCATTTTCCGAGCCCGACGCAGGGGTGGGCGGTCGGGCACGACGGCATTGTGTTGCACAGCGACAACAGGGGTGAAACCTGGAAGCGTCAGCTCGATGGCCGTCAGCTGGGGCAGATCATGCTCGAACATTTTCAGAGGCATGAAGGGCAACAGCCCAATGAGGCGTTATTGGCCGAGGCTCAACGAATGGTCGATGAAGGGGCTGACAAACCTTTTCTGGACGTTTGGTTCGCCAATGATAAAACCGGCTATATCGTCGGCGCGTTCAATCTGATTTTCCGCACTGAAGACGGCGGCCGGAACTGGGTTCCGTTGATGGATCGCACCGACAATCCGGGAGCGCTGAATTTCTACGGGATACGAGCAATCGGCGATGACCTGTTCATTGTCGGCGAGCAAGGCCTGGTATTGAAACTGGACCCGGCAACGCAACGCTTCATCAACCTCCCGACGCCCTACGGCGGCAGCTATTTCGGCATCACCGGCAAGCCGGGCTCGGTGCTCGTTTATGGCCTGCGGGGCAATGTTTATCGCAGCGTCGATCACGGCGTGAACTGGGACAAGGTTGAACTGGGGCTGTCCTCAAGCATCACCGCGAGCACGATCACCGCCGACGGCCGAATCATCCTGGTCAGCCAGGCCGGGCATGTGCTTGTCAGCACCGACGACGGCGCCAGTTTTACGCTAAAGCCTCAAGACCGCCTGGGGCCCGCCGCTGCGGCGCAGGCCATCGCATCAGACGTCGTGGTGGTCGCGGGCGCACGGGGCTTGCGCCAGTTGCCCTTCGAATGAGCCCACATCCCACATAATAAAAAGAGACGAGCCATTTCATGGGTAACTACAACCTCGATACGATGCCGGTGATCCGAGAGCTGAAGGGCTTCGATGCACGCTCCGGCAATGTCCTTGAACGCCTGATTTTCAACAACCGCCTGCTGGTGGTGCTGACCTGCCTGATCGTGACGGTAGTGCTGAGCTATTTCGCGGCCTCTGGGCTGACGCTCAATGCCAGCTTCGAAAAGATGATTCCACAGAGTCAGCCGTACATCAAAAACTACCTTGAGAATCGCCAGTCGTTACGCGGGCTGGGCAATACGGTTCGGGTGGTGGTGGAAAACACCGACGGCGACATCTACGACCCGAAATACCTGGAGGTGCTCAAGCAGGTTAATGACACCTTGTTCCTGACCCCGGGCGTGGATCGGGCCTGGATAAAGTCATTGTGGACGCCTGCCGTGCGCTGGACCGAGGTCACGGAGGAGGGCTTCCGTGGTGGCCCGGTCATGCCGGACTCCTACAACGGCTCGGCCAGTGGGGTCGAGCAACTGCGCTTGAACATCGCCCGTTCCGGCATCATCGGCAGTCTTGTCGGCAATAATTTCAAATCGAGCATGATTGTGGTGCCGCTGCTGGAGAAGGATCCGGTCACGGGCGCAGCAATCGATTATCACCATTTTTCGCGGATGCTTGAAGAGCAGCTACGCGACAAGTTTGAGTTTGCCGGCAGTAGCGCGGTACACCTCGCCGGTGAAGAGGGCAAAGGCCCGATCAAGATCCGCGTGATCGGTTTCGCCAAACTGGTGGGCGATCTGATCGATGGCCTGATGCTGATCATGATGTACTTCGGCGCCGCAGCGCTGATCGCTACTGCCATCATCTTTGGCTTTACCCGTTGCGTGCGCAGCACCGCGCTAGTGATTCTGTGCTCGGTGGTTGCGGTGGTCTGGCAACTGGGCCTGATCACCTTGTTCGGTTATGCACTCGACCCGTTTTCGATTCTGGTGCCGTTTCTGGTATTCGCCATCGGCGTGTCCCACGGTGCGCAGAAAATGAACGGGATCATGCAGGACGTCGGACGCGGTACCCATCAGTTGGTCGCCGCGCGTTACACCTTCCGCCGTCTGTTCCTGGCCGGACTGACCGCATTGCTGGCCGATGCCGTAGGTTTTGCGGTGCTGATGCTGATCGACATTCCGGTGATCCAGGACCTGGCCGTCACCGCCAGCATTGGTGTGGCGGTCTTGATCTTTACCAACCTGGTGTTGCTGCCAGTGCTGCTGTCTTATTGGGGTGTCAGTCCCAAGGCGGCGGCGCGCAGCTTGCGTCAGGAAAGTCAGGAGCTGAAAGGGAAAGGGCTGGGCAGTGTGTGGAGCCTGCTTGACCGCTTTACCGAGCGTCGTTGGGCAACAGTGGCGGTGGTGGTGGCCGGGTTGCTGGCGGTAGGTGGCTTCATGGTCAGCACGCAGTTGAAGATTGGTGATCTCGATCCGGGCGCACCCGAGCTGCGCGCCGACTCACGTTACAACCGCGACAACGCCTACATCACTGCCAACTATTCGCTGTCCAGCGACCAGTTTGCGGTCATGGTCAAAACCGCCAGCGAAGGTTGCCTGAAGTACGAAACCCTGGTGGAAGCCGATCGTCTCGGCTGGCTGCTGCAACAGCAACCGGGTGTGCAGACTACCGTGTCGCTGGTCAACGCTGTGCGCCAGATCACGGCGGGTTCCTATGAAGGCAACCCGAAAATGCTGACCGTCGCGCGCAATCAGAACGTGTTGAACTACGGCGCGCAACAGGCCTCGGTGAACAACCCGGAACTGTTCGACAGTGATTGTTCAATGATGCCGGTGATCGCTTATCTCTCCGACCACAAGGCCGAAACCCTCGATCACGTGGTCAAAGTGGCCGATCAGTTCGCCCGTGAACACAGCAACGACGATCGGCAGTTCATGCTCGCCGCCGGTAGCGCCGGGATCGAAGCGGCGACCAATATCGTCGTGCGCGACGCCAATCGCACCATGTTGTTCTACGTGTATGGCGCGGTGATCGTGCTGTGCTTCATCACCTTCCGCAGCTGGCGAGCGGTGGTGGTGGCGGTCGTGCCGTTGATGCTGACGTCGATTCTCTGCGAGGCATTGATGGTCTGGCTGGGCATGGGCGTGAAGGTCGCGACCTTGCCGGTGATTGCCTTGGGTGTCGGTATCGGTGTCGATTACGCGCTGTACCTGCTCAGTGTTCAGTTGGCTCAGCAGCGTGCCGGTCTGTCGTTGACCGAAGCCTACAAAAACTCCGTGGCGTTCACCGGCAAAGTGGTGGCGCTGGTTGGCATCACCCTGGCGGCGGGCGTGATCACCTGGGCTTGGTCGCCGATCAAGTTCCAGGCCGACATGGGCATCCTGCTCACCTTCATGTTCATCTGGAACATGGTCGGCGCCTTGGTGCTGATCCCGGCGCTGTCGCATTTCTTGCTTCGTCGTGCCCCTTGAAACGGCTACCTGTGAGTCTCTGCCATTTCTGAAACATCGACATCAAACAAGAATAAAAGGAACACAAAACCATGCTGGGCTTGATGCAAGATCAACCGCTGTTGATTTCTTCCGTTCTGGAACATGCGCTGAAGGCGCATCCGCACACCGAAATTGCCTCACGCATGGCAGATGGATCGGTGCATCACTGCACTTATGCCGACATCGGCGAACGCGCTAAACAAGTGGCCAATGCGCTGGTTGCGTTGGGTGTACAACCCGGCGAGCGAATCGGCACCCTGGCCTGGAACGGTTACCGACACATGGAACTGTATTTCGGCGTGTCGGGCATGGGTGCGGTACTGCATACGATCAACCCACGGCTGTTCGCCGAGCAGATCGAATTCATCGCCAACCACGCCGAGGATCAGTACCTGCTTTTCGACCTGTCGTTCGCTGAGCTGGTCGAGCAGATCGCGCCGCGCCTGAAGACAGTCAAGGCGTTCATCGCTCTGTGTGACCGGGAGCAAATGCCGGCAATCAATGTGCTACACCTCGGGCACCACTGGCAATCCCAAGGGTGTGCTGTATTCGCACCGTTCTTCGATCCTGCATTCGCTGGCACTGTGTACCTCCGATGGCTTCGGTCTATCGGCGGCGGATTCAGCGTTGTTGGTCGTGCCGATGTTCCACGTCAATGCCTGGGGTATGCCGTATGCCGCCGCAATGTGTGGTGCCAAATTGGTGTTG
The DNA here is from genome assembly GCF_009834545.1 of Pseudomonas sp. S04. Classification (NCBI taxonomy): domain Bacteria; kingdom Pseudomonadati; phylum Pseudomonadota; class Gammaproteobacteria; order Pseudomonadales; family Pseudomonadaceae; genus Pseudomonas; species Pseudomonas sp. S04. The sequence goes on from NZ_CP019427.1 coordinate 2,325,184, forward strand.
CCGGGCGCCGCACTTGATGGCGAGAGCCTCTACACGCTGATGCGAGATGAACGGGTGACCCTGGCGCTGGGTGTGCCGACGGTGTGGATGATGCTGCAACAGCATGTTGAGGCGCAGGCTTTGCAACCGGCGACAGAGCTGTGCCTGAACCGGGTGGTGATCGGCGGAGCCGCCGCGCCGCGCAGCCAGGTCGATACGTTTGAAACCCGTTTCAATGCGCGTGTTTTGCATGCCTGGGGGATGACCGAGATGTCCCCGCTGGGCACCATCTGCAATCCGTTGCCCAAACACCGTGATGCTTCGCTGGAAGCAGTGCTCGACTTGCAGGCCAAACAAGGGCGGGCGTTGTTTGGGGTGTCAATGAAGATTGTCGATGAGCAAGGCGCTGAACTACCGCGAGACGGCAAGGCTAGCGGTCTTCTACTGGTCAAGGGACCGTGGATCGCCAGCCAGTATTACGGCGGCGAGGGAGGGCAGATTCTTGATAGCGAGGGCTGGCTCGATACCGGTGACATCGCAACGATCGACACTGACGGCTACATGCAGATCACCGACCGCGCCAAGGACGTTATCAAGTCGGGTGGCGAGTGGATTTCCTCGATTGATCTGGAAAACGCTGCCGTCAGTCACCCGGCCGTCGCCGAAGCGGCAGTGATCGGCATCCCTCATCCCAAATGGCAGGAACGGCCGTTGTTGGTGGTGGTGCTCAAACCTGGTAGAACCGCGAGCAAAGACGATCTGCTGAAGGTACTGCAAAGCCGCGTGGCGAAGTGGTGGCTGCCGGACGATGTGGCGTTCGTCGAAGCGCTGCCGCATACCGCCACCGGCAAATTGCAAAAGATGAAGCTTCGCGAACAGTTTCGCGACTTCAGCTTTCAGAGCTAAAAGGCTATTTATCCAGTGGCACGATCAGCGGGCCGGTGAAGGCCTGCATGATCAACGCCACGGGTTGCTTGTGGCTGACCAGTTGGGCCATGGCGTTCATGTAGGGCGTCAGGTGACGGAAGTATTTCTTGTAGCTCGGACACAGGTAGTTCAGGCCCAGCTCGCCGTTGGGCGCGTTCATGAAGCGGTTTTTCGGGCATTCGCCATGGCAGGCGAAGCGGTAATCGCACTGCTGGCAATACGTCGGCAGTGTCTCTTCCTTGGCGGCGCCAAAGGCTTGTTGCGCAGCAGAGGCGAGTAGCACGGCAGGATCATCGGTCTTCAGGTTGCCCAGCAGATACTCGGGATACATGTAGTGATCGCAGGAGTAGACATTGCCGTCGTGCTCCACGATCGCCGCTTTGCCGCAGCGCGGGCTGAACAGGCACACCGAGGCCGGCAGCTGACACCATGAGGCCAGTGCCCATTCGAAGTTCATGACATGAACCTCCCCGACATCCTGGCGCACCCACTCGTCAAAAATCGTGATGAGAAAATCGCCATAGGCCTCGGGGGCAACCGTTTGCTGCGTCACCATCGCGGGCTCCGGCACCACGTGCAAGCGCAATTCCGGCGGGATAGCGAAATGCAGACCCAGACTAACCTGTGAGGCGCTTGGTACGCGTTCCACCACGGGATTGAACTGAATATGACGAACGCCCTCAGACTTGAGGAATCGATAGATTTCCAAGGGGAATCTAGCGATATCGCGCGCCACGGTAACCAACACATTGAAGTCGACGCCATGCTGCTTGAGCAGTTCGAGACCGTGCATCACATCATCGAAACTTGAGCGTCCGCGCTTGTCGGGGCGATAGAGGTCGTGAACGAATCGCGGGCCATCGAGGCTGATCCCCACCATGAAGCGTTCACGGGCGAGGAACGCGCACCAGTCGTTATTGAGTAACGTGCCATTGGTCTGCAGCGTGTTGCGAATGACTTTGTTCCCCGCGACCTGGCGTTGATACAGGACCGCGCGTTGAAAAAAATCCAACCCCAGTAACGTCGGTTCGCCGCCTTGCCAGGTAAATTCGACCTCAGGCGTGGGCTGGGCCTCGATGTAGCGCTGCACATACAGACGCAGCACCTCGTCGGTCATGCTGAAGCGTTCCCTGGGCGGGTAAAGCTGTTCTTTTTCGAGATAGAAACAGTAGCTGCAATCGAGGTTGCAGATCGGCCCGACGGGTTTGGCCATGAGATGCAAGCCCTGGGGCGGGGATTCGTGGGTAGGCATGGGGGCAGGGTCCGGGAGTCATCGATCTGCCGCCCGGTTGTCCGGGCGGCATTGTGGGTCAAGGCAAATACGTCACGTGTACATCCTTGACCTTGCCATTGAATGCGAAGGGCGCACGCTCGAAATAGTCCAGGGTGACGGGGGAACCGAGGTCTTGAGCGACGTCGAAGGTTTCGCTGGCGGTGAACGTCAGTGCCGGAGTGAACGGTGTCACCCCTTTGGCGGCTTCCTGCCCGTCAAGTCGCAGGCTCAGATTGGCCGGCGCTCCGGGCTTGGCTGACGACAGGGTCGTCAGCACTTCGATACTGACTTTGCCTGCGGGTACTCGTTCGGCCGAACGCAGTTTGACTCGAGAGATAGCCAGCGCGTTGTACTCGTAGATCAGGAAACCGTCATCCATGTACAGGCTGACCCCACCACCGATACCGCCCAAGGCATACAGCACGCCGGTGGCGTTAGCTGGAACCTCGGCGTCGACGACAACTTTGCTGTTCTGATTGCGCAGGTTGGGGGCCGCAAACTCCGGAAAGCGCTGGACGCGATCACTGAAGTGCCATTCGCGTTGACTGCTGGAGATTCGTGCAGTCGGATCGAGGAAGGGGTAGAGACCGGCGCCAATCGGATAGACATGGTTAGCCTTGGCCTGCACGTCAAACTCGGACTTCAGCTCCGCAAGTTTTTGCGGATTGCTCGCGGCTACGTCGTTGGCCTGGGAGTAGTCGTTTTGCAGGTTGTAGAGCGACCATTGATCATTCGCCGGATTCCAGCCCATGAACTGCGCGAAGCCTTGCACCCAGGGTTTGCGCGGGCCAAAAACCGAGGCCATCCAGCCATCCTTGTAGACGCCGCGACTGCCGAAGACTTCGAAGTATTGCGCCGGTTTTTTCGACTTCACCTGAGCGTCGTTGAAGGTGTAGCGCAGGCTGACGCCATCCATTGGGTCCTGAGCGATACCGTTGACCTCTATGGGTGGCGTGATCGACAGCACGTCGTAGACCGTCGGGGCAATGTCGTTGACATGGTGGAATTGTCCGCGAACTCTGGCGTCGGCGTTGATCTGTTTCGGCCAGGAAACGGCCAGCGGCGTGCGCGTCCCGCCGAAGTAGCCGGCGACCAGTTTAGTGCCTACGAATGGCCCTGAACCTGCCCAGGCCCACGCGGCGTTGTACATGCTTTCAAGTTTAGGACCGCCGAGCGCGGACAAGCCGCCATACATCTCGTCGAGGACTTTCAACTGCTGCTCTTTGGGAACTGGAATCCCGTTTTGGGCCAGCAACTCATTAATCGTGCCTTCCATCCCCTCGGAAGAAGCGCCGTTGTCGCTGAAGACATAAAAGATCAGCGTGTTGTCGCGCTTACCTTCACGCTCCAGTTCGTCGAGGATCTTGCCGGCCTGCGTGTCGGCATGTTCCAGGAAGCCGGCATACACCTCCATCAACCGTGCCTGATACTGTTTCTGTTCGGAAGACAAGCTGTCCCAGGCTGGGAGTTCCGCCGGGCGCGGCGTGAGGACGGCGTCATGCGGGATAAAGCCCAGCGCTTTCTGGCGAGCAAACGTCTGCTCACGATAGGCGTCCCAACCACCGTCGAACTTGCCTTTGTATTTATCGGCCCATTGCGCATTCACTTGGTGCGGGCCATGCACGGCACCTGGTGTCCAATACATGAAAAATGGTTTTGCCGGCGCGTAGGTCTGATGGTCTTGCAACCAGTTTACGGCCTGATTGGCGAGGTCTTCGCTGAGGTGATATTGCGGATCTCGCGCCGGTTCGATTGGTGTTGTGCCGCGGTACAGGCGCGGTTCGTACTGAGAGGTTTCGCCGGCCAGGAAACCGTAGAAATGTTCAAAACCGTAGGCCGTCGGCCAAGTATCGAAAGGACCGGCCGCCGTGGTGTCCATGGGGGGGGTGTTATGCCATTTGCCGAACGCGGCGGTGCTGTAGCCATATTGCTTGAGCACCTCGGCCATGGTCGCCGAGCTTTTGGGGATCTTGCCGGTGTAGCCTTCCCAATCGGTGGCCAGCTCTGCGATGACGCCGTTGCCAACCCGGTGATGGTTGCGTCCGGTGAGCAACGCGGCGCGAGTTGCGGAGCTGATGGCCGCGGTATGAAAAGCGTTGTAGCGCACACCGCTGTCGGCGACTCGGCTCAGGGTCGGCGTATGGACTGCGCCGCCGACGGTGTCGGACTGCGCGAAGCCGGCGTCATCGAGCATGATCACCAGAATATTGGGGGCCTCGGCAGGAAGGTGAGATTGATACTGACGTTTCTGGTGCTTCGATTCTTGCAGCGTCGGTTTGGCGTCACTGGCCGAAGGCGTCGGGGGGAAGGGCAGTGAGTCTTGTGCGGATGCGACCGAGCTGGCCAACAGTGCGCAGAGTTTCAGGGTGAAACGTCCGGCGGGTTGCAGCTTCTGGGACATGGGTGTCTCCGTTTTTTATTCATTGCAACGGCGCAGCCGCCCGGTCGAACACCGGACGGCCGAGAGATTGGAAGGCTGGTCAGACCGTAAAGCTGGTGATGTCTTTGGGCTCGATATCATTGGCTTTGCAGAACGCCAGGTAACGATCCACGCTGGATTTCCAGTTCTCGATGGCCACGACGTTGTTGTTATCGTCGTAATACAGCAGGTCGCCCTGGGTGATGTTCAAGGTGATCAGTTCATCGCCATATTCAGTCAGCACGATCGGTGTATGGCTGGAACCTGCGGTTTCGAACACCACGCCGCCCTGTGTCGAGATCCAGTCATGCTCCAGGTATTTCCAGCCGCCCTTGACGGTGTAAACGATGACCGTGCCGGAGTGATGGTGCTTGGGCAGGGAAGACCCGGCCGGTGCCTTGAGCAGGGTGATGGTTTCCCCGCGAACCGGGTCGCATTTGATGTATTTGATGAAGATTTCATCGCTGTAGGGTGCGAACGGAACCCACGGCAGGTCCTCGTCGTTGATGGAGGAGGTGTCGATGTTTTCATAAAACATGCTTGTTGTTCTCTGCTGGACGGTGGAAGGATTTACACGGTGCGTCAAGAACATCGTGAACAGGCTGTGCTCACACCGCCCCCCTCTTGATGAGGGGTATCCACCCACTTGCGATGAATCGCGGCACGCGCAGTGCCGTGCAAATAACGCCCAAACAACAACCTATACGGTTTGCGGCCACCGTCGGCCTTCGGGTAATCACAGCGGACGGTCAAGGCCTCTGCGAAACCCTGACGCCCCGATTCAGCGGCGGCGCGCCAGCGCCGTCCGCTGCAAAAGGTCGTTAGGTACTCAATTGATTTTAACGATCGCGGGCGGACTCCACGTGCCTTTGCCAGGCGGCAGGACGGAAGGGTTTTGCGTCTTCGGCCAATACAGGCGCATCACCATGTAGATCAGATCATTCGGTGCGGGCAGCCAGTTGCTTTCCTTGTCCGCGCCGGGCGAGTCCTTCTGGACGTAGAGCGTCAGCGAGCCGTCTGCATTTTTCTTCATGTCGGGCAGCATTGGCGAGTTGATGAGGTAGCGATTGATCGGGTTTTTAATCAGCAGTTGCGACTTGCCGTCGTACATGGTCACCGACCAGAAGGCATTGACCGGCGGAAGCTGTCCGGCAGGAAAGGTGATGGTGTAGTTGTGCTTGCTGCCGTCAAGCGGCGTACCATCGGACAGGACCTTGGCCATCGGATACGTGGCCTCTTCGGCGTCGTTGGCGTAGATACCCGCTTGCGCGATGGCGGCACGCTTTAGCCAATCATCCTTGTAGAACGCCGCATCACCGCCGGAACTCACGATGTTCCAGCCATTGACCTGCGTGCCGAGATGATTGACCGCGTCCTGGACCTTCGCATGCCCAGCCTGCATGCCCTCAACCACTGCGGCCTTTTGCTCGGCGGACAGATCCTGGAAGTTGAAGTCCTTGCCGGCGCCAATGCCCAGGCGGGCCAGCTTCGCGCGGATCGCCGTTTCTTCCGGTGTAGCAGGGGCAAGCTGCATCACAACGCCCACATATTTGAAGAAATCGGTCTTCATCAGCTCCTTGTCGATCTTCGGCAAGTCGATCGCCGGCGCGGCAGGCGGCGCAGGCTGCTTGAGATAAGCCGATAACGGCCGCGCCGCATAACCGGACTGGATCTTCTCGACGTTTGGCATGTCCGCCGGGTTGTAGAGCTGGGTGCGAAAGATCACGAAGGGCAGTTGTGTGCTAGAACGAAACACCTTCTTGATGCCTGGCGGGGTCACGCCCTTCCAGTCTGGGCCGACCAGCATGTAATCGCCGGCTTCGTTGCCAGTGGTACGGCTGCCGATGTAACCGAAGTTGTTGGTGCTGTTATCGATGAGCTGCACCGAGTAGTACCGCGGTTTCTCTACCGCCGGTACCGAGAGCACGATCGGCTCGCTACGCAGGTCCATGAACATCAAGGAATACGGTGTGTCGCTGTTCGGCGAGACGATGGCCGTGTCCTTGTAGCTAAAGACTTTGTGCATGTTGTAAATGTGGTTGAACGGCGCCTTGTACTGGCTGGAACTTTTGTCCACGGCATACTCGTACATGGTCGCATAGTTCATCACGATGGGCAGACCGTAGATGTAGCCTTCCTCGGCGATGGCTTTCGTTTCGGCGGCAGTGATGTCCGCTGCTTGGGCGTGCGTAAGTCCAAAGGACGCGAGCAATGCCAACGCACAGCCAAATGTTCTCGGGAGTGTGGTTATCATGAACTTGAAACTCCATTTTTCGTATTGGATGAGTGAATCGGCCAGTTAGCTGCAGGTCCGGTGATATTCTAGTTTCACTTAGGAAAAAGTAGGGTGTACGCCACTCGAAAGCCCCAGCCGTGTGCACCCTCTTCAGGACTGTCCGCCCAGTATCGCGGTCCCACCTGAAGGCTCATGGGCTGCTTGCCGACTTTGAACAATTGCGTCACGAACAAGTTGATCGGCACATTCCACTCCTTGGCTTCCCAGTCGTAAGTGGATTCGGTATTAATCCCAAAACTGGTGTAGGACGTTGTCGTATAGACCAGGAAGGGTTGCAGATACGTCTGGTTGACCTTCTCCTTGTCATCGACCGGGTCGTTGTCCAGTGACCAGATATGGTTCGCCAGAATACCGGTCGTCCAACCGTTGGCTTGCTTCAACGCCACCGCTGTCGGTCCAATTCCCCATTGTTCGCTACTCAGAAGCTCATCACTGCCGGTCGGTAACAACAACGCGGGGCCTGCGCCCCAGATCCAGCCGCCCTCGGTGGGCTTTTTGGGCGAGAAAAAGAAGCTTTGCGAGGTGTCGCCCACTCCGCTTTTATCGGCGATACCCCTCGGTGCCAACCCGTGCTGATCAATGATCGGGAGGATCGTGCGAGAAATCAGATTCCAATCTTCATTAAGTGTGAAGGGTAATACCGGCTGGATATTGGTTACGCTCTGGATTCCATTACCGGAGGGCCCCATTTTCTGATTCCAGTTGTACTGAATGGGCAAGCTGTACAGTGCCGCGACTGGATTTAATGACTGCCTAGCCAGTTCCGCCTGATCGTCAGCCTGGCTGGAAACGGAAATACTTAAAACCAAAGGCGATAGCAAGAGTCGTTCAATGTACTTGGTCATGTCGAATTCCGTTTACAGTCAGCCTTAACTGCCTTGCGGCACAACGCGGGCATCATTGCCTGAGCCTTGGATATACACCTTCGAGCCCTTGGCCAGGGACGGATTGATCGGTTGGGTCACCGATACGAGCACGCCACTGCTGACCCGCACGATGATCTGTTGCGCTTCGACCGGTTGGTCATACTTTTTCTTCTCGGCGTAGTTACCGCCAGCAGCACCGGCGAGCGCGCCGGCAACCATGGCAACGTCACGCCCGGTGCCACCCCCGATCAAGCTGCCAAGCGCCAGACCGCCAAGGCCACCGAGTACGGCGCCGACACCACTGTCGTGGTTGGTCTGCATCTGCGTCAGCGATATCTGCTCGATCTTCCCTGAGCGAATCTCGATTTCACCAGCGCCGCCATCGGTTGAGCCGACGGCGGAACAGGCACTTATCAGCACCGCCATCAACATGACTGACAGCCAGGACAGGACTACTTTCATTGCGGTGCGCCTCGTTATTGGTAGTGTATTGAGCCAACGTTTGTTGGCAGTTCAATCAAGGTTTAACTGCGAATGAACGCCCAGAGATCGACATTCAACTTATCGATCGCCGCTTTGAAGTCCTGGGCGGTGATCTTCTGACTTTCGTTTTCCAGCGTTGTACCAAATACCTTGCGTACTACCTTGGCGACCGTCTGGTTGGTTCTCACATCGATAATCTCGGCCTCGATGAACAAAGTGCTGTCCTGATCACGGTGGCCGGTGGCGGCCTGTGTTGCTCCGACCACGGCGGCGATCGGCACCACTTCGTACCATTTCATCCCTTCGTTTTCAGCATTCACCCCGGTGATCGCCGCACGCATCAGCAGGGTGTTGGAACCCACCGGCGCGGCGCTGGTATTGGAAACCACACGGTATTTCTGACCCAGGGTGCCTTTGACCTTACTGGTCATGTAGTTCTGGATCTCGGTCAGCGTTTGCTGGTTGACCCGCTCATCGGGCTTGGGCGCGGGATAGAGCTCCAGCTTGTTGAACACTACCGTGTCATAGGCATTCGAGTTCCACGACGGACTGACCCAACGCATTGTTGTACCGCCGCTTGCCGTTTTGACTTCCTGCAAGTTGTTGTAGTTGGACAGGTAGCCCGAGTATTGCTCGGCTTCAGTGACTTTCGATACGCAGCCGGTCAATAACAAGCTGCTCAGTGCAGCACTCGCAATCCATTTGTGCGAAAAATTCATATATCGGTACTCCTTGAGGGATATGTTCCTGAATGTCTTTTATTCAAGGTCAGACCCTGTGGCCTTAGCCCCTTCGGAATAGGCCACACTGGATCTCAGCCTGAGCAATCGAACGACTGCTTGCCAACCGCAAGCAGTCGCAAGCGTCGCGTTACTTCGATGCCACCACTGCCGGCGGCTGCCAGCTGCCGCTGCCTGCGGGAAGAATTGAAGGCGGCGTGGCCTTCGGCCAATAGAGGCGCATCACTAGATAGGCCGTGTCGTCAGGCGCGGGCAACCAGTTGGACTCCTTGGTCTTGCCCGGCGAATCTTTCTGGATATACAGCGTCAGTGAACCGTCCGCGTTCTTTTTCATGGCCGACAGCATCGGCGAATTGATCAGGTAGCGGTTGATCGGATTCTTGATCAGCAGTTGGCTCTTGCCGTCGTACATGGTCACCGACCAGAAGGCATTGACGGGCGGCAGTTTGCCGGCGGGGAAGGTCAGCGTGTAGTTGTGCTTGCCGGTATCCAACGTCTGGCCGTTGCCATCGGTACGCGTAATGGGATACATCGCCTCGGCGGCGTCATTGCCGTACAGACCAGCCTTCGCGGCGCCAGCCCGCATCAGCCAGTCGCCTTTGTAGAACGCCTGGTCGCCGAAGAACGCACCGACGCTCCAGCCGTTGATATTTTTCATGCCGCTGGAGAGGAACTTGTCGACCTTTTCGTCGCCGGCTTTCATTCCGAGCAGGACCACGGCCTTGTGCTCGAGCGAGAGGTCCTTGAATTCGAAGCTGCGACCGGGGCCTACCCCGATGCTGGCCAGCTTCGCACGGATCGCCTTGTCCTCAGCCGATGGCGGCACATACTGCAGCGCCGCCGACAGGTACTCGAAGAAGTTGGCCTTGATGCCCTCCGTGGTGGCTGGCACGAAAGCGATCTTCGGCGCAGCGGGCGGCGCGGGTTGATGGAGGAAAGCGGACAGCGGCTGTACCTGGTAACCCGCCTGCACCTTCTCGACATTCGGCATATCGGCCGGATTGAACAGCTGGGTGCGGATCAGCGTCAGTGCGAAAGGGGTCGTGGAGCTGAACACCTTGTCGATGCCTGGAGGTGTCGCTCCCTTCCAGTCGGGGCCTGCAATCAAATAGCTCCCGGGTACGCTGGCCGTGGCCCGACTGCCGATGTAGCCGTAGTTATAGGTATTGCCGTCGATCAGTTGCACCGAGTAGTAGCGTTTTTTGGCAACGGCAGGCACGGTGATCACCAACGGCTCGGCGCGCAGGTCGGTCCAGAGAAAGGAGTACGGCGTGTCGCTGTTGGGGGTAATGATGGCTGTGTCAGCGGGGGTCGCGACTTTATGATCGTGGTGCAGTTGGTTGAAGGGGGCCTTGAACTGGCTGGACTTGGAGTCCACCGCGAATTCGTTCATTACGGCGTAGTTCATGACCAGCGGCAAGCCGTAGATAAAGCCTTCCTCGGCGATCGCCTTGGTTTGCTCCAGGCTCGGCGCGGGAACGCCCTTGGTCACATCGGCCTTGTCGGCCTGTGTGATCGGATCGAGCTTGCTCGTGCACCCGGTGAAAAGCGTTGAACCTACGACGACCGCCGCAGCCAATGTCCAGCCACTGTGAGACTTCCTGTTCATTTTCACCTCGTTAGTTTTGTACAAGCTGGCGTCGTGAGCGTTCATGCCCGCGGTTAGATACTAGGCATGACACCGGAGTCGCTCTTGGATCTTTCTCAGTAGCGCCAAGTCATATTGGCAGTCAGGGCTTGAATCCAGGCGTTGTCGAACTCGCCTGAGACACGATTGCCTGACAGCGTTTTTTGCTGATCGACGGACATGTCCCCCATCCACACCGTGACCCAACTGAAATTCACGTCTGTCTCTTTATTCAGTGAATAAGTAAAGCCCGTGGCGAAGCGCCAGGCGGCGCCCATGGGCACGGTGAGCGTACGATTACCGTCGGACACGGCGGACGTGTCATAGGCGACACCGAAATCCCAGACCCAGTCCTGGTTCATCTGGTATTGAGCGCCAAGCGCCAATTGATAGGTGTCTTTGTAATGCGCATCGATTGAAGCGGCCCGGGAACCGGTTCTGGACGTGTCTACGTCAATGCCGATGTCACCGAATTTCGACCAGTCCTGCCAATTGACCGAGGCCAGGACAGCCCATTGCGTATCCAGTTGCTGGTACAGGCTGAGGGTCGCCGTTTGCGGTACTTTCAGGTCGATTTTGGTGTTGAGGCTGTTGAGGCGACTCACCAACGGAGCACTGCTCTTCACATTCAGACGATCCTCGAAGTCGAGGTCAACCTGACTGGTGTAAGCCAAGCCAATCCGGGTACCGGGCTTTGGGGCATAAATCACGCCTGCGTTGGCGCCGTAACCCCAGGTGCTGTCCCGGTATTTGTATTGGCCGTCACCCCGTTGTGTCAGTCCGAGCGGCGCCTGATCGATGGCGGCTTCGCTTTTCAACGTCCCGTACATGGCTTTCAAACCGACGCCGACGGACCACTGATCGTTGAAGCGATAGGCGACACTGGGTACCAGTGACAGTCCCGCTATGCTCGCGTTCTGCACGAAATAACGGCCCGACCAGTCGTTGTCGTAGTTTTCAGCGAGACCGAAATCGCCATAGGAGCCGAAACCGACGGACCACCGGTCATCCAGTTGATGGCTGATGAAGAAACTGCCGCCCGGTATGGGATCAAGCGCGTTACCGCTGCCAGTGCCCGGCGCATTGGTTTCGCTGTCCCGATCGAACGATAAGTCACCAAAAAGAACCTGAGCGCCAGCGGAGATCTGTGTTCCGCTGAGGTAGCTCAAGCCGGCGGGGTTGCTGGCTATGGTCGAAGGACCCTGTGCCCGGGCCGCTGCACCGGCATTGGCCAGTCCGACGTTGTCGGTGGCGATTTCGTACAACATCAGGCCACCGGCAACACTGCGACCACTGGTAAAGAGTGTCAGCGCACCAAGAACAGTAATCGACAACACACTTTTATTTAATGGCATGAAATCCCTCTCTATCAGATCACTCAATCGATATGGCTTAGATCGCCCCAAGGTCGAGGTGCCGACTTTTATTCGTGCGGCTTTCTTGAGTGTCTGTACGGAACTCCAACCGCAGGTGCAACTAATCGCCAGCCTCATGAACAGCTCAAAAAACCGAAGATCAGCTTTGCAGCCAGCCTGTTGTCGCGTTCACTTTACGGCAATCATCAGAAAGGTATCTTGCATTTTCGGACACCGACGCGCGGTATCACGGGTGTATGGAAATTGTTGAATCACCCTCAACGGAGGCTACGCCAGCCCATTTCTCCAATGCTGTGGTGACGTATTTGTCCATGTTTTGAATGCACGGGAGAAGGCGTTTGGATCCTGGTACTGAAGGGTCTGAGAGATTGTGGATATCGGCAAATCCGTATCTTTCAAGAGCTGCCGCGCGAAGTTGCTTCTGGAGTCGGTGATCAGTTCTTTAAGGTGAGAACCTTCCGCATCCAGCCGGCGTCGCAGCGTTCTTTCATTCAATGAGAATTGACCGGCGATGTGCTTGGAATTTGCCTGGCCTTTCAATAATAGAGCGTATGTCTGGCTCTTTATTTGTTCTGAAATTGTCAAAGGTGACGTGGCGGTCGAAATAGCCAGTTTAAGTAGATGGTGTAAGCGTGGATTCGCCGTACATTGAATTTGTCGGAGTCTCTGATTGTTTATTACCAGTCCGGAAATGCTTGCATTGAACTGAATATTACAGCGAAATTTTCTGACGTACGGGGTGATGTCTGATGGCTTGCGATATGAAAACTGCACACGAACGGGCGTCCAGTTAGCGCCTAATAAGGCCCGCAGCATTTGCAGGCCAACCATGACGGCAGTGTCAACAAGTAATGATTGATTGGGCAGGTCGTGGCGATAAATCACATATCCCAACAAACTGTGTTGGCCCGCCAAGGGAAGAAGCAGTGGGGTCGCGCCGCGATCGTAGAGATTGGCATGCCCGACCAGGTCGTTCAATGCATCGCCTGGTGTAGTCGCAAGACGCATGAGCTGACCCACCGGCCCCAAATTTTCCAGCGAAAAGCGCTCACCGATCAACAGGCCAATATGGGGGCACTGAGTGTGTTCGAACGCCGTGTTGAACAGACGAGCAACGTCCATGTAGCCGAGATGGTTGTCTTCATATGCAAATTGCTCAAGGCTGATACCAGCGTCTTTGAAAACGCCTCGCGAGGAACCCCCTATCGCGTCAACTACTTCCGGGAACCTTCGGAATGGGCTTGTACTAATTTCTCCAGGCCCGCCCATTCTTAAAGATGATTTTTTGGAGGGCATATTAGCTCGCTATCATTCCTGAAACTGGCGCATTGGCCACGCTGGCGAACATCTGACACATGACGAGCAAAAAAGCGTAGCGCCCATGAGCCGGCGCCTGGCACCTCGCAGCCGTTCTGCGCTGCCAGTCCTTGGACCCAATCATCGAATACACGAATCGTTCGCATTAATTGAATCCAAAAATACATAATATTGAATACATTGGTTTAGCACGGATGCGCTTTTTTTCAAATGGTCCATAGAGACTCTGCTCCACCCTAATAGCCGCTTCCATATATCGACGAAGCTTGGTTGGAGGGCATTCTTCTGATGGTTTCGTTTCGAGTACTTGGTCAGAAATAAAAAATGAAGTGGAGCCAACAGAGGGAGTGGGCCCTCTTTTTCTGGATTAGCAAGACGACTGTCCGCCTCAAGGGTTGTCGCTTGCCGGCGCTTTGGGAACGCAGATGTGTCCGATGTCGTTTATCTGCGAAGCCAGCACCTGCTGTTTGTCGCACTCGCTGCCTCGGGCCTGGCTCACCGGTGCAAACCACATCGAGCCACCACCGCCGCGCCAGTTGTACAGGCCAAATTCCTGCAAGTTAGGCACCCCGGACATCAACTGGGCGCGGTACTTGAACGGCTGGGTTTCACCGGCCTCTTCCTGGGTGACGATTCGGCCCTTGCCCAGTTGCTTCAGGGGCCGACGGCGCGGAGAACGACAGCATCACTCTCGATCAACTAGCGCTACTTACACACCCACATGCCGGTACACCGCTGCGCTCCAATACTGGCTACCGTTACGCGTATGGCGAACCCAACCATCTTTCACCAACTGTTTGGCGATCATTCGATTCATGAAGCCATGACCGAGCAGCAGGACGGATCCTTCGCCAGTAAGTGACTGCAGTAGCTCAGCTGCGTTGCTGGCGCGCAGCCTCGCAGTGTTAGCCGATTCGACGCTGCCTGAGTAGCCACAAAGCCATAAGATTCTAAGGATAAATGCCCAGGTAAAGGGCGAGAGCCGTGGGCGTTTCCAATGACCAAAAGGTAGTTGGGCTTCGCAGAAAACGGCGTCGACCAGTACCGGCTTCAGCCCGAGCGCTTGCACGGAGCTAAGCGCACGAGGCGCGCTGCTTGAAGCAATGACCGTGGCGGATGCAGCGAGTCGTTGACTGGCATCCGGAACCGGCTGCTGGGTGATTTCGGATCGGTTGTAGTGTTCGATCCAGTCTTTCATCTCGAGTGCTGAGACTTTATCGACGTTTGCCAGTTGTGGCTGGCCATGTCGCATCAGAATTATTTCCCTGTTCACAGTGAATCTACGTCCTTGTTCTGGTGCGCTTTGAAGGTTTTTTCTCGACTATGTCGAACGAGCGTTTTTGTTCGAGGTCCGCGCATTGTGTTTTTCAAACCAGCCGTGATCGCGGTACCACGCTACGGTGTCAGTGATTGTCAGCTCTAGCGACCGGAAACTGAGGCCAAGTTCTTGTTCGCTCTTGCTGTGATTGAAGTGGGTGCGGTACTCCTCTCGTATCATCAGGCGTAAGGTGGCCATGCTCAACAGTATGGGCTTGCCGGTAAGACGCGCATAGATCTCCTGCACAGCCGCCAAGGTGTATAGAAGCACGAGCGGTAGTTCGCGCGAGGGTGTCTTGACCCCCGCTATACGGCCCAGGATAGGTACCAACTGGCGCATCGTCATGTGCCGGCCTGCCGCGAGATAGCGCTGGCCGCGCCGCCCATGTTCGGCGGCGGCTATCAGCGCCCGAGCGACATCACGTGCATCGACCACTGAGACGCTACCGGGGATCAATCCGGGCAATTTGCCGTTCACGACATCCTGTACCAACTGTCCCGAGGAGGTCGGACCGATGTCGGCGGGGCCCCACATCCAGCCAGGCAGCACCATGCAGGCATGCATATCAGGATGTGCTTCCAGGAACGATAGGATGCCTTGGTCGGCGAGTATCTTGCTGCGGTAGTAGTCGTCTGCGTCGGCGTCGGCGCGCAGACACGTCTCATCGATGGAGGTGCCAGGCGCACCGTCGAGCACGGCAATCGAAGAGGTGTGGATAAACTGTCGTATACCGGCGCGGTAGGCCTGATCAATCAGGTCCTGCGTACCAATGACATTGACCTTTTCCAGTTCTTTCCAGTGGCTACCGCCCTTGTAGTTGTCGCGAAAAAAGGCCGCGGTATGAAACACCACATTGCAACCTTGCAACGATGGTGCGAATGCGCTGACGTCGGCCATGTCCCCAATGACCAGTTCCACCTTCGGTAGTTTGTTGAACTGCTGTTCACCTTTGGCTCTGGAGCGGACCAGGGCTTTGACGGAGTAGCCACGAGCGATCAGTTCTCGTACCAGATTGTTGCCCAGCAAGCCGGTTGCGCCAGTAACAAATGCGTTGCGCATGGATTAACTCTCTCCCTGTTGGGCTAACGACATCAACACAGCACTGTCGAAGAACGCCTCCTCACGGATCACCAGCCCATCCTTGAAGGTGAAATGCGCAGCATAGTGGAGGGTGATAGGTCGGCCGTGGGGGGCAATCACCCGGCCAGGCAGCATCAGCGGGGCGGTGAAGGTACCGCTCAGCAAGGCCGTCAACGCCAAACGATCGTCCGCGACCATGAATGGGCTGAGAGTCACTTGCGCATCGGGCAGTGCGTCGAAAATCGCGGTCTCGCGTTTGCGCATGGATTGGCGACCGACTTGAATCCCCATGCTATCGAGGTAGATAAAGTCTTCATGCACCAATGCAAGCATTGTCTCTACATCGCGGCGATTGAAGGCTGCCGCGGCGCGTTGCGCATAGTCGTTGGGGCCAGTAGTCATACAGTCCATTCCCGTTGTTTCAAAGGCCAGTAGATATACCGTTGAGATCTCTCCTGAAAAACAACCACTACGGCATAATGGATTTGCATATCTGCAAACCAAGGAAGGAAGAGCGCATGGCGGTGCAAGCAAATTGGGATGATCTGCGGCTGTTGTTGGCAGTCTCGCGGCGTGGCAGCTTTCTTCAAGCGGGCCAGTTGCTAGGTATCGCGGCGTCTACCCTGTCTCGTCGCCTGAGCCAACTTGAGGCGGCTCTCGGCGAGCCACTCCTCGAACGTGGTGTCGAGGGATGTCGGTTGACCTCGCGGGGTTTATCTCTGGTGGATGTTGCACTCGCTGCGGAGGCAGGCTTGAGGCGTCAAGCAGTGGCTGATTTGTCCGGTGTTCAGACCGAGCTATCTGGCAGTGTTCTGGTCAGTGCGGGAGAGGGGTTCTCTTCTCGGGTATTGGAGGCTGCGCGTCGTTTCACCACTGCGCATCCGCTTTGCTCGGTGGAGTTGCTGGTCTCAGCCGACTTTCACAAGATTGTCCGCGGTGTGGCCGACATTGCTGTACGCACGGTACATCTGGGCGAGCCATCGCTGATTTATCGACCCATAGGCAAGCTTGCCTATGGCATCTTCGCTGCTGCAGGGTACCTGAAGCGCTTTCCTGAGTTGACCCCGGCCACAGCAGGCAATATCGCCTTGCTTCCTCCTCAAGACATGTTGCCGCAAATGCGTGCAGCAAAGGCGGCGGGTTTGGAGCGTACGCAGATCAGCGTGAGTTCATTCGCCGTGCAACTCGAGTCGGTGAGGGAGGGATTGGGAGTCGCCGTGCTGCCTCGAGTCCTGGCGAAAGACTTGATTGAGTTATTTGCGGATATCGATCTACCCGATATGGACGTCTACCTGGTGACCCGCCCTCAGGCATTGAAGCAGCCCCACATCAAATGCTTCTTCGCTATCTTGGAGCAGGTACTGCTCGAAGCCCTGTGCGTTGAAAGCGACCCAGTGCGACTCTGAAGTCGCCGGGTGTTTTCCCGCGACAGCCCCGAGTCACGGTCACCCAGATAACCATTGATCATGCCGAGAATCCCAGTCGCCAACTCATGCTTTTCCGGCAGGGGAGGGAAGTTGAGCTTCCTGGAGAGATGACCTGACCACCAATGGACAATCAACCGGCTGGGTTCCCGATACCTCAAGGGTCTCGATCAGGTGCCGGGCAGCCTGGCGACCGATCTCGTAGTAGGGTAGTTGCACCGTGGTCAGGGGC
This sequence comes from Pseudomonas sp. S04, assembly GCF_009834545.1. Lineage (NCBI taxonomy): Bacteria > Pseudomonadati > Pseudomonadota > Gammaproteobacteria > Pseudomonadales > Pseudomonadaceae > Pseudomonas > Pseudomonas sp. S04. The sequence continues at coordinate 2,342,541 of NZ_CP019427.1, forward strand.
GGGATGAACAGCTCGGCGATACCGATCATGTTGTCGTAGCCGAGCACGGCGACATCGTCGGGGATTTTCAGGCCGCGGCCGAACAACAACTGATAGGCACAAAAGGCAATACGGTCGTTGCCACAGATCAGAATGTCGAATTGCGGGCGACCGTCGAGGATGTGCCGGTCGAGGATGGCTGCGGTTTCACCATAGGCGTCATGATCGGAAAGGTCGTATTGCAGGAGTGAGTCAGGCGCCAGGCCGAATGCCTCACAGGCACGCTGCAGGCCTTTCTGTCGCAGGCCCCAGGCCAGGCTTTGCTTGGGCAGATTGATACACAGCGGGCGCCGATAGCCCTGGCTCAACGCATGGTGTACGGCTCGATACTGGCCTGATTCGTCGTCCGGTACATAGCTCACCAGGTTACTGTCATCTGCCAGGCAATTGGCGAGTACCAGGGGTTTGCTCTTCAAACGCTCCGGAATGCTCACCTGGCGAAAGCCCATGGCGCTGAAGATCAAGCCGTCGGGACGGTGCGACAACATCAGGTCGATGTTCTGGTCGGTGGGCGGGTTGCTCAACAGGTTGAGGATAAAGACGTTCCAGCCGGCTTGCTGTGCGGTCTGTTCGATGGACAGCAGCAACTCGACCGCAAACGGTGTGGTCGCGGTGTCCAGCGCGAACACACCAATGGTTCGCGACTGCAGATTGTCGCCGCGCATTCTGCGCGCCGACAAACTCGGCACGAATTGCAGTTGATCAATCGCCTGGCGCACCCGCTGCAGGGTTTCGGGGCTCAACTTTTCCGGATTATTGAGCGCTCGAGAAACCGTCATCAGGGACACGCCGGCCAGCTGTGCAACGTCTTTCACTGAAGTCATGCGAGGCGAAACCTGTCAGGTTGACGCGCGATCATGCCACAGGGCCCGCGCTTCTCGCGACTCCAATGACGCGGCTCATAACCAGCCCGAGGCAAGAGGCCAAGCGTTGGGGATGGAGACGCGCCCGCCACTGCCACTGGCAAGCAGCTTCACGCCCAGACTGTCTGGCCGCGGATAAAGGCGACTGCTGAGGGTGAACTGACCGTTTTCGTCGAACACCTCGATGGACGAGCGATCGAGGAACACATGCAGTTCCAGGTGCTCTTGTGCAGGGTCTATCGCCACGCTGCGCTGCCCGCTGACTTGCGCACCCGAGCGGCTGCGGTCAAGCACCAGACGATGCAGGGCCGCATCGTAGTACAGCAGCGTTTCCTCCTGGCCGTCCTCACTGCAACGCAAGGCGACTCCCACCTGCCCGGTGCAGCCGAGCAGGTCCAGATGCACATGGATTTCCAGCATGTCGCCCTTCACTTCCGGCACCCAGCGGGTTCCCGATTCATCCCACCACGGCGTACCCGGCAATGGCGCTTGGCGCAGAGCGGTGAGTTCCCGCGCCGGATACATGTACAGGCGATCGGCACACAGTTCCAGCTCGCGCGGCAAACCGAGCATGCCGCACCAGTGATGGGCCTGGCTCGGCATCGGGCTTTCCCACATGTCGAGCCACGCCCACACCAGGCGTCGACCGTCGGCGGCGAGTAGGGTTTGTGCGGCATAGAAATCATGGCCGTGATCCAGCTCGATAAACGGCCCGCCCGTGAAGTGCCATTCGCTGTCGAGTCGGCCCACTCGATAACCGGTCTGGTACTTATTGAGCCGTTCGTAGCCCTGGGGATGCATGCCTTGCGGGGAGTACAGCAGCACATCGCGTCCGTTCAGGCGGAACAGGTCCGGGCACTCCCACATGTAGCCATCACCCTCGCTGCCGCGGGACACATAGTCGAGGAACTCCCAGGTATGCAGGTCCGTGGAACGGTACAGCGGGAGCAACGGCACATCGCCCAGGCGGGCGCCGGCAATCAGGTACCAGCAGTCATTCTCCTGCCAGACCTTGGGGTCGCGAAAGTGCATGATATCTTCTTGCGGCGCGCGCTCGATGACGACGCCATGCTTGACGAACCGGTTGCCGTCGCTGCTGGTGGCCAGGCACTGGACTTGACGGATGCAACGCTCGTCACCGACTTCCCCAAGCCAGGTATGCCCGGTGTAGATCAGCGCCAGGGTATCGCCACAGACTACCGCGCTACCGGAAAAACAACCGTCACGGTCGAACTCATCGCCGGGCGCCAATGCAATGGGCAGATGCTGCCAATGGACCAGGTCGGCACTCTTTGCATGCCCCCAATACATCGGCCCCCATTTCGCTTCGAAGGGGTAGTGCTGATAGAACACGTGATATTCGCCACGAAAGTACACCACTCCGTTAGGGTCGTTCATCCAGCCCACAGGGGGGGCAATGTGATACCCGGGTCGATAATCGTGGATGACGCGAGACAGGCCGTCACGCAGCGCATGCTGCGCAAGCTCGAGGGCGCCAGGCATGGGAGCGTTCATGGGATTCAAGGACTCAGTCATAGGGCGCCTGCTCGTGCCGAGCGCAACGGGACGCCATCCGATGGGGTTTCAATTGTCTGTGGGTAGCGCTTCAAGGCGCTGCCGTCGGCGTCGAACAGGTGCAGATGGGCGACCTCCAGTCGCAGCTCGACCCGATCGCCGACCTGCCAACCGGCGCTGACCTCGCAACGACAAACCAGCGGTTCGTCCTGCGCTGTCTTGAGGTGCACATAGGTTTCGCTGCCCAGGTATTCAACCCCGGTCACGGCGATGCCGCTGCTGCCCGTGGCTGCCTTGAGTGACATGTGTTCCGGGCGAATCCCCAGGCTCAGCGGCGTGCCCGGTGCCAGGTTCGAGCTGTCGAAGGGCAGGGACGTGGCGCCCCAGATACCGGTATCGACCTGGCTGTGTTCACCGGGTGCCTGCAGGAGCGCGGGCAGGAAATTCATCGTGGGCGAACCCAGGAAGCCGGCGACAAAGCGGCTGGCCGGGCGCTCATAGAGTTCGCGCGGCGAACCGACCTGTTCGACGTGCCCCCCATTGAGCACGACAATTTTGTCGGCCAGGGTCATCGCTTCAACCTGATCGTGGGTCACATAGATCATGGTCGAGCCCAGCCGATCATGCAGCCGGGCGATTTCGTTGCGCATCTGTACGCGCAAGGATGCATCCAGGTTGGAGAGCGGCTCATCGAACAACAGAATGTCCGGTTCCCGCGCCATGGCCCTGCCCATGGCCACACGCTGGCGTTGTCCTCCAGACAGTTCCCTTGGCTTGCGTTGCAGCAGTTTGTCCAATTGCAGGATCTGCGCGGTTTTCAGCACGCGTTCGCGCAGGCTGCTCTTTTGCGTCTTGGCCAATTTGAGACCAAAACTGATGTTGTCGTAGACGCTCATGTGCGGGTACAGCGCATACGACTGAAACACCATGCCGACCCCACGTTCGCGTGGCTCCAGGTCGTTGGCTCGCTGCCCATCGATCAGCAGATCGCCGCCGCAGATCGAATCCAGTCCGGCGATCAGTCGCAGCAGGGTCGACTTGCCGCAGCCCGAAGGACCGACGAACACCACGAATTCACCCGCCGCGATTTCGAGGCTGACGTCGCGCAGAATCCGCGCGCCGCCCAGTTGTTTGTTGACGTTGTCTAGTTTCAGTTTGATCACGATGCTGTTCCTTGTCTTTGTTGGGCATCAACCCTTTAACGCGCCGGCAGTGAGACCGGAAACGATTCGGCGCTGGAAGATCAACACCAGAATCACCAGTGGGACGGTGACTATCACCGAGGCCGCCATCAACAACCCCCAAGGCAACTCGTGGGGGCTGCCGCCGGAAATCAAGGCGATGGCGACCGGCACTGTGCGTTGCGTGTCGGTGAGAGTGAAGGTCAGGGCAAACAGGAACTCGTTCCACGCGGCAATGAACGCCAATAAGCCAGTGGTAACCAGTGCGGGCCAGAGCAGCGGCAACAGCACTCGGGTCAGCGTGACCCAGGGGGACGCGCCGTCCATGATTGCCGCTTCCTCCAGTTCATGGGGCAGTTGTCCCATGAACGTGGTCAGCACCCAGACAGTGAAGGGCAGGGTGAAAATCGTGTAGCTCAGGATCAACGCCCAGGACGTGTTGTACAGGCCCAGCGCGCGGATCACCTCGAACAGCCCGGACAGCACCGCGACCTGGGGAAACATCGACACCCCCAGGACCAGCATCAACACCGTGCCACGGCCACGGAACTTGACCCGGCCCAAGGCGTAGGCGGCGGTCAGGCTGAGGAATAGCGCCAGCGCCACCACGCACAGGGCAACCACCAGCGAATTGCCGATGGCCTGCAGGAATGAGGCTTGATGCAGGACCGCCGAATAATTGGAGAAGTCGGGGTTCTTGATCCAGTAGCTCACCTCGAACAAGGCGCTGGACGGCTTCAGCGACGTCACGATGGCGTAGTAGAAAGGGAAGACCGCATACAGCAGCAATATCCCGATCAGACACCAGAACCCGAGGCGCAACAGGGCTTTTTTCAGTAGACGCGGGCTCATGCGCGCACCTCCAATTGACGACGTCCGAGGTACAGGTAAAGCAGGGCGATGACCGCAACCACCAGGAACAGCAGCGTCGAAGCCGCGCTGCCGTAGCCAACGTCCTGGAACTCCACCAGATGCTGGCGGGCGTAGACCGACATGCTCATGGTGCTCGATGAGTTCGAGGTCAGCACATAGATAACGTCGAACACCCGCAGCGAATCGAGGATGCGGAAGATCGCCGCCACCAGCAGCGCGGGCATCAGCAGCGGCAGCGTGACACGCCAGAACACCTTCAGCGGGTGAATGCCATCGACCCTGGCAGCCTCGTAGCAATCGCTCGGCAACATCTGCAAGGCCGCCAGCATCAGCAGCGTGACAAAAGGTACGGTCTTCCAGACATCGACGATGATCACCGCCCACATCGACAGATCCGCATCGGCCGTCCAGGCCAGGGGCGCATCAATCAGGCCGAGGCTGAGCATCATGTGATTGATGATGCCGAACTGGTCGTTGAGCATCCATGACCAGATTTTCGCCGAGACAATGGTCGGAATCGCCCAGGGAATCAGAATCAACGCACGCACCATTGAGCGTCCGGTGAACTTGATGTTGAGCAGCAACGCCACCAGCAGCCCCAGGACGATTTCCAGGCCCACCGACACCACGGTGAAATGCAAGGTGTTACGCACCGCGTTCCACCATTGAGGATCGACCAGGATGCCCGACCAGGACGAACCGTTGTGGAACAGGTAATTGCTCAAGCCAACGAAGGATCCGCCATCGGTGTCCGCCAGGTTGGCGTCGGTCAGGCTGAACCAGAATGTGCGCAGCAGTGGCCAGGCTGCCACCAGGGCCAGACACAGCAGCATGGGTGTCAGGAACAACCAGGCGGCGCGCACTCGGCGACGTTGTACGGGCGTTTCCCGGGTGAGCAGGAGCTCGTCACCGGGGGCGTGGGTAGCAGAGACAGACATGCTGATTTCCTTCCTTTGACTTACCAGTTCCGGCGTTTGATGCGCGTGAGTTCGCTTTCCAGGTCGACCAGCGCCTGATCGACAGGCAACTCGTCCGCCAGTACGCCATGCACTCGATCGAAGAACGCATTGGAGACTCGTGGATAGCGATCGGCAGTGATCGAGGCGGGGCGCATCACTCCAGCGTTGAGAATGCTGTGCAGCTGGCTGTAGTAAGGCATTGCCGCGAGCAATTCAGGGTCTTGGTAGAGCGACTCGATAACCGGGTTATAGGCGCCGATCAGCGCACGACGTTTTTGTTCTTGGGCACTGCTCAGGTAGCTCACCAGCTCGGCGGCAAGTTTTGGCTGGGCGCTGTACCGCGACACCGCCAGGCCCCAACCACCGAGGGTCGATGCATGGCTGCCAGCGTCGCCGCCGCGGGGCAGGGGAGCGACGCCAACCTTGTCTTTTACTGCGCTGTCCTGGCTTTGTACCAAGGCCCAGACATACGGCCAGTTACGCATGAACAGCGCATTGCCCGACTGGAATACGCCGCGACCTTCTTCCTCGGTGTAATTGAGCACGCCCCGTGGGGAGATGTCGCCGACCCAGCTTTTGGCCAGGGTCAACGCCGTTCTCGAGGCCTGGCTGTTGACCACGATATCGCCTCGTGAATTGACCAGCCCGCCTTCCGGATGGCTGCTGATCCACTCCAGCGCATTGCAGGTCAGGCCTTCGTAGGCACGCCCTTGGAAGATGTAACCCCAGGCATTGGGATTCCCGGCCGTGCGCTCTGCCTGCTGGACACTCCTGGCGGTCGCGGTCATTTCCTCCCACGTCTGGGGAACCGGCAGGTGGTACTTCTCGAGCAAGTCCTTGCGGTAATACAGCAGGCCCGAGTCGGTGAACCACGGCATCGTCACCAGCCGTCCGTTCACCGTGGCGTTATCCACCTGTGCCTGGAAATAGCCTTGGGTGGCGTTGGCTGCAAGCACCTCGCGCAGATCCATCAGGTGTTTGGCCAACATCCCTGGCCAGACCATATCGATTTGAATGATGTCGATGTCGGCGGACTGCGCACTGAGGATCTGCTGGTAGAACGACAACCTTTCGGTTGCCGAATTAGGCGTAGAAACCACCTCGACGTGGTGACCGGTCTGTTTTGACCACGCCTCGACAGCCTCCTTGCACAGTTGCAACTCCGCACCCACGGCACCGCAGGAGATCGTCAGATCGGCTGCATTCGAGAGGGATGGAAGCCCGGCACAGAGGGTGAACAGTGCTGCTGGAAAGATCGATTTGAGCAGTTTCATAAAGGCCCCTTTATTTTTGTTTTTATAAAAGTTAACGTTAACATCGCCAAATGTAACAGCGAATTTGCGATGAGGCATCCTTTTTTTCGTGGTTTTTGACAAATCACCCTTCGCGAAAAAGAGCCCAGTCACGGCAGCAACGACAATAAAAACAACACAGGAAATCGACATGCAGAAAGCATCAAGCTGGCTACTCGCAGGTGTGCTTGGCACCTCGGCGGCAACCACCCAGGCCGCGACATTGGAACAACGCATGGCCGCGTTTGAAGCCCGTGCCAGCGCCGCGGAAAAACGCGCTGCCGCTGCCGAGCAGCAAACCCAGGCACTTGCCAGGGAATTGCAACAGCTAAAGCTTGCCACTCCCGCCTTGCAGCCAGCAGCGTCGACGGCTGCAGCCAGTTCGGCGCCGGCCCTGGACACCCGTGTGGCAAAACTCGAAGCCCGTCAGCAAAGCCTGGAAAAGCAGGGCAGCAGCGGACACCTCACCGACGGCTTCAGCTTCAAGGGCTATGCCCGTTCCGGATTGCTGGTCAACGATGGGCTCGGTGGTGGTCGCGGCGGTCCCTACACAACCCCAGCCGGTTCAGTCGGTGGTGCCGTCGGACGACTTGGCAACGAAGACGACACGTACATGCGCATAGACCTGTCGAAAGAGACCTATGCGCAAAACGGCACCCGGGCCAAATTCACCGTGTCCATCGCCGACGGTGTGGAGAGTTCCAATGACTGGACGGCCGACGAGAGCAACCTCAACGTGCGTCAGGTGTTCACCGAACTCGATCATCTCGCCGCCTTCAAGGGCAACTCAGTGTTCGAGAACTCCACCTTGTGGGCAGGCAAACGATTCGACCGGGATAACTTCGATATCCACTGGCTGGACTCGGACGTGGTCTTCCTGGCCGGCACCGGCGGTGGCATCTACGATGTGCAGATGAACCAGGACTGGCGTTCGAATTACTCCCTGGTCGGGCGTAACTACGGTGACTTCAGTGAGGGCGGTGTCGATGCCGATGTGGAAAGCTACATCCTGACCTCCAACCAGTTCTTCGACAGGGGTCAGTGGCAGTGGATGTTCAATGCGATTGGTGCAAAGAAAAACGACATTTCCATCCGCAGCAATGAAGCAGGTCTATCGCCTGCGGATTCCGGTTTGCAGAGCATGCTGGCCAATCACCAGAAAGACTTTTTCGGTCGGCAAGGCTTCTTCAAGACGGCGCTGCTCTACGGGCAAGGCCTGGGGGCAGAGGTCAAGAACATCGGCTCGGATGGCGAACTGATCGATGACGCCCGCGCTCTGCGACTGGCGGTTTACGGCGAGACGCCAATCGCACAAGGCTGGCGCATCGGCCCCAGCCTGTTGGCCGAGCAAAGCAAGGACCGGTACGTCAAGGGTGACGATTACCGCTGGATGACCCTGAACGTACGGTTGGCCAATGAAATCAACCGCAACTTCGAGATGGCTTACGAAGTGAGCTGGCAAACCATGGACCTCGACCCCAAGGGCTACCTGCAACGGAATGCGGTCGACGGTGACTTCTGGAAATTCACCATTGCCCCGACGTTCAAACCGGATGTTGGCGACCTGCTCACACGGCCCGAGTTGCGCGTGTTCGCCAGTGTCATGGACTGGTCGTCGGATCTGGACAGCTACAGTACCGCTGACTCCTTCGGCAAGTCGGACTTCAATGCAGGTGGCGTATGGCAGTACGGCATCCAGATGGAAACCTGGTTTTAATATCTGAACCCGTCCGGCCAACAGCAAGGCATAGTGCGTCAGTGATTAACGGTCCAAGCTAGTTGGCCAGCAGTTACCTACAACACAGCATTGAGGAAATGAGCATGGGATTGCCTCGCGCAGTCGTATTTGGCGAAGCGCTGACCGACCTTGTCCAGGGCACTCCTGGACAGTGGCAGGGCTACCCGGGTGGTGCGCCCTGGAACGTGGCACGCGCGCTCAGTCGCTTGGGTGTTAGCTGCGCTTTTGCAGGTTCGGTGAGCATGGATTCACTGGGTGACGAGATCGTGGCGCAGTCGCAAGCGGCAGGGCTGGATAGGCGGTTTATCCAACGGGTAGACCGCACGCCTTTGGTCGCCATCGTTCCATCCAGCCGCCCCCCACAGTATTTTTTTGCGGGAGAGGCCGATCTGTTTTTTGATCCGCAGTTGATGCCTGAAGGATGGATCGACCAGGCGCAACTGTGTCATTTCAGTTGCATCAGCCTGGCGCGACAGCCACTGGCCGGCAGGCTGGTGAACATAGCTCAGCAGGCCAAGGCAGCGGGCAAGCGGATCAGTTTTGACCCGAACTGGCGCAATTTGATGGACAGCCATTATCGCGAGCAGACCTTCCCGACGATGACCGCCCTTGCCGACATGATCAAGCTCTCCGACGAAGACCTTCGGCATATCTATCCAGGACTGTCCGAACAACAGGCAATGGATGAGCTGCGTGCGCTCAATCCTCAGGCGCAGATCCTGTTTACTCGAGGCGAGCACGGGATGATTCTCCACACCCCGGACAGCCAATTCGAGCAGCCGGCGATTGCCGTGAACGTGGCAGACACGGTGGGCGCAGGAGACGCGTGCATGGCCGGTTGGCTGGCGGCGCAGTTGCTGGGGATCTCCGACCTGCGCGCGCGCCTGCGATTTTCAGCGGCTTGCGCATCCATATCTTGCCGCCATGCCGGCGCCCATGCGCCAGCGCTGACGGATGTGCACAGTCTGCTGCAACTGCTCGACCGCAACGACTCACGGTGAACAGTCTGTCGGCAAGCTAGGACGCGTTGAGTGGCAGAGCTACAGATACCCGTGCAGCAGTTTGTCAGGCCGCCCCCTCGAGAAATTGCTCGGCGTAATGACACGCTACCTGGCGGCTGTCGAGCAAACGCAAGGCCGGCTCTTCGGTACTACAACGCTCGGTGGCGTACGGGCAGCGCTTGTGGAAGGCGCAGCCGGACGGTGGGTTCAGCGGGTTGGGCAGTTCGCCGACGATCTTGATTTTCGGTTTGTCCGGGTCCGGGTGGATGGTCGGTGTGGCCGACAGCAGGGCCTGGGTGTAGGGGTGCAGGGGGCGGGTGTAGATGTCCTCTTTCGGGCCCATTTCCACTGGCCGGCCGAGGTACATGACCATCACGTGGTCGGCCACATGGCGGACCACCGCCAGGTTGTGAGAGATGAACACGTAGGCGGTGTTGAATTCCTGCTGCAGGTCCATGAACAGGTTCAGCACCTGGGCCTGGATCGACACGTCCAGCGCCGAGGTCGGTTCGTCCGCCACCAGCACTTTCGGTTGCAGCATCATTGCCCGGGCGAGGGCGATCCGCTGGCGCTGGCCGCCGGAAAACATGTGCGGATAACGCTGGTAATGCTCGGGACGCAGGCCGACCTGCTTCATCATCGCCTGGACTTTGTCGCGCCGCTCGCTGGCCGAGAGGTTGGTGTTGATCAGCAGCGGCTCGGCCAATTGGTCACCGATTTTCTGCCGCGGGTTGAGCGACGCGTACGGGCTCTGGAACACCATCTGCACGTCTTTGCGCAACTGCTTGCGCTCGGCCTTGTTGGCCCCGGTGACTTCCTGGCCGGCGATTTTCAACGAGCCGGAAGACGGCTCTTCGATCAGCGTCAGGGCGCGGGCCAGGGTCGACTTGCCGCAACCGGATTCGCCGACCACGGCCAGGGTCTTGCCGGCTTCCAGTTCGAACGACACGCCGTTGAGCGCACGCACGGTGGCGTGGCCCTTGAACAGGCCGCGGGAGACTTCGTAGTGACGGGTCAGGTCGCGGGCGGTGAGAACGACGGCCATTACGCCACCTCCTGATTCAAAGGATAGAAGCAGCGAGCGAGGCTGTTGCTTTTCGGATCGAGGGCCGGGCGCTGGGCGCGGCAGTTGTCCTGCACGTAGGGGCAGCGTGGCGACAGCAGGCAACCCTGCGGACGGTCGTAACGGCCGGGAACGATACCCGGCAGCGTGGCCAGGCGCGATTCGCCCAGGCTGTGCTCCGGAATCGCCTTGAGCAGGGCTTCGCTGTACGGGTGCGCGGGAATGTCGAACAGCTGCGGCACCTGGCCGACTTCCACCGCTTGGCCGGCGTACATCACGCACACGCGCTGGGCGGTTTCGGCGACCACGGCGAGGTCGTGGGTGATCAGCACCAGGCCCATGTTCTGCTCTTTCTGCAGGGCCAGCAGCAGGTCCATGATCTGCGCCTGAATGGTCACGTCGAGGGCGGTGGTCGGTTCGTCGGCGATCAGCAGCTTGGGTTCGCCAGCAATTGCCATGGCAATCGCCACGCGTTGGCTCATGCCGCCGGAGAGCTGGTGCGGGTAGGCGTCCATGCGGCTGGCGGCCCCGGGAATCTCGACTTTTTCCAGCAGTTCGATGGCACGCTTGCGCGCCGCGCGGCCGGACATTTTCAGGTGCAGGCGCAGCACTTCTTCAATCTGGAAACCGACGGTGTAGCTCGGGTTCAGCGCGGTCATCGGGTCCTGGAAGACCATGGCCAGGTCTTTGCCGACGATCTGCCGCCGCTGGCGGTTGCTCAGCTTGAGCATGTTCTTGCCGTCGAAGTTCAGGGCGTCGGCGGTGACGATACCGGGGGGCTCGATCAGGCCCATCAGCGCCATCATGGTCACCGATTTACCCGACCCCGACTCGCCAACGATGGCCAGGACTTCGCCCTTGTCCACGCTAATGTCGAGGCCGTCGACCACCGGAACGGCGGTCTTGTCGCCGAAACGCACGTTGAGATTGTTGATTTCTAACAGTGACATGGGAATCTCCTCAGGCGGCGTTCTTGAGTTTCGGGTCCAGCGCATCGCGCAGGCCGTCGCCCATCAAGTTGATTGCCAGCACGCTGAGCAAAATGGTCAAGCCAGGCAGGCTTACCACCCACCAGGCGCGTTCGATGTAGTCGCGGGCCGAGGCCAGCATGGTGCCCCACTCCGGGGTTGGCGGTTGCACGCCGAGGCCGAGGAAGCCCAGGGCGGCGGCATCGAGAATTGCCGAGGAGAAACTCAGGGTCGCCTGGACGATCAGCGGAGCCATGCAGTTGGGCAGCACGGTGATGAACATCAGGCGGGGCAGGCCGGCACCGGCCAGGCGCGCGGCCGTCACGTAGTCACGGTTCAGCTCGCCCATCACCGCGGCGCGGGTCAGGCGCACGTAGGACGGCAGGGACACGATGGCGATGGCGATCACGGTGTTGATCAGGCCAGGGCCGAGGATGGCGACAATCGCCACGGCCAGCAGCAAGGAGGGCAGGGCCAGCATGATGTCCATCAGGCGCATGATGGTCGGGCCTAGAAGCCGCGGGAAGAAGCCGGCGAACAGGCCCAGCAGGATCCCCGGGATCAACGACATCACCACCGACGACAAGCCGATCATCAGCGACAGGCGCGAACCCTGGATCAAGCGCGACAGCAGGTCGCGCCCCAGTTCATCGGTACCGAGCAGGAACTGCAGTTGCCCGCCTTCGAGCCAGGCCGGCGGGGTCAGCAGGAAGTCGCGGTACTGCTCGCTGGGGTTATGCGGGGCAACCCAGGGCGCGAAGATCGCGCAGAAGATCACCAGCAACATGAACATCAGGCCGGCAACGGCGCCTTTGTTTTTGGAGAACGCTTGCCAGAATTCTTTGTACGGGGACGGATACAGCAGGCTTTGATCGACTGCTACCGAGGGTGTTGGAGTACTCATGGGTAATGATCTCAGCGCTGATGACGGATGCGTGGGTTGGCAAAGCCGTAGAGGATGTCCACCACGAAGTTGACCAGGATCACCAGGCAGGCGATTAACAGGATGCCGTTTTGTACGACGGGGTAGTCCCGGGCGCCGATGGCTTCGATCAGCCATTTGCCGATGCCGGGCCAGGAGAAGATGGTCTCGGTCAGGACTGCACCGGCCAGCAGCGTGCCGACCTGCAGGCCGACCACGGTCAGTACCGGAATCAGCGCGTTGCGCAGGCCGTGGACGAACACCACGCGCGACGGCGACAGGCCTTTGGCCCGTGCGGTGCGGATGTAGTCCTCGCGCAGCACTTCGAGCATCGAGGAGCGGGTCATCCGCGCGATCACCGCCAGCGGGATGGTGCCGAGCACGATGGCCGGCAGGATCAGGTGGTGCAGGGCGTCGAGGAATGCGCCCGTGTCATCGGCCAGCAGGGTGTCGATCAGCATGAAACCGGTGACCGGCTCGATGTCGTAGAGCAGGTCGATCCGTCCGGAAACCGGGGTCCAGCCCAGAGACACCGAGAAGAACATGATGAGGATCAGGCCCCACCAGAAGATCGGCATCGAATACCCGGCCAGGGAGATGCCCATCACCCCATGGTCGAACAGCGATCCGCGCTTGAGGGCCGCGATCACCCCGGCCAGCAAACCGAGGATCCCGGCGAACAGCAGGGCAGCCATGGACAGTTCGAGGGTCGCGGGGAACAGCGAAGTGAACTCGCTCCAGACACTTTCACGGGTGCGCAGCGATTCACCGAGGTCGCCCTGGGCCAGTTTGCCGATGTAGTCCAGGTACTGGGCATACAGCGGCTTGTTCAGGCCAAGGCGTTCCATTGCCTGAGCGTGCATTTCGGGGTCGACCCGGCGTTCGCCCATCATGACTTCCACAGGGTCGCCAGGAATCATGCGAATCAACGCGAAAGTCAGCAGGGTGATGCCGAAAAAGGTGGGGATCAACAACCCCAGTCGGCGGGCAATAAAACTCAGCATTTGGGCGACTCACTCCTTATCTTTTTTGTAATGCCGGTCATCGTGCTGGCCGTTCTCAGCAGTTCAGGCTGCATGGGTAAAGGCTTGGGCTCGACGTGTCCCGGTGTGGCGCTGGATATTTTTGGTTGTAGCAGGTGAGACCGTCCTCGCCGGTCTGGCGCCGGCTCGAGGAAGGCGAAGGGGGCCGTTTGGCCGGCCCCTGTTGCTCACTGCTGGTTGTAGACGCCGTAGAAGCTGCTGAGCCCGAAAGGGCTGATCTGGAAGTTTTGCACACTGGCGCGCATCGGCTGGTAGACCGTGGAGTGGGCGACCGGGGTCATCGGCACCTGCGCTTTCAGGAGGTGCTGCGCTTGTTTGTACAGCGCGGTGCGCTGCTCCACATCGGCGGTGGCCTTGGCGGCCCCTACCAACTTGTCGTAGCCATCATTGCACCACTTGGAGAAGTTGTTGCCGTTGACCGCGTTGCAGGTGTAGAGGGTGCCCAGCCAGTTGTCTGGGTCACCGTTATCGCCAGTGAAGCCAATCAACATGATGTCCTGCTCGCCGGCGTGGGCGCGCTTGATGTACTCGCCCCATTCGTAGCTGACGATGTTGGCCTTGATGCCGATTTTGGCCCAGTCGGCCTGGAGCATTTCGGCCATCAACCTGGCGTTGGGGTTGTAGGGGCGCTGCACCGGCATGGCCCAGAGGTTGAGTGCCGTGCCTTCTTTGACGCCTGCAGCCTTGAGCAACTCCTTGGCCTTTTGCGGGTTGTAGTCGGCATCCTTGATGGTCTCGTCGTAGGACCACTGGGTCGGCGGCAGGCCGTTGACGGCCAACTGGCCGGCGCCCTGGTAAACGGCGTCGATGATGGCTTGCTTGTTTACCGCCATGTCTAGCGCCTGGCGTACTTGGAGCTGGTCGAACGGCTTGCGGGTGAAGTTGTAGGCGATATAGCCAAGGTTGAAGCCTGGTTGGCTAGGCATCTTGAGGTTCTTGTCTTCCTGCAGCGGCTTGATATCGGCCGGGCGCGGGAAGGAGGTGATCTGGCATTCGTTCTTTTTCAGCTTTTGCATGCGCACCGAGGCGTCGGTGGTGATGGCGAAGATCAGATTGTCGATCTTCACGTCTTCAGGCTTCCAGTAATCCTTGTTGCCCTTGTAGCGAATCTGGGCGTCTTTCTGGTACTTGCTGAACACGAACGGGCCAGTGCCGATCGGCTTCTGGTTGATGTCCTGGGCCTTGCCTTGCTTGAGCAACTGGTCGGCATATTCGGCCGACTGGATCGAGGCGAAGCTCATGGCCATGTTCTGGATGAAGGCTGCGTCGACACCCTTGAGGGTGAACTTGACGGTATGGTCGTCGACTTTTTCGACCTGGGTGATGTTTTCGTGCATCCCCATGTCGGTGAAGTAGGGGAACTCGGTGGGGTAGGCCTTGCGGAACGGCATGTCCTTGTCGAGCATGCGCTTGAAGGTGAACAGCACGTCGTCGGCGTTGAAGTCGCGAGTCGGCTTGAAGTAGTCGGTGGTGTGGAACTTGACCCCATCACGCAGGTGGAAGGTGTAGGTCAGGCCGTCGGGAGAAACGTCCCAGCGGGTTGCCAGCCCCGGGATGACCTTGGTCCCGCCACGTTCAAATTGCGAAAGACGGTTGAAGACAGTTTCGGCTGAGGCGTCGAAGTCGGTCCCCGTGGTGTATTGGCCTGGGTCGAAGCCAGCAGGGCTACCTTCGGAACAGAACACCAGGTTGCTGGCGGCGTGGGTGAAGCCGGAGCCGAGGATCAGGCCGGCGGCAATCATGGTCTTGAGCGTGGTTGTTTTGCGCATGCGAACCTCATTGTTGTTATTTTTGAGGGCGGCAGATCAGGTCGTTCATTCCAGGGGAGGGGCACCTGACCCTGCGGCTTTACGGGCTGTAGGCTGCCCGTCATGTGCGACAGGGAGCCAAAGGCCGACGTGCTGGCTTGGGCGGTGACGCTGAAAGGGGAGAGGGAAACTCGCGCCGTCAGCGGCCGAGGCAAAACTTAAGTTATTCTAAAATTAAATACAACTTAAATTCAGTGACACTTACTTATTCGGCGCGACCGCTCAAGTCGCGGGGTGGTCGTCGAGCAGGCCGCCCATGGTGGTGACAACCAGCACTTCGGCAACATCGTCGCCAGAGTTGGCGATGGAATGGTGCTTGGTGGAGTCGAAATGCACCGATCCCCCCGGGCCGAGCGGGTAGGTGTGGCCTTCGATGGTGTAGACGATCTGCCCGGAGAGCACATAGGTAAACTCTGCGCCTTCGTGGGAGATGAGTTCGGACTGGTAGCCCACCGCCATGGTCATCTTCATCGCGTTGATCAGGTTACCGGGAAAGCTGCTGGACAGGCGCTCGTAGACCAACGGCTGGCTGCCCACCGTGTACCGCACACGCTGGCCCTGGTGGGAGTCAGGCTGGGGCTGGGGAGGCTGTTCGAACAGGGAATTGAGCGGAATGCCCAAGGCACTTGCGATTTTCGCCAGCGAGGAGATGGACACGCCAGTGAGGTTACGCTCCGCTTGGGACAGGAAGCTGGCGGTGAGGCCTGTTTCAGTGGCGACTTGGTTCAGGGTCTTGTTGGCGGCACGGCGGTAGCGGCGCAACCGTTCCCCGATCTGTTCTACGGTCATTGGCGTGGCTCGTATTCTGGAAGGCGCCAGTATAGCGGGCGACGCATCGCTGAGAAGGCTTTTCGCCTAACTGAAATTAAGTAGCACTGAAAATAGGCGTTGACTGGAGTTTAAGTCAGGCTTAAATTTCGAGCATTACACATAATTCAGGAGAACGAGATGACAGTCGGTGTTGGTGGCAAAACTGCGGAACAGGCGCTGGCCGGCCTGACGAAGATGACTGCGGGCATGCAGCCCATCGGCCTCGACGAATACCTGTCACGTATTGCCAAGGCCCAGAGCCTGATGCTTGAGCAGGGCATTGCTGCCCTCTATCTGAACGCCGGCAGCAACCTGTACTACTTCACCGGAGTGAAGTGGAATCCGAGCGAGCGCATGGTCGGTGCCGTGCTGCCCGCCAACGGCCCGCTGGCCTATATCGCCCCGGCTTTTGAAGAGGGCACCATCCGCGACTTCCGCGAAGTGGATGGGGTTATCCATGGTTGGCAGGAGCATGAGAGTCCTTACCGCCTGCTGCTCGACATGCTCGCTGGAATGGGCATCGCCGACGACGCAGTGGTGGGCCTATGCCCGTCCCTGGCGTTCTGCATGTTCGAGGCAATCCGCCGCCTCGAATCGCGCTTGGAGTTCATAGACGCTTCCTGCGTGATCAACCTGTGTCGCTATCACAAGAGCGCTACAGAATTGGCGCTGATGCAGCGCGCCAAAGACATGACCTTGCAAGTGCACAAGGCTGCCGCCAGCATCCTGCGCGCAGGTATCAGCACCACCGAGGTTGCCGAGTTCATCCGCGAGGCGCACCGCAAGGTGGGCGCGCCGGGTTCGACCTTCTGCATCGTGCTGTTCGGCGAGGCCAGCGCCTTCCCCCATGGGGTGAAACACGCGCAGGTGCTCAAGGACGGCGACATGGTGCTGATCGACACGGGCTGCCTGCTACACGGCTACCAGTCGGATATCACTCGCAGTTACGTGTTCGGCACCCCGAGCGACCGCCAGCGCGCGCTGTGGAACCTGGAAAAGGCCGCCCAGTTGGCTGCCTTCGACGCCGCCCGCCTGGGCGAACCCTGCCAGGCGGTGGATGCCGCCGCACGGCTTAGCCTGGAAGTCGCCGGTCTCGGCCCGGACTATCAGTTGCCCGGCCTGCCGCACCGCACCGGACATGGCATCGGCCTGGACATTCACGAGGGTCCCTACCTGGTGCGCGGTGATCAGACGCCGCTGGCCGAGGGCATGTGCTTCTCCAATGAACCGATGATTTGTGTGCCTGGCGAGTTCGGCATTCGCCTGGAGGACCATTTCTACATGACCGCCACTGGCCCGCGCTGGTTTACCCAGCCGAGCCACTCCGTGGACGACCCGTTCGGGTTGCAGGCCTGAGCAGGCGATTGTCCGAGGGGCTGGCTGCCTGAAGCGAAGGGGCGGCAGCGGCCCTTCACTTCAGGTAGTAATCGGCCTGAAGCAGCGTGAAGTCGTGACGAGCACTGCCAAGTGCGTTCCTGCGTGTTATCGAAACTAGAGTTGAAGCGGTCGTTGACCAAGGTGCCGCCACTGGCACCGTTAACCCGCACCCAGGCGGTATCTGCGGTGAGCTTCTGCAAGCCAGCATGTAACGTGCTGCTCCCCTGTTTTGTTGTCCATGTCGCCGGCCAAGCTGGCACCCTCTTCCTTGCCAATGAAGTAGCCCATGGTTAGCGGTTGCCCACTTGACGACGCAGCAGGCCGTCAACGGCACTGATTGCCTGGGAATAACCATCGCCCCCCAAGCTGAAGATCATCGCATCGACCACGCCAGGCATGGGGTTAATGCGCAGGATTAAAACACTGCAAGCGTATTAATGGATCCATTAAGTGATTAACAAGGCAAAATAGCTTGACTTGTTCCGGTCAAAATCGATCAAATGGATCCATAAGAATAAACCTGGCCTGGAGATCCCCATGTATCCGAAGAACACCTGGTATGTCGCCTGTACCCCCGACGAGATCGCCGAGAAGCCCCTGGGGCGGCAAATATGCGGTGAGAAAATCGTTTTCTATCGCGGCCATGAAGGGCGTGTTGCCGCCGTCGAGAATTTTTGCCCGCATCGCGGCGCTCCCTTATCGCTTGGCTATGTCGAGAACGGCAACCTGGTCTGCGGCTACCACGGCCTGGTGATGGGCTGTGACGGCAAGACCGTCGAAATGCCGGGGCAGCGCGTACGGGGCTTTCCGTGCAACAAGACCTATGCCGTTGAAGAGCGTTACGGTTTTATCTGGGTCTGGCCTGGGGAACAGGACAAGGCCGACCCTGCGCTGATCCACCATCTGCAATGGGCGGTCAGCGATGAGTGGGCCTATGGTGGTGGGCTGTTCCATATCGGCTGCGACTATCGCCTGATGATCGATAACCTGATGGACCTGACCCACGAAACCTACGTGCACGCTTCCAGCATTGGCCAGAAGGAAATCGATGAAGCGGCACCGGTCACCACCGTTCAGGGTGACGAAGTGGTCACCGCGCGGCACATGCAAAACATCATGGCGCCGCCGTTCTGGCGCATGGCCCTGCGGGGTAACAACCTGGCCGACGACGTGCTGGTGGACCGTTGGCAGATCTGCCGCTTCAGCCCGCCCAGTCACGTATTGATCGAGGTGGGGGTGGCCCATGCCGGCAAGGGCGGTTACGACGCCGAGCCGCAACACAAAGCCGCGAGCATCGTGGTCGACTTCATTACACCGGAAGCCGACACCTCGATCTGGTACTTCTGGGGTATGGCACGCAACTTCAATCCGCATGACGAAGCGCTGACCGCAAGCATCCGTGAGGGCCAGGGCAAGATCTTCAGCGAAGACCTCGACATGCTCGAGCAACAGCAGAAAAACCTGCTGGCCAACCCTGAGCGCAACTTGCTCAAGCTCAATATCGATGCCGGTGGCGTGCAGTCCAGGCGAGTGCTGGAGCGCATCATCGCCCGAGAGCGGACCCCGGCGGTCGAGCTGATCACCTCGGTCAAATAGCGACGACGAGCGCTCTCCAACATACCGCGGTCCACACCCATTCCCCTATTTCGCGGCCACTGCGGTGGCCGGTCTTGAAGGTGCGACATGATTGAAGTCGTCGTGACATCCCGCAACAACGAAGCGCTGGATATTTGTAGCTACGAGCTGACCTGTGCCCAGGGTGGGGAGCTGCCCGGCTTCACTGCCGGCGCCCACATCGATGTGCACTTGCCTGGCGGGCTGATCCGTCAGTACTCACTGTGCAATCACCCGCAAGAGCGCCATCGCTACCAGATCAGCGTACTCAAGGACGCAGCCTCGCGCGGTGGTTCCCAGTGCATGCATGAGCAGGTCAACAGCGGCGATCGGCTGTACATCAGCGAGCCGCGTAATCTATTCCCGTTGGTGGCTGAAGCGCGGCGCAGCCTGTTGTTCGCCGGCGGTATCGGCATCACCCCGATTCTCTGCATGGCCGAGCAACTGGCCGACAGCGGTGCCGATTTCGAATTGCATTACTGCGCGCGCGCCGGCGACCGTGCGGCTTTTGTCGAACGACTCAAGGGGTCACCCTTTGCCGACCGCGTGCACCTGCATTTTGATCAAGACCCCGATTCGCGCCTGGATGCGGCCAGCGTTCTCGCCGGTCCGGCACCGGACTTGCACCTGTATGTCTGTGGTCCTTCAGGCTTCATGCAGCATGTGCTCGACAGCGCCAGGCTCCAGGGCTGGAGTGAAGCGCAGTTACACCGTGAATATTTCGCCGCAGCGCCGGTGGATACCAGTGCCGATGGGTCGTTCCAGGTGAAGCTTGGCAGTAGCGGCCGGGTGTTCGACATTCCGGCCGACAAGACGGTGGTCCAGGTGCTGGAAAGTCACGGTGTCGAGATCGCGATCTCCTGTGAGCAGGGTGTTTGTGGAACCTGCCTGACCCGTGTGCTGGAAGGGGTGCCCGAGCACCGTGACCTGTTTCTCACCGAAGAGGAGCAAGCTGCCAATGATCAGTTCACACCCTGCTGTTCGAGATCCAGATCGGCGTTGCTGGTGCTGGACCTCTGAGCCAAACGATCATTCGCCGCGCGCGATCACTTTAATCCCTTCGCTACTGGTGCCGCTCGCACCGAACACCTCGGCATAACGCAGGGTCGCATTGGCATGTTCGCGCATGATGGCTTCGGCGCGAGCACCCTGGCGACTGACCAGCGCGTCGACCACCGAGTGGTGTTGCATATGCGCGAAATTGAAGCGCCGGTATTCGCGTGCCATGTCCTCGCGATCGAAAGCCAGCGCCGACACTGAAGCGAAGGGACGATGGTCATTGCGCGCCAGGGCTTCGGCGATGGCCGGGTTGGCGCTGCTTTCGACGATCACCTGGTGAAAGCGCATGTTGAGGTCATGAAACGCCTCAAGGTCTTCTTCTGTCACGTAGCCTTTGTCGAACAGTGCATCGCCTTGCACCAGGCATTCATGCAGTGCCGCCCGCGCTTGCTCGCTCAAGCCACGTTCGGCACTCTGCCGGGCGGCCAGCCCCTCCAGCACCCCACGCACTTCCACGGCGCCGGCAATATCGTCGGCACTCACCGAGCGCACCTGATAACCCCGTCCGCCGTGGCGTACCAGCAAGCCTTCCTGTTCGAGGGTCAGGAAAGCCATGCGTACCGGCATGCGCGAGACGCCGAAGCGATCCGCCGTCGGAATCTCCATCAGCCGTTCGCCCGCCGCCAGTTCGCCCGAGGCAATCATTTTGCGCAGTGC
This sequence comes from Pseudomonas sp. S04, assembly GCF_009834545.1. NCBI lineage: Bacteria > Pseudomonadati > Pseudomonadota > Gammaproteobacteria > Pseudomonadales > Pseudomonadaceae > Pseudomonas > Pseudomonas sp. S04. The sequence goes on from NZ_CP019427.1 coordinate 2,363,323, forward strand.
CACTAGCACCATTTGACCGGGTTTACTCATGCAGGCGACTTCCAGAGAGGGGGTTCGCCATAGTAACGCAAGGAGGGGGAGAGCTGCAGGGGCGACAAGCGCCCCTGCAGGGAGGATCAGAGTGACAGCGGGTAGTTGATGATGATGCGGGTCTGATCGAAGTCACTGTTGAAGCTGCGACGGTTGGTGGCGTTGTTGACGCGCACGCTCAGGCTTTTCAGTGGACCGCTCTGCAGGGTGTAGCTGACTTCAGTGTCGCGCTCCCATTCCTTGCCATCGGTGCCGGCCTTGGTGGTGGCGTTTTCGCCGTGACCGTAGCGGGTCATCAGCAACAGGCCGGGGATCCCGGCGGCAGCGAAATCGTAATCATATCGAGCCTGCCAGGAGCGTTCGTCGGCGTTGCTGAAATTACCGTTGAACATGTCATTGCCCAGGGTTCGCCCGCTACTGCCATATACCGACATCCAGGCGGTGTCACCGCTGACCTTCTGCAGGCCCAGGTACAGGGTGTGGCCGCCAAGTTTGGCTGAGAACAACCCGTAGGCGGTGTGGCTTTGCACATTGCCGATCCGTGCGCTGCCGTCTTCCTTGTCGATGAAATAGCCCAGGTTCGCGCCGAGGGTCCAGTCAGCGAACTGCTGTTTATGCAGCAGGTTCAGATAGCTTTGCTGATAGATGTCTTCGAGTTGCGAGTGCCAGGCGCCGACCAGGGTTTGTTGTTGGTTGAAGCGGTATTCGGCGCCCATGTAGTTGAAACCGTCCGACATCACGGTGGGGGCTGCCCACGCCGAGAGGTCTTGCATGTTCGAGGAATTGCGCAAGCTCACGTCGGTGTATTGACCTGCTTGCAGGTTCAGTCCCGGCAACTCTCGGGACACCAGCATGGTGCCCTGAAAGGTCTGTGGCAGCAGGCGGCCGTCATCGTAGCGCAGCAGCGGGATGTCCGGCATGAGCTCGCCGAGCATCAGTTCTGTGGCGGATAGGCGCATTTTGGCGGCCACGCCAATGCGCCCGTAATCGTCGGCGGAGCGTCCGTCGTCGTGCACCGGAAGCAGTTCCGAACCGCTGCGTTGTGGGCCGCTGTCGAGCTTGAGGCCAAGCATCGCGATACCGTCAAGGCCAAAACCGAGCACGCCAGGGGTATAGCCAGAATTGAACTTGAGGATAGCGCCTTGGGCCCATTCTTCTATCTTGCTCTTGCTGGCGCCCGGATCGTTGAAATCACGATTGAAGTAGTAATTTCGCAGCACCAGGCTGGTCTTGGAATCCTCGAAAAAGCCACCGTCCTCAGCATGCGCTGAAGGTAGGAGGGCGATCAGGATTGCACCGCCGAGCAAGGCCCGGGGAGGGAGGGGGGAGCGAGTCATTATTATTGTATTCCTGGAGGATGTAGTCAGTAGCGAGGGCGGCCCCTCGCTACTCTTGGCATAGGCTCAAGCCTGGCTGAATTGGGCGTCAGGTTGCTGTTTGGCTTCAGGTCGCAGTAGTAGCAGCACGGCTGCGGCGATGACGAAAACCACAGCAAACACCCCATACAGATGCAGTGGCTGCCAGCCGCTATCGAGCAACAGGCCGGCCACGGTCGGCGACAGAATCGCGCCGATCCGCCCGATACCGATGCCCCAGCCGACGCCAGTTGCTCGTACCGAAGCGTCATAGACAATCGGTGACAGCGCGTACAAGCCCGCCACGCAGCCATTGGCAAACAGCCCGATCAACAGACCCAGTCCGAGGGCCATGGATACTGATGAGGCCGAGTCAACGAACAGCACCAGCAAACCTGCCGTAGCCAGCATGAACAGCGACAGCACACGGGTCAGGCGCCAGCGCGAGGCCAGGGCACCAATCAGGGCTGCGCCGAAAATACCGCCGACGCTCAGCAACACGCCGCCGCTGATCCCTTGCTGTGCCGATAGCCCTGCCGATACCAGCAGCTTGGGTGTCCAGCTCATCACGAAATAGAAGCCGAACATCACCAGGAAGAACAGCAGCCAGATCAGCAGGGTCGTGCGCCGTGACGCCGGTGAGAGCAACTGCGCCAAGCGCCCGTGGCCTGAAGTCGGCGCCGAGAGGGCGGCGGGCAGCTCGCGCAGTGGTGGCTGACCGAGGCGGGCGGCCAGGCGATTGATACGTGCCAAGGCGTTGTCGGGGCGGCGGGCGAGCAGAAAGTCCAGCGATTCGGGCAAATACATCAGCACCAGCGGAATCACCGCCAGGGTTACGGCACCACCGAAGATGAATACCGAGCGCCAGCCAAAGTGCGTCAACAGCCATACTGAAAGCAGGCCACCGAAGGTCGCACCCAGGGCATAACCGGTGGATTGCAGGCTCACCGCTAACCCACGCCAGCGTTTGTTGGCGTATTCACTGGCAATCACGTTGCTGCTGGCCAGGATCCCGCCGATTCCCAGGCCGGTCAGCCCACGCAGTAGCGCCAGTTGCACGGGCGTCTGGCTCAGCGCTGACAACAGCATGCCGCCCCCCGAGAGCAGCAGGCAAAACAGAATCAATGGTCGACGACCAAAGCGATCCGCCCACGGTGCAATAAACAGAGAGCCGGCCGCCATGCCAAACAACCCGGCACTTAACAACAGCCCGATCTGCGCGCCGTTCAGACCCCATTCGGCAGAGACCGAGGAAGCCGTGAAGGCCATCACCAGCACGTCGAACCCATCGATCATGTTCAGGACAATACAGATACCCACGGCCAACCACTGGAACGACGCCATCGGCCGTTCATCTACCACGTTCTTCAGCGCGACAGTCATAGCTGCTGCCCCTTGAGACGAGGCTGCGTACAGGTAAAACGAGAAAGGCACACGAAGGTGGGTACAAGCCAAGACTTGAGCCCGATTGAGAAGTCACTCATCACGACACCCTTGTTATTTTTATGAGCGGGCAGGCGTTTACCTGACACCGTGTGGCGCCAGTCAATCGTTTTATGGATCCATTGAAAAGTGGCTGTTAGAGGGTTTTGCTCTGTTTCTTAATATGAGTTTATAAAAACGCTTAAAAAACAAATGCTTATAGTTTTGTAAAGTGTTCGATTATCGAACGTTTCGTGGATTTCATCGCAAAGGATCCAATAGAGGAGTGTAATGGGCTGATGGGGTAGAGCCTGGGACATGCTTTGCGATTCGGGACGTTGTAACTGCACGCGCCCAGTCCCAGTGCACGCTGGCACTGGGAGAGGACGGCGGTGGTGAAACCGCACCTTACTCGATTGGATTTTGCTGCAAGGTTGAAAACTTCGCAGTGATGCTCAGTTGGCGGTATTCAGCGGTGCTTCAGTAGTCGAACTGGAGCGGGCAATCACGGTGATGATCGACAAGGCGGCGATCACCAGCCCGGGTGAAGTCGCTAGCAGCACGCCAGTAGTGCCGGCACCGGCGGCAAGGATCTGCCCGGCGGCCAAGGGGCCTGCCACTGAGCCCAGGCGACCGATGGCCACGGCCGCACCGACGCCGGTGGCGCGCACTGCAGTCGGGTAGGACGGTGGCGCCAGGGCGTAGAGCACAAGTTGCGCAGCCATGACGAAAAGCCCGGCGGCAAACCCGGCGATGGACATTGGCACGATTCCGCTAGACAGGCCGACCCCGGCCAGCGCCGCCAGCAACCCGGCATACACGAACAGCACGACCTTGAGGCCGTTGCAACGGTCCAGAAGCAGGCCACCGAGCAGCGAGCCGAGGGCGCCACCGATGTTGAACAGCATCTGGATCATGCCCGCCTGGGGTTTGCTGAAGCCCTGTTCCAGCAGCAATGAAGGGAGCCAGTTGAGCAGCATGTACATCACGGTCAAGGTGAAGAAATAGCTCAGCCACAAGGCCAGGGTGTTGCGTGTCCGGCCTTCGCCGAACAGCGCCTGTGCGGTGGACGGCCGTGGGCTGCCAGTTGCTGAACGTTGCTGGCGGAAGGCAGTGGACTCGGGCAGCAGCAGGGCCATCAGCGGTACAACCAGCAAGGGCACCAGGCCGCCGATGATGAAGGTGGTTTGCCAGTGTTCACTGGAAAACATCGCCACCACTGCCGCGAGCGCACCGCCCAGGGGCACGCCGCAGTACATGACACTGATGGCGGTGCCGCGGTTGCGTTCGCTTACGGCCTCGGCGCACAGGGCTATCAGGTTGGGCAGGGCGGCACCCAGGCCCAACCCGGTCATGAAGCGCACCAGCAACAGGCTGGAGTAACTCTCGACATAGGCAGTGCAAAGGGAAAACAGGCCGAACAGCAGCACTGCACCGACGAGGATTTTCTTGCGGCCGATGCGATCGGCGACCCAGCCGCCAAAAAACGCCCCAGGCAGCAGGCCGATGATCCCGGCACTGAACACCCAACCCATCATTTTCGGGTCCAGGGCAAAACTCTGGCGCAGCCCGGCGGCAGCAGTGCCGGCGGCCTGCAGATCGAAACCCTCGATCAACGCAACGATAAAGCACAAAGCGATTGTCAGCGTCGAACGACGCGATGGGCTGTCCATGGGGGGAACCTCATTGTTGTTTTTGTTGTGGAGTCGAGCCGTCCCATCGCACGAGGTACGCTGAAGATGACTGCTGATTAATAAGATAACAAAGATAACTAAAAAATGAACTGGCCCATAAAAATCTATAAAAACAGGATAAAAGTTATATAAATCAATGGATAAAGAGATTATCGAAAGATCTGATGAAAAATAGATAACAATATTAATGTTCGATTATCGGTCAGTTACCATTGACAGGAGTCATGGGCAATTTCCATTCTCTGTCCGCGAAGCCGGCTGTGCTGCGCTCTCCTGGCAGCACAAACAATAATAAAAAATGGAAATCGAACATGCCCAATCTCCCCACGTACGACGTTGCGACGGCGTCAGCCACCTGTGTACCCGGTATCGGTCGCGGGTGGGTCCTGGCGCTGCTCGGCTTGAGCGTTCTGCCCACCCAGCTTCGCGCCGCGGGCTTTATCGAAGACAGCCATGGCACCTTGACCCTGCGTAATTACTACCTGGACCGCCAATACAAGGACGATGGGGCCAAGACCGCTGCCCAGGAGTGGGCCCAGGGTTTCATCATGAGCATGGAGTCGGGGTTTACCCAGGGGCCGCTGGGTTTTGGACTGGACGTCCGCGGGCTGCTGGGGGTCAAGCTCGACTCCGCGCCGGATCGCAGCGGCACTGAGTTGTTGCCGGTGTCGGCCAGCGACAATCGGGCGGCGGATGAGTACTCGCGCCTGGCCCCGACCGCCAAGCTGCGTTTTGCCCAGACCACGGTGAAGTCCGGGGACGTGTCGATCTTCCTGCCGTTTGCGTTTGCCAGCCCCTCGCGACTGCTGCCGCAAACCTTTCGCGGCACCATCCTGAGCTCCAGGGACATCGATGACCTGACGCTGAACACCGGGTACATCGATCGCATCGACAAGCGCAATTCCACCAACTATGAGGCGATGACCATCGCGTCGCCCAACCGGCGCTTCAACGCGACTGCCACGACCTCGCACATGGCCTATGTGGGGGGCGATTATCAGGTCAGCAAGACGCTGAGCCTGCGTGCCTACCACGCCGAGGTGGCCGACCTGTACCAACAGGATACCTTTGCCTTGCTGCATGACCTGCCGCTGGGCGGCGGGACATTGACCAGCGACCTGCGCAGTTTTTTCAGTCGCGAGGATGGCAGTGCCAAGGCCGGTGAAGTGGACAACCGCAACGTCTCGGGGCTGTTCAGCTACCGCTATGGCGGGCATCGCCTGGGCCTCGGCTACATGCATTCCAGTGGCGACTCGGCGACGCCCTACATCTCCGGGACAGAGTTGATGGGGATGAGTGAGCTGACCATGGCTTCGGACTTTCTCAACGCCAGGGAGCGCACGTGGCAGGCCATCTATGACTATGATTTCGCAGCGTCCGGAGTGCCCGGGCTAAGGGGGCGGTTGCGTTATTTGCGCGGTGACAATATCGAGCTGGCAGCCTTCAACGCCGAAGATCGCAAGGAGCGCGAGTTCCAGATGGAGCTGGGCTATGTGGTGCAGAGCGGGCCGCTGAAAAACGTTGGACTGGTGGCGCGCAAGGCGATTTATCGCAACGATTTCCCGGCCGGCGCAGCATTTCGCGATGAAAACCAGACCCGCTTCCTGGTGACCTACACCTTGCCGATCTGGTAACCCCGGGGACTGCAGGCTTCTCACCGACACGCCCGTTGGGGGCGTGCGTCACTCCTGATAAATCTTCTTCAGCAGTCGCAGCAGCTCTTCGCGTTCCTGATCGTCCAGTGCCGCGGTGGCATCCAGGTCGCTTTGCGCGGCGATCTGGTTGAGTTCCTTGAGCAGGGTCTCGCCGGTCTTGCTCAGGAAGATCCCATAGGAACGCTTGTCCGGCTTGCAACGCACGCGAACCGCCAGCGCACGGCTTTCCAGTTTATTGAGCAGAGGTACCACCTGGGGCGGCTCGATAGTCAGTGCCCGGGCCAGGTCGGCCTGCATCAGGCCGGGGTTCTGATTGATGATCGCCAGGGCCGAGAACTGGGCGGGTCGCAGATCGTGGGCCGAGAGGCGGCCAATCAGGTTCTGGAACAGTTTGAGTTGTGCGCGGCGCATGGCGTAGCCGATCAGGTCGTTCAACGCCGAATCGAGTGGTGCCTGCATCTCGACGTTGGTCGACGCTGCCTCGATCGACTCGGCGAGGGGGGAGGGCTTGGCCATTGCAGGTGAGTCCTGAAGGTTGGAGGTTAACAAGACTATCTATTTTGCCGGCGTTGACCGGTGATTGCTATGACCAATGTTGCCTGGCGTTTTGGGGATGGAAGCTTCCAGTGCGAGGAAATTGGTTAATTCTATTAATAGTTAATTGACATAACTAATTGGCTGATTTAATTTCCAGTCATCTTCAAACCAAGAACAAGAGAGCATCGTCATGAGCAATTACGAAGGTCGCTGGACAACGGTCAAAGTGGAAATCGAGGAAGGCATCGCGTGGGTCATCCTCAACCGCCCGGAAAAACGCAACGCCATGAGCCCGACCCTGAACCGCGAGATGATCGATGTTCTGGAGACCCTGGAGCAGGATCCGGACGCCGGTGTGCTGGTACTGACCGGTGCGGGCGAAGCCTGGACTGCGGGGATGGATCTCAAGGAATACTTTCGCGAAGTGGACGCTGGCCCGGAGATCCTCCAGGAAAAAATCCGCCGCGAAGCCTCGCAATGGCAGTGGAAGCTGTTGCGCATGTACGCCAAGCCGACCATTGCCATGGTCAACGGCTGGTGCTTCGGCGGCGGCTTCAGCCCCTTGGTGGCCTGCGACCTGGCGATCTGTGCCGACGAAGCGACCTTCGGCCTTTCGGAGATCAACTGGGGTATCCCGCCGGGCAACCTGGTCAGCAAGGCCATGGCCGACACCGTGGGCCATCGCCAGTCGCTGTACTACATCATGACCGGCAAGACCTTTGGCGGGCAGAAGGCCGCCGAGATGGGCCTGGTCAATGAAAGCGTACCCCTGGCACAACTGCGGGAAGTCACTGTGGCGCTGGCGCGTAACCTGCTGGAGAAAAACCCGGTGGTGCTGCGTGCGGCCAAGCATGGTTTCAAACGTTGCCGCGAACTGACGTGGGAGCAGAACGAGGATTACCTGTACGCCAAGCTCGATCAGTCACGCCTGCTGGACACCGAAGGCGGCCGTGAGCAGGGCATGAAACAATTCCTCGACGACAAGAGCATCAAGCCGGGCCTGCAAGCGTACAAACGCTGAGGTGCCGCGCCAGGCAGCCGGGCGCATCCTGCTACGGGCGGATGCGCCGGGAGCTGCGGTTACCTCGTTCCTACGTATTCCCGACAAAGACTATAAAGAGGAATCACCATGCTGGACGTGCCCCTGCTGATTGGCGGCCAGTCGTGCCCCGCCCGCGACGGTCGAACCTTCGAACGCCGTAACCCGGTGACTGGCGAGTTGGTGTCGCGGGTCGCCGCCGCTACCCTGGAAGATGCCGACGCCGCGGTGGCCGCTGCGCAGAAGGCGTTTCCCGTCTGGGCTGCCCTGGCCCCCAATGAACGCCGGAGCCGTTTGCTCAAGGCGGCGGAGCAATTGCAGGCACGCAGTGCCGAGTTCATCGAGGCGGCCGGCGAAACCGGCGCCATGGCCAACTGGTACGCGTTCAACGTGCGGCTGGCGGCCAACATGCTGCGTGAAGCGGCGTCGATGACCACGCAGATCAATGGCGAAGTCATCCCCTCGGATGTGCCTGGCAGTTTCGCCATGGCCCTGCGCCAACCCTGCGGCGTCGTCTTGGGTATCGCTCCCTGGAACGCCCCGGTGATTCTCGCCACCCGCGCGATCGCCATGCCATTGGCGTGCGGCAACACCGTGGTGCTCAAGGCCTCCGAGCTCAGTCCTGCGGTGCATCGCCTGATCGGTCAGGTATTGCAAGACGCCGGCCTGGGCGATGGCGTGGTCAATGTGATCAGCAACGCACCTGAGGATGCCGCGGCGATTGTCGAGCGGCTGATCGCCAACCCGGCGATACGCCGGGTCAATTTCACCGGATCGACCCATGTCGGACGTATCGTCGGTGAACTCGCCGCGCGCCACCTCAAGCCGGCGTTGCTGGAACTGGGCGGCAAGGCACCGTTGCTGGTGCTCGACGATGCCGACCTGGACGCCGCGGTAGAGGCGGCCGCCTTTGGCGCTTATTTCAACCAGGGGCAGATCTGCATGTCCACCGAGCGGCTGATCGTCGATGCCAAGGTTGCCGATGCCTTTGTCGACAAGTTGGCGGCCAAGGTCGCCACCCTGCGCGCGGGAGACCCTGCGGCTGCGGAGTCGGTGCTCGGTTCGCTGGTGGACGCAAGCGCCGGAACGCGCATCAAGGGCTTGATCGACGATGCCCTGGCCAAGGGCGCGCGGCTGGTGGTCGGCGGGCAACTGGACGGCAGCATCTTGCAGCCGACCCTGCTCGACGGCGTCAACGCAAGCATGCGCCTGTACCGCGAGGAGTCGTTCGGACCGGTGGCCGTGTTGCTGCGCGGTGACGGGGATGAAGCACTTCTGCACTTGGCCAACGACTCCGAGTTTGGTTTGTCGGCGGCGATTTTCAGCCGCGATAGCGGGCGTGCCCTGGCCTTGGCCCAACGGGTCGAGTCGGGCATCTGTCATATCAACGGCCCGACCGTGCACGACGAGGCGCAGATGCCCTTTGGCGGGGTCAAGTCCAGCGGCTACGGAAGTTTCGGTGGCAAGGCATCCATCGAGCACTTCACCCAGTTGCGTTGGGTCACCTTGCAGAATGGACCGCGGCACTACCCGATCTGAACAGGCGGGCATTGGCTTCCCCCGCAAGTCAAATGCCCGTGTGCAAGGCCGAAATAACAATAACAAGGCTGCAGCCAACGGCTGCCACGCTATCGCTGAGTCGCCTGTGTGTGGCTTGGGTTTAGCGTGCCTCGACGGAGAAGAAACAGGTGAGTTCCGAATTCAGTTTGCAACCCCATGTCCAAGCCAGCGCACCGCGCTATCGCCACGTGTCCATCGGTTGCGCGGCGGTCGAGGTTACCGAGCAGCACGGCGTATTGCACATGCGCTCCCTCGAACCGTTGGCCGAGATGCCCAGGCGGTTGCTCGACCGTCTGGTGCATTGGGCCCAGGTGCGTCCCGAGCAGACCTTTATCGCCGCCCGCCAGGACGACGGTGAATGGCGTCGGGTGAGTTACGCGCAAATGCTCGCCAGTGTCCGGGCTATCGCCCAATGCCTGCTGGGCCATGGCCTTTCGGCTGACAAACCCCTGGTGCTGCTTTCGGGTAATGACATCGAGCATTTGCAAGTCGCCTTCGGTGCCATGTATGCGGGCATTCCCTACTGCCCGGTATCGCCAGCCTATTCGCTGCTGTCCCAGGACTTCTCCAAGCTGCGCCACGTGTGCGACCTGCTGCAACCAGGCCTGGTGTTCGTCAGTGATGCCCCGGCGTACCAGCGCGCCATCGAGGCTGTGCTGCCGGCCGATACACCACTGATCAGCGTCCGTGGCCAGGTCGCGGGCCGCCGCCAGGTGAGCTTTTCCAGCCTGCTTGAGCAACCGGGCGGCGCCGAGGCTGAAGCCGCTTTTGCCGCCACCGGCCCGGACAGCATCGCCAAGTTTCTGTTCACTTCCGGCTCGACCAGGCTGCCCAAGGCCGTAATCACCACCCAGCGCATGCTCTGCGCCAACCAACAGATGTTGTTGCAGACTTTTCCAGTGTTCGGTCAAGAGCCTCCGGTGCTAGTGGATTGGCTGCCGTGGAACCACACGTTCGGCGGCAGCCATAACCTGGGCATCGTGCTCTACAACGGCGGCAGTTTTTACCTGGACGACGGCAAACCTACTGCTCAGGGCTTTGCCCAGACCCTGCGCAACCTCAAGGAGGTATCTCCCACTGCCTACCTGACCGTGCCCAAGGGTTGGGAAGAACTGGTCTCGGCCCTGGAACAGGACGCGGAGCTCCGGGAGTGTTTTTTCAAGCGCGTCAGCCTATTTTTCTTCGCCGCTGCCGGGCTGTCGCAAAGCGTCTGGGATCGCCTGGACCGGGTCGCCGAACAACACTGTGGCGAACGCATCCGGATGATGGCCGGGCTCGGCATGACCGAGGCCGCGCCTTCCTGCACCTTTACCACCGGGCCATTGTCCATGGCCGGTTATATCGGCTTGCCGGCGCCGGGTTGCGAGGTTCGGTTGGTACCCAAGGACGGCAAGCTGGAAGGGCGCTTCCGTGGGCCGCACATCATGCCCGGTTACTGGCGGTCACCGCAGCAGACCGCCGAGGTGTTCGACGAACAAGGCTTTTACTGCTCCGGGGATGCGCTCAAGCTGGCCAACGCGCATGACCCGCAACTGGGGCTGATGTTCGATGGGCGCATCGCCGAGGACTTCAAGCTGTCTTCAGGGGTGTTCGTCAGTGTCGGCCCGCTGCGCAATCGTGCGGTACTGGAGGGCTCGCCCTATGTCCAGGACCTGGTAGTGACCGCGCCGGATCGTCAATGCCTCGGCGCGCTGGTGTTCCCGAGATTGTACGAATGCCGACGCCTGGCGGGGCTGGCGGCCAGTGCCAGCGACGCCCAGGTGTTGGCAAGCGCGCCGGTACGCGAGTGGTTCGCCGATTGGTTGCAGCGGCTCAATCGCGAAGCCGGCGGCAATGCCAGTCGCCTGGAATGGATTGCCTTGCTCGACGAGCCGGCCTCCATTGATCGTGGGGAAATCACCGACAAGGGCTCGATCAATCAGCGTGCGGTGTTGCAGTGGCGCGCGGAGCAGGTCGAGGCCCTGTATCGCGGGCTCGATCCGACCATCCTGCGGGCCGGAGCGAAATCGTGAGCGAAGTGCTGAACACCGACGGGCAGTACTCGGCCTTTGCCGATGCAGCGATTTTCGATGCAGTGCGCACGCCGTGGGTGGACCTCGGTGGTGCACTGGCTGAAGTTTCGCCAATCGACCTGGGCATCAAGGTCGGGCGCGAAGTACTGGCTCGTGCGGGCGTCGATCCACTGGCGGTAGACAGCGTGCTGGCGGGCTCCATGGCCCAGGCCAGTTTCGATGCCTACCTGCTGCCACGGCATATCGGTCTGTATAGCGGCGTGGCGCAATCGGTTCCGGCACTGGGCGTACAGCGCATCTGTGCCACCGGATTCGAATTGCTGCGCCAGGCCGCCAGGCAACTGGATGACGGTGTGCAACTGGCGCTGTGCGTGGCCACCGAGTCGATGTCACGCAATCCGATTGCCGCCTATACCCATCGTGGCGGTTTCCGCCTTGGCGCCGAGGTACAGTTCAAGGACTTTCTCTGGGAAGCGTTGTACGACCCAGCGCCCGGGGTGGACATGATCGCCACTGCCGACAAGCTGGCACGGCGCTATGGGCTGAGTCGCGAAGCCGTGGACGTCTATGCCTGTGCCAGTCATCAGCAGGCGTTTGCAGCGCAGCAGACAGGGTGGCTGGCGCCGGAGATTGTTGCTGTGGCTCCACAGATCTTTGAACTTGAAGGCTATCAATCTCGCAGTATTCGCTTGCCGCGGGGCGTCGACTCAGTGAGTAAAGACAGCCACCCACGACCCGCAAATCTCGCCGCCCTGGCCCGGCTGCGCGCCGTGCACGAGGGCGGCGTACAAACCGCTGGAAACAGCTGTGCGGTAGCCGATGGTGCGGCGGCGGCGCTGGTCGGACCTGCTTCGGCTAGCCGCGGCACACCGTTAGCCTTGCTGCGGGCCAGCGCGGTGGTGGGAGTGGCACCGGAGTTCATGGGGATCGGACCTGCACCGGCGATTCGTCTGTTGGTGCAGCGCAGCGGCTTGAGCCTGGATCAGATCGACAGGTTTGAAATCAATGAAGCCCAAGCCGCCCAGGTCCTCGCCGTGGCTCAGGAGTTGCAGCTGGACCGCTGCCGTCTCAACGTCCAGGGGGGCTCGCTGGCCCTCGGTCACCCGTTGGCTGCCAGTGGCCTGCGCCTGGTATTGACCCTGTCCCGGCAACTGCGCGAACACAACCTGCGCTATGGGATTGCCGCGGCCTGTGTCGGCGGCGGGCAGGGCATGGCCCTGCTGATCGAGAACCCGACCTGGCGCGCCTGAGGCATCAGTAGCCCGCCCGTAGCGACGGATGTCACCTGTTCACTACCCTATGAGGTTTCACATGTGGAGCTATCAGGCGCCCTTGCGCGATATGCAATTTGTTCTTGAACACTGGCTGCAGGCACCCGAAGCGTGGCGTCGGAGTTCGGTATTCGAGGCGCTGGATTTGCCGCTGGCCGTGCAGGTACTGGAGCAAGCTGGGCGTTTCAGCAGTGGCATCCTGGCGCCGTTAAACAGCATTGGCGATCGTCAGGGTTGCCGTTTGGCTGAGGGGCGGGTCACCACTGCGGATGGCTTTGCCGACGCGTATCGGGCCTATGTCGAAGGCGGTTGGCCGGCCCTGGCCTGTGCCGAGGCGCTGGGCGGACAAGGCTTGCCGCAAGTGCTCGACGCGGCGCTGCAAGAGATGCTTTACGCCAGTAACCACGCGTGGGCCATGTACACCGGCATCGTCCACGGCGCCTACCTGTGTTTGAAGACCCACGCAGCCGCTTGGCTGCAGGAGCGCTATCTTCCCGGGATAATCAGTGGCGAAACCTTGGCCACCATGTGCCTGACTGAGCCCCAGGCTGGCAGTGATGTAGGCCTGCTACGCTGTCGCGCCGAACCTCAGGACGACGGCAGTTATCGGCTCAGTGGCAGCAAGCTGTTTATCTCAGGCGGCGAGCACGACCTCACCAACAACATCCTGCATCTGGTGCTGGCTCGCGTGCCGGGAGCGCCAACCGGCAGCCAAGGGGTTTCGCTGTTCCTGGTGCCGAAGTTATTGAATCAAGGGCAGGCCAACGGCGTGGCCTGCGACGGTATCGAGCACAAGATGGGGATCAGGGGCAGTGCCACCTGTTCCCTGGTGTTCGAGACGGCCCAGGGCTGGTTGATTGGCGAGGTCAATCGTGGCTTGAAGGCGATGTTCGTGATGATGAACTCGGCACGTCTTCACGTAGGCCTGCAAGGCCTGGGGCACTGTGAAGCGGCCTGGCAGAACTGCCGTAGCTACGCCAGTCAACGCCAGCAGATGCGTGCACCGTCAAGACCGGCCGGGGTCGTGGCGCAGGCAGCCGACCCGATCCACTACCATCCGGCAATACGCCGCGTCCTGCTCGAGTTACGCGCCACCAGCGAAGGCATGCGCGCTATTGGCTATTGGGTCGCACACCTGTTGGACCAGGCCGAACATGACCCGCAGCTGCTGGCTCGGCAACAAGCCGGGCAACTGGCGCAACTGCTAACGCCGATCATTAAGGCGTTTTTCACCGAACAGGGTTTTCGCCAGGCCAGCAACGCCTTGCAGGTGTTTGGCGGTTACGGTTACGTCACCGAATTTGCCATCGAGCAAACCCTGCGCGACAGCCGTATCGCCATGATCTACGAAGGTAGCAACGAGATTCAGGCCAACGACCTGCTGCTACGCAAAGTACTGGGCGACCAGGGCCAGGCTTTCGACCTGTTGTTGGCGCAATTGCGCGAGGAGTCCAGGCTGGGCGCCGAAATGCCACAGTGCGCCGACTTTGCTGCACAACTGGTGAACCTGTGTAGTGCGCTTCACGTGCTGGTTGGCGAGGTGCGTGAGCGATCACTCGAAGATGTCGAGTACCCCTATCGAGCTGCAGGGAGTTTTCTTCAGCTATGCGGCCTGACCTTGCTAGCGCTGGCCTGGGCACGGGCGGCTCGGGTCTCGCGGCAATTGCCTGAAGACGATCCGCTGCGCGCCGTCAAACTGGAAACCGCCGGGTTCTTTTTCAGCTACCTGCTGCCCCAGGCCGAGCAGCACATGGCTGCGGTGCGTGGGGCGCGAGCAAGGTTGGCGTTTATTTAACTGGATTCAACGATTGGATTGGCGAAGTTGCTCGATGATTCGGCGGGCGCGATTGGCGCCGACATCAACGTGGATGTCGATCATCGGACGCGCACCGAACCGGCACATGTTCTGATACTGGGCTTCAATCACTTCCTTGTCTTCATCGAAGGTCAGGATAGTTTGCTCGACGACCTTGGCCTTGATGGTTTCTGGATCACTCGCCGGGTTGGTGGCAATGGTCCAGAAGTAGTGACTGGTGGTGTCGGTTTCCGGCGTTACGCCGTGGAACCCGCGCATGTGGAAGCCACCGCGATCGGGGTCGTCCAGCGAGTCGGTGCCGGCATCCACCGCGCCGGTCCAGATCCGCAGATGACTGACGTGAAATTCGATTTCCTGCCAACGGTCCACGTTGCCTTTGAAGGGGTAGGCGGCGGTGTAAGTGGGCGGTGGAACAGAGTCCGGCATATGGCGCACCACCCGTACGACGTTGTCTTCGCTTTCCACACTCATCCGCGCATTCATGTGGATGCTGGCGTTACCGCCGATGGTGCGCAGGTGGACATACCCCAAATGGCTCAAGTCCATGAGGTTGTCGTGGATCAGCTGATAGGGCGCGTTGTAGTGGTACACGTTGCCGTCGAACAGGTATTTGCCACTGCTGTGCACGGCGTAGGCCGGTGGCTCACACATAGGCTCAGGTTGTGCCTCGCTGCCAAACCAGATCCAGACGATCTGGTCCTGCTCACACACGTGATACGCCGGCACTTTGGCTTTGCTCGGGATCTTGTCCTGGCCCGGGATCTCGATGCATTTTCCATGGTCATCGAACAGCAGGCCGTGATAACCGCAACGAATGCCCATTGCTTCGAGCGTGCCGTTCGACAGGGGGAGTGCCCTGTGGCAACAGCGGTCCTCCAATGCCGCGACCTCGCCGTTGGCCTTGCGAAACAGCACCACTGGCTTGTTGAGTAATGTTCGGCCCACAGGTTTGTCCTTCAACTCCCAACCCAGGGCAGCGACGTACCACTGGTTGAGGGGAAAGCTGGGCAAGGCAGGTGCCGGAATTTCTTCGGCAAGGGTTTGGAGAGTGGAGGTGTTCATGGTGTTCTCCAGGAGGCACGGTTGATGTTGTTGTTTGAATTCACAGGTCGAGCACCAGGCGTGATGATCTGGCGCGGGAGCAGCAGGGGGTAAAACGATCGTTTGCGGCGTGTTCGGCCAGGGTCAGGAACTTGTCCCGGTGTTCGGGAATACCCTTGAGGATGCGGGTGACGCACGTACCGCAGACGCCTTGCTCGCAGGATGACTCGATCGCTATGCCGGCCTCGTCGAGTACTTCAAACACCGTACGTTCGGCAGGAATATGAAAAACCTGGCCACTGCTTGCCAGTTCAACTTCGAACGCTGCATTGGCGCCTTGATCGATAGGGGCGGCGGCGAAGAACTCTTTGTGTACCCGCTCCTGCGGCCACCCGCCGTTCTGCGCCGAATCGAGGATGTAGTTGATGAAACCGCTCGGCCCGCACACATACAGATGGGTGCCAGCCTGGCAGGGTGTGAGCAAGGCGCGTGCATCCAGCTTCTGCATCTGGGGGCCGCTGTCGTCATGAAGCTTTATGCGGTCGGCGAAAGGGGTTTGCTCGAGCATCGCGACGAACGCTGCACGCTCGCTCGAACGGAAGCAGTAGTGCAGCTCGAAATCTGCTCCTTGATGCGACAGCTCCCAGGCCATGGCCAGCATGGGTGTGATACCGATTCCACCACCAAATAGCAGGTGTCGCTTGGCTGAGCGATCAAGCGGGAACAGATTGCGCGGAGCGCTGATGGTGATTGTTTGCCCAGACTTAATCTGCTCGTGCATGGCCCTGGAGCCGCCCCGTGAGTTCGGGTCCTTGAGCACGCTGATCAGGTAGCGGTGACGTTCCTTGGGATCGTTGCACAAGGAGTACTGGCGGGTGAGGCCATCGGCAAGATGAATGTCGATGTGGGCACCGGCCTCGAACGCCGGCAGCGGGCTGCCGTGCGCGGCGCATAACTCGAAACTGCAGATGCCTTCGGCTTCGTCTGTTTTGCGGGTGACGTTGACTTGAAGCATGACCTGTCCCTCCACACTGAAGTGGCTGCTGAAAAAAAGCGTCGGTTAGAGCACTGGCCGGGGACGGGTCAGCCGGGTGCTGGCACGAGAAAGACGAAGGCGATGAGATTGAAAGGGTGCATGACCAAAACCTGATAATTATTTTTATGAGGCAGGGCGACGGCCTATCATGCAGCGAATCGCCCGTAATGTTCGGTTGAGAAATCCTCCGATTATTTAGTTGCGGTGTCAACCAATATTCCAAGGCCCCGCCGATCCAAGGTGTTCGCTCAATGTCCGCAGAATCCCAACTGAACCTGACGCGTTATGTCCCTGCACTGTTGAATTTTTTGTCCAACAAGCTCTCTGCAGGGGCATCGCAGTGCTATCGCAAACACTTCGGTATCGGTGTGGTCGAGTGGCGAATGCTCTCGATGCTTGCCGTGGAAAATGACATCACGGCCAATCGAATCTGCCAGACGATCGGTCTGGACAAGAGCGCGGTCAGTCGCTCACTCCAGTCCCTGGAAACGGCAGGGCACATTCGCAGCCAAGTCGATTCAACCGATGCGCGGCGCTACACCGTCAGCCTGACGGACAGCGGCAAAGCCTTGCATGAACGGGTATTGAAGGTGGCACTGGAACGCGAGCGGCGCCTGCTCAGCGGGCTCTCTGCCTCGGAAGTGGACACCCTCGTCGAGTTGTTGGGCCGGCTGCATTCGCAGGTCACCAACGTCAACGAGTACGACCCGCTAGACGCTTGAGTTCACACCCAATGCGCCTGCGCGCCAGGTATCGTGATTGACGATAGGTTGCATCCCTGAACTCGATTAGTCAGCCTCCCTCAGTCACGGCAGTCTGGCTGTCATCAGAAAACTCCAGGGTGCGAGACAGGTACAACATGCGTTATCGACGCCTTGACTTGAACCTGCTGGTCGCGCTGGAAGCCTTGTTGAGCGAAGGCAGCGTCAGCAGGGCCGCCGAGCGATTGTGCCTGGGTCAGTCGGCAACCAGTTCGGCACTCGGGCGTTTGCGCGAGCATTTCAATGATCCGTTGCTGGTCCAGGTAGGACGGCGATTGGAAGCCACGGCACTGGGGGTGGCGCTGCTTCCCAAAGTGCGTGAAGCATTGGCACTGACGCGTGAAATCATCGATGCACCGGTCAACTTCGAGCCGGCCGACTGTTATCGCAACTTCACGTTGGTGGCGTCCGACTACGTGGCTGGCGTGTTGTTGCCGGCAGTCAGCCTTGAATTGGCTCGAGTCGCACCTGGCGTTCGCTTGAGTCTGCGGGATTTGCCCGTACCGCGCGACGGTGATGTGGTCAGCGAAGCGCTCGATTATCGACGCAGTGACTATGTGATTGTTCCCAAGCGGCGCTTGAACCCGGCTTACCCTCATGTACCACTGATGAGTGACCAGCTCTGTTGCATCGTCTGCGCGCGGGAGCCGCAGTTCGCCGACGGATTAAGCCTGGCCGACTACTGCAGCGCCGAGCACGTGGTTCGCGAGTTTGCCGAGGGTCAAAACCTGGCGATGGATGCTGTGCATCTGCATGAGTTGGGTATTCAACGTCGAGTGGCGGTGGCCCTGGAAAGTTTTGTGCTGATGCCCGAGTTCATCGTAGGAACTGCGCGGATCGCCACGGTGTTTCGCCGACAGGCACAGCGCTTCGCTCAACATTATCCGCTGCGTATTCACCCTACACCGTTGGCATTTCCCGACGCTGTGCAGGTGCTGCAATGGCATCCCTATCAAGACCATGACCCGGCAATGGCGTGGTTCCGCGGCCTGCTATCGGAGCAGGCCGCGTTGCTTGATCAAAGTGCCAACTGATCACCGGTGTCCGCCACCAGTGCCGCCTGCTCAATAGCCTGCAAAGCGCATCGTTCGTCATTGTCCGAAGTGTCGCCGCTGACACCCACGGCCCCCAGAATCAGGCCCTCGGCATTGCGAATCAGCACGCCGCCGGCTGCGGGAATGACCTCGCCGCCGGTCAGGCTGTTGATGGCGTCGTAAAACGCCGGCATCGCCTGTGCGCGCCGGGCCAGTTCACGCCCGCCGAAACCCATTCCCAGGCAACCGCGGGCCTTGCCGGTGGCAATTTGTGGTCGCAGGAAACTGGCACTTTCATCACGCAAGACTGCCAGCGGATGACCTGCAGCATCCAGCACGGCGACGGCCAGTGGCTTGATGCCCGTTTCCCGGGCGATACGGATCGCGCTACTGGCGATATGGGTGGCGGTCATCAGGTCGAGGTGTTGCATCGTGTCGGTTCTCATTGCGCCCACTTGCCCAATTGGGTAACGCGGTCCCTGGTGTACAGGTCAGTCCATTTCAGCGAGTTGAAATCAGAAACCTGCTTGGGGTTGTAAGGGCTGCGCTCCATGCGCGCAGGTTGGCCTGCCTTGTACACGGCTTTAAGGCGAGAGCGGTCTTGCAGGATGCGGATGTCGTGCAGCGGCGAACCGTCGAGCAACAGGAAGTCCGCTTGCTTGCCCACTTCGAGGGTGCCGATGGTTTCACCGCGTGGCATGCAACGTGCGCCGACGGCCGTGGCGGCGTACAACGCTTCTGCGGGTGAGAAGCCCAGGCGAGTGACCAACAACTCCAGTTCACGGGCATGCCATTCGCCATAAGGCGTTACTGCAAAACCACTGTCACTGCCGCAGGCGAAAGGCACGCCCGCGGCTTTGGCACGCTTGAGCACCGCTGAACCGATTTCCAGGGTGCGGGCACAATAGCCGGCGTAACCGGTGCTGATGGCCGGATCGTGGGGCTGGCAGAAGTCCACGGTGTTTTGCGGGAAGGTCATGGTCGGCGCGAGGATGCTGCCGGCTTCGAGCAAGGCCTCGATGCATGCGTCGTCCATGTAGAAGGCATGGAACACCAGATCGACACCGGCGCGCGCGGCATACATCACCGCCTCTCGACCATAGGCATGGGTCGCTACTTTGCAGCCCAGGCGATGGGCTTCCTGGACCATTTCATAGGTTTCTTCTGCGGTGAACGCGGCGATGATTTCGCCATTCGAGCGGCGGTGAGTACCGTCCATGGCGATCTTGATAAGGTCGACGCCATCCTTGGCTTGTTTGCGGATTTGCGCCAATGCTTCACTGCGGCTGGTGACCAGGTGCGCGGTGAAATATTCCGGAGCGCCTACGCGGCTCGGGAACCAGTCGTTGAGGCTCTGTCGATTGGTGATGACCCGGCTGCTGGCGGCGATGCGCGGGCCCTCGAACAAGCCGGCCGCGATTGCAGTGCGCACCGCGATGCTGAGTTGGCCGCTATCGCCAGGGCAGACCATGCTGGTCACGCCAGCGGCCAGTACATGTTGGGCGAAGAACATGCCGCGCAGGGCGCGGAACTCGTCACTGGTCCAGATATCAATGTCTTCTTCGCTCTGCGCGTTGCCAAAGGCCAGGTGGGTGTGCACATCCACCAGGCCGGGCATGACAAAGTTATCGCCGGCGTCCAGCAGCGTGTCTCCCGGTTGTGGCTGCGGTGCAGCAGCGGTCGGGCCGACATATGACAGCAGGCCGTTTTCCACGACCAGGGTTTGCTGTTGACGGGTGTGCAGACCGGTTCCGTCGAACAGCGTCTGGCATTTCAGGTGCAGGGCGGGCATGGCAATTTCACTTTGCTGATTGTTATGCAAAGCGAAGCTAGGGCAGAGCCTTGGATGCCACCAGCAACTTGTATCAATGCTCACGTATTGATGGCGTCGATAGCGGTCCGATGACCACCGCAACCGAAAAAACCGAACTCCGGGCACTTGAGCAAGCACGTCGCCGGGCATTGGTAGAGGAAGACTATTCGCGTGTCGCGCAGTTGTTCGCCGACGATCGGGTGTACTTACACACCGCGGGGGTGGTGCAAGGCAAGTCGGAGTATCTGGGGTATGCGAAAAACGCCGGAGAGCCCCAGGGCTGTCCGGCGTTTGTTGTCTTGCCAAGCGTTTTAAGCGGTGTGGCCGCCTAAGGTTTCGGCAATCCAGTCAGCGATGTAATGACCCGCGTTGATGCTGTTATCAAAGCTGGAATGCTGTACGCCGCCTTCGCGCTCGGTGAAGATTTTAAGCTCACGTTTAGGGCTGTTAACCAGTTGCTCGTAAGTACGCTGTGCCCACTTGAGCGGTATCTGCGAGTCCTTTTCACCGTGGGTGACCAGGAACGGAACCTTGATGCGGTCCAGTACGCCGTCCAGGTGCACATTTTCGGCGATGGTCATGAACTCATCCATATCCTTTGCCCCCCACACCCAGCACACGTGCGCCCAATAGTGCGGGACGGGGAAGCTACCTTCTTTTTCCAGGCGGCGTTTTTGCACGTCGCGCCAGTCATGGTTGGCGCCCCACACCACACCACAGGCAAACCGTGGTTCAAACGCCACCGCACGCGGGCAGTAATAACCGCCGAGTGAAACGCCTTCCAGGCCGATACGCTGGGCATCAACGTCACTTCGGGTTTGCAGCCAGTCGACCACGCGGCTGGCCCAATGCTCGCTGTCATATCGGGCAATCAGGTTATGCAAGCGCAGTGCTTCACCCGTTCCGGGTTGGTCGATAATCAACGATGACACTCCGCGTTTTGCCAACCACCCCGGCAGTCCGACGCGATATTTCATTTCTTTGGTCGAGTCCAGTCCATTGACCTGCACCAGGATCGGCGCTGGGCCGGTCACGCCTTCGGCACGCACCAGCAAGCCGGAAATATGTTTGCCCTCGTAGGGGATTTCAACGCGCTCGCAGTTCTCCCGTGACAGTTCGATACCGCGTTTGAATGTCTGAAGGAAGCGCTGGTAAAGCGCTGTACGACCAGGGGCCCCGTGGGCTTGAAGGCGCTCGCAGGTGAGGTAGTAAGTGGCGGCGCGGCTGTACTTCTCGCCGGCGGACAGCAGTCGTCCATGGCCTTCATCTTCTTCGGCCAGGCCGCAGAGCTTGTCAGCCATCTTCGCCCAGGTTTCGCGAAATGCTTTGGTTCCAGCGGCGTCAGGCTGCTGCGCGGCTTCCTGAAGCGGTGCACACATCTCCTCAATTTCGCCCATCCGGGCACCCATCTCGATGGCCAGGTCGACTGAGAGATTCCACACGTAATTGGTCGGGAAGTAGCGGAACATGATTGTTGTTGTCCTTATGGTTGCCTTGGCGTTTACAAGGCAAGGTAAGGACGCCCCGACTAATTGGCCAATCGTGAGTCGGGATGGGAGGTATCGCGAGCAGCGATATGATCGTGTTCAAGATGCTGGATGAATTCGCTAATGCGTTCGCGCAGCCAGCGGTGCATGGGGTCGCCGTCGACGCTGCGGTGCCAGAGCATGACCTCGCGCATCACCGGTATCTTCACCGGCGGATTGAGGATGCGCAGCGGCAGGTGTTCGGCATACAACCGCGCCAGACGCTGGTGCATGGTGGCGATGCGTTGGGTGCCAACGACTAGTTGTGGTAGGGTGTTGAAGTCGTTCGTGATGACCTCGATACGCCGATTGAAACCGTACTGGTTCATGAACCACTCTTCGATGCTCAAGTGCCGGCTACGGCCGAACCCGACAGAAACGTGGCCCATGCCCATGTACTGCTCAAGGGTCAGGCTGTCGCCGACCTGGGTATTGCCGTCCCACACCACGCAGACATGCTCCTCTTCAAACAGCAGCTTGTGAGGGTGACCGTCAATGATGTAACGCTCAGGCACGATCATCAGGTCGACCTCGCCGCGAACCAGTAACTCACCGGAATTGTCGCCAGGGCCAAGCATCTCGAAAGTGATGTTGGGCGCCTCTTGGTGAATCTTCTGAATCACCTGGGCAAACAGCACGCTGATCAGGTAGTCCGAGGTCACGAGGCGGAAATGACGTTTGCTGGTCGTGGGGTCGAACACCGGCTTGGCAGTGATCGACGACTGGATCGTCAACAGTACCTCGCGGATGGGTTTGGCCAGTTCCTGGGCATACGGTGTGGGCTGCATCTTACGCCCCACCTGTACCAGCAGTTCGTCTTCGAAATAAGTACGCAGGCGTCCCAATACACCGCTGGTGGCGGACTGAGTCATGTGCAGGCGTTCGGCGGCACGGGTGATGTTCTGCTCTTCTAGCAAAACATCGAGGGCGACCAGCAGGTTCAAATCCAGATGATTGAAACGCATTGGGCAGGTCCGTTTTTGTATTTATTTTCGCGATACATTCCGGTGAATTGAGCATCCCGTCAACCCCGCCTGTGCGCTGCCGTTCCGCGCACTCAGGTATCGCGTTTTCGGATAGGTCGCATCCCCACTCGCGATTAGTCAGCTGCCAAACCGCACGGCAATCTTCGCCGCAGTCGGACTTCTTGCCGACACCACCACCGGATTCCCTGCATCGCTCAACGGCCTGTCGAGCCGTCGGTGCCGGTTTGCGGATACTAATTTCAATGGAGTGGTAGCCATGAACATCATTGGCCTTGATGCCCTGATCTTTGGCGTCGATGACATCCAAGCCTGTACCGATTGCCTGCGTGATTACGGCCTGACGCCGGTTGACGTCGACAACACGGGTGGGCGTTTTGAAGCATTGGACGGCACGTCTGTGATCATTCGTCGAGCGGACGATCCAACGCTGCCGGTTGCCATCGGCCCGGCACCGTCGATTCGCGAAACCATTTACGGCGTTGCCAGCGCGGCAGACCTTGATGCAATCGAAGATGAGTTGGCGCGCGATCGTCAGGTCACCCGTGAAAACGGTCTGCTGCACAGCTTCGACGACATGGGGTTTGCCATCGCATTCCAGGTCACTGTTCGCAGGTCCTACAGCGCCCCGGATGACTTGACCAACGCCGCCGGCCATGCGCCACAGCGTCCGCTCAACCAACCCGGCATTACCCTCGACATGCGTGCGGTGCCACGTACCTTGTCCCATGTGGTGTATTTCGTCCCCGATGCCGCCAAGGCCGAGGCCTTCTACGCCGACCGCCTGGGTTTCAGAACCACTGACACCTTCATTGGGGCGGGGCCATTCATGCGTCCGGCGGGTTCCGATGATCACCATTGCCTGTTCATGATCCAGACCCCGCCGCACATGAAGGGCTGCGAGCACTTCACCTTCCACATGGGCAGCGGCACTGAAGTGTTGCTGGCCGGTACACGCTTCGAGCAAAAAGGCTGGACCAGTTTTTGGGGCCCTGGCCGTCACCTGTTTGGCTCCAACTGGTTCTGGTACTTCAACAGTCCGCTGGGCTGCCACATCGAATACGACGCCGACATGGACAAGCACGATGACGCCTGGGAGGCGCGCCGTGCCCCTCTGTCGGCGGATAACTCGCAGCTGTTCCTGTTCACTTCGAAAGAAAAATGGGCGCCAGGCGGCCCGCCGCGGTAGGTATCTGCCATGGACCGCAGCGATTTTCCCCTGTGCCGGATGGATGAACTGGTGGAAGGACAGGCACGCGGATTCGATCCGTTGCAGCGCGGCAAGGACAGTGTTTTTGCCTTGTTGCATGCGGGGCAGGTGCGGATTTATCGCAACAGTTGCCCGCATCTGGACGTGCGCCTGGAGTACCGCAAGGACCGGTTCTTGTCGGCTGATGGGCAGTTGATTGTCTGTTACGCCCACGGTGCGCAGTTCCTCCCGAGCACTGGCGAATGTGTCTACGGCCCGTGCCTGGGCCAAAAACTGGACGCCTTGCCTTGGCACCAGGAGGCCGGCTGGGTGGTGCTGGAAGGCCTGTAACAACAGCGTGCTCAGGGGCGATTGAGGTATTGCGTTTGGCGATACATCGCATCCCTACACGCGATTAGTCAAATCCTTGTTTTGACCGGAAGCTGGACCTACCGACGCAGTGCCCGGCGCTGCATCGAATCACAAGAATAAAAAGTGAGTAAGCCATGAGTGCAGTGAACAAAGTTCTGATCGTGGGCGGTGGTATTGGTGGCTTGTGTGCGGCCATAGCCCTACGACGCAAGGGCATTGAGGTCGATCTGGTCGAACTCAAGTCAGAATGGACCGTTTACGGTGTCGGGATCATCCAGCAAAGCAACGTGGTCCGCGAAATGGCCAAGCTGGGTGTGCTTGACGGTTATCTCGATGCGGCGTATGCCTTTGAAGACGTCGCGATCTACGGCCCGGCGGGTCAGCAGCTGGCGCGCATCCCGGGCCAGCGCCTGGCAGGGCCTGCGTACCCGGCCAACGTCGGCATCTCGCGTCTGGCGCTGCACAAAGTCCTCAGTGAAACGGCGCTGGAGCTGGGCGCCAAGGTCCGTTTGGGGCTTAGCGTTGAATCCCTGAACGACAATGGCGACAGCGTGGAAGTGCTGTTCACCGATGCCAGCAGCGCCGCCTACGACCTGGTGGTTGGAGCTGACGGCCTGTTCTCCAAGGTTCGAGATTTGCTGCTCGGCGACACCTACACGCCGCGCTTCACCGGCCAATCGGTGTGGCGCTACAACTTCGCGCGTGATCCGCAAATCGATCACCTCGCCAACTACCAGAGCGCCGAAGGCAACGCCGGCCTGGTACCGCTGGCCGGCGACTTGATGTACCTGTTCCTCACCTCCCATGAACCGTCCAATCCGCGGATGGACCCCGCGACGCTGGCCGAACAGATGCGGCAGCGCTTGCAAGGCTTCACCGGCCTCATCGGCCAATTGCGTGAACAGATCACCGACAGCAGCCAAGTGGTTTACAAGCCAATGGAAGTGGTCTTCGTCGACGAGCCCTGGTACCGCGGTCGCGTTCTGCTGATCGGTGACGCCGCGCACGCGACTACGCCGCACCTCGGGCAAGGGGCCGGCATGGCAATTGAAGATGCCATCGTGCTCAGCGAAGAGCTGACCCGCGACGGCAGCGTCGAGCAGCAGCTTCAACGCTTCATGACGCGCCGTTTCGAGCGCTGCAAGTACATCAGCGAAAGCTCGGTGCTGGCCGGCGACAAGGAAATGCAGCACGACCGGGACTTCGACCGCATCGGCCTGGTCAAGCAGATGCTTGCGCGCACGGCTGAGCCGATCTGATTCGACAGGGCCGTCACCCACAGCAGTTACCACTATAAAAACAAGAGGTTAACGCGATGGTTAGTTCCACGACTGCGACGCTTGCGCGCCGCCGGGTCTGCACGTCTGCACCCTTTGGTTTCAGTTTGGCCGCGGCGTTGGTGCTGTGCAGCCAGGCCGCCCATGCCTTTTCGGTGGATACCGGCAATCCGGATTTCAACCTGCGCTGGGATAACACCGTGAAGTACAGCGCCGCCTGGCGCACCCAGAATCCCAGCAGCAAGCTGACCGAGGGCCAGGTGGCACTCAACCAGGACGATGGCGATCGGGCGTTCAAAAAGGGTCTGATTTCCAACCGCACGGACATCCTCTCCGAGCTGGATATGTCGTTCAAAAACGTCGGCGCGCGCCTCAGTGGAGCCGCCTGGTACGACACCGCCTACCAGCACGACAACGATAACGACGATCCGGCGCGGGCCAACGCGCGTTCCGTGGGCTATGACGAATTCACCGACGACACCCGCCACCTGCATGGCGGCGACGGCGAATTGCTCGATGCGTTCGTGTACTGGAACGGCGAGCTGGCTGATCATTCCACGTCCGTGCGTGTCGGCCGCCACGGGTTGATCTGGGGCGAGAGCCTGTTCTTCGGCGCCAACGGCATTGCCGGTGGCATGGCGCCGGTCGACGTGGTGAAAGCGCAGTCCGTTCCCAACACCCAGTTCAAGGAAATCACCCGGCCGGTCAATCAGCTGTCGGGTACCTTCCAGCTGACCGACGATGTGTCGCTCGGCGCCTTCTACCAGTTGGAGTGGGAGGAGACACGCCTGCCGGGTGCCGGTAGTTATTTCTCCACCAGCGACACCATTGGTGAAGGCAATGAACGCTTGATCGTAGGGGCGCCGTTTCCTGCGTTCCTCGGTGGCAATCCCAGCAGTCCGGCGGCGTTCTTCCATGGCAACGACAAGGAAGCGAAAAGTTCAGGGCAGGGCGGCCTGCAGTTGAAATACAGCGCGGAAACGGTCGAGTACGGCCTGTACGCGATTCAATATCACGACAAGACCCCCAAGCTGTACCTCAAACCCTCTACCGGTGTGCCGAACTTCAGTACCGGCCAGATCGGCGAGTACTACTGGGTGTACCCGGAGGACATTCGCGCCTTTGGGGGCAGTTTTTCCACCACGGTCGACGAATACAGCTTCGCCGGTGAAGCCTCGATGCGCTGGAACATGCCGCTGGTTTCCAACGGGCAAACCGTCCTGCCGGGTGTCGTCGCCGACAACGATGACGATGCACTGTATGCAGTGGGCCGTACCGCTCACGTCAACCTAAACGTCCTGGCTTCATTCGGGCCGAACTTCCTTGCCAGGGAGTCGGGACTGGTCGGTGAGATCGCCTGGAACCGCCTGCTGAGCGTCACAAAAAACCGTGCCGCCCTTGACCCCAACGCTACCGATGACGGTCTCGGGTTCAAGGTGGTCTACACCCCGACCTACCGCCAGTTTTTCTCCGGCATCGATATCAGCATTCCGCTTGGCCTCAGCTACTTCCCGCTGGGTAAATCGGCCGTTGTCAGCTCGTTCGGTCCGGACAAAGGCGGCGATATGAACATCGGTATCACCGCCACCTACCTGGATCGCGTCACCGCCGGCCTGACCTACACGCATTACTACGGCGCCGAGGACACCAACCTCAACGCTGCCAGCCAGTTCAATTACAAGCAATCGCTCAAAGACCGGGACTACCTGGCCTTTTCCGTCAAGACCACGTTTTAAGAGGACTTGCGCATGACCCACAATAAGAAAACCGCAGCCTTCAAGCTCAAAGCCCTTTGCCTGGCGCTGCTCGGCGGCCTGGCCATTTGCAGCCAAGTGACATTGGCGGCGACGGCTGAAGAGGCGGCCAAACTGTCAAAGAACCTGACACCGTTCGGCGCCGAGCGCGCTGGTAACGCTGACGGCAGCATTCCCGCCTGGGACGGTGGTTACACCAAGGTGGATCCTTCGTACAAGGAGGGCGGCAAGCGCTCCGATCCATTCGCTGCCGACAAACCGCTGTTGAGCATTACCTCGAAAAACCTCGCGCAATACGCTGGCAAGCTCAGCGACGGCACCAAGGAAATGTTCAAGCGTTTCCCCGAGACTTATCGCATCGACGTTTACCCGACACGGCGCACCGCCGCCGCGCCGCAATGGGTGTATGACAACACCCTGAAAAACGCCACCCGCGCCAAATTAGTCGAGAGCAGCGCCGGTCCGGTTCCCGAAGGCGCTTTTGGCGGCATTCCGTTTCCGATCCCGAAAAACGGCGCCGAAGCCATGTGGAACCACGTGCTCAATTGGCGCGGGACCTCGGTGTCGATGCATTTTCGGCATTACCTGATGACGGCCGACGGCAAGCAGGTGATGACCACCGACGGCAAGGCCATTCAGGAGATGCCGTATTACTACCAGGAAGGGACACCAGAGTCGTTTGCCGGTGACTACTGGCTGTTCCGGCTGCTCAACGTCGGCCCACCATTGCGCGCTGGCGAGCAGATCATGGGCCGCACCAACATCAACGGCGACCTGTCCCAGGCGCACGTTTACCTGACCGGTCAGCGCCGTGTGCGCAAGCTGCCCAATGCCTGCTGCGATACGCCGACACCGGCGACAGCCGGGGTCATGTCGTTTGACGAATTGAGTGTGTTCCAGGGCCGCATGGACCGCTTCGACTGGAAGCTGATCGGCAAGCAGGAGATGTACATCCCCTACAACACCAACAAGGTGCAAGCCGCCGCCAAACCTGAAGACCTGTTCCTCGCTCACCACATGAACCCGGATTACGTGCGTTGGGAGCTACACCGGGTGTGGGTCGTGGAAGCGGACCTGGCACCGGGCAAACGTCACCAATTGCCGAAGGGCCGTTACTACCTCGATGAGGACACTTGGCAAGCCATGTTGGGCGACCGCTGGGATGCCAACGGCCAATTGGCCAAGACGCTGTGGTCGTTGCCGGCGGTACTTCCGGACCTGCCTGCGCAAGCGCAATTGTCCTCGGGTTTCTACGACCTGACCTCCGGCGCCTGGTTTATCCAGAACGTCTACACCGGCCAGCCTGAGCAGTACGGCATGGTGGATCGCTACAAGGCCTCCGAGTTTTCACCGGCGGCGATGGCGGGTGCCGGGGTTCGTTGAGCAAGGCCGGATCGCGGTTTACCAACCGTGATTCGGTTTCACAAGGGTTGTCGAGGTCGCAATGAACAGAATCTGTCAGGTGGTCGGTCGGCTGATGTGTCTTATGGCGTTGCCGTTGAGTCAGGCGCACGCCGCGGCGGTGGGCGACGCGCTCGCTACGCCGGCAATGCAGGCCCCACAAGCAAAATCCGCGGTGTTGCTGGACTTGGCCCGTGCAGGTGCGCGGCTGGTGGCGGTGGGCGAGCGGGGCATCGTGCTGCTTTCCGATGACAACGGTGTCAGCTGGCGTCAAGCGCAAGTGCCGGTGTCGGTCAGCCTCACGGCCGTGCAGTTTGTCGACGCCCATACGGGTTGGGCAGTCGGGCATGCGGGTGTGGTCTTGGTCTCGCATGACGCGGGTGAGCATTGGGTTACGCAACTGGATGGACTGCGAGCGGCACAGCTAGAGCTGGCAGACGCTCGCCGGCAACTGCCGTTGGCCAATGACCAGGAGGCTGCCGCGGCGCGGGTCCAAACAGCCGAGCGCCTGGTCGATGAGGGTGCTGACAAGCCGTTTCTGGCCGTGCACTTCGTGGACGCCCAGCGCGGTCTGATCGTGGGGGCGTACGGTCTGGCCTTGCGCACTCTCGATGGCGGCACAACCTGGCAATCGCTCATGGGCAACATCGATAACCCGATGGGCGCCCATCTGTCCGCCATCGCTCAGCAAGGAGAGCACTGGTTCCTGGCCGGCGAGCAGGGATACCTCGCGCGTTCGGACGATGCCGGCAAATCGTTCGCGCCATTGCAAAGCCCCTATGCGGGCAGCTTTTTCACCCTACAAATGCGCGATGACGGCGTCTTGCTGGTGGCTGGGTTAAAGGGCAATGCGTTTGTCTCCAGTGACCTGGGCGACAGTTTCAAACTTGCGCCGGTCTCGATGCCGGTGTCTTTCAGCGATGCCATTCGCACCGACGACGGCCAGTTGCTGCTGGTTAACCAGAGCGGCGCCTTGTTTCGCACCAACAGTCAGCCCGGCGCAATGCTCAAGCCCTTCGGCAAACCGCTCGGCAAGCCCGTCTCCAGTGTTATCCAGGCCGCCGATGGCAGCCTGACGCTGGCTGGTTTTACTGGATTGACGCGCGTATCGCCGTCAACCACTAGCGCTTCGGAGTGAGGTTATGAAGTCTTTCGACAACGCCACGGCTAGCCTGGCGAATTTCGATCCACGCTCCGGTTCAGTGGTCGAACGCACGCTGTTTAATCACCGCCTGTGGGTTCTGCTGGTGTGTGTACTGACGACGCTGGTGCTGGGTTATCAAGCCACCCGTATCGAGCTCAATGCCAGCTTCGAAAAAATGATCCCCACACAGCAACCCTACATTGCCAACTACCTTGAGCATCAGAAACAGCTCACGGGATTGGGCAACGCCCTGCGCATCGTGGTTGCGAACAGGCAAGGCGATATCTATGACGCCGAGTACCTCAAGACCCTGCAGGCCCTGAGCGACCGACTCTACCTTCTGCCGGGTGTCGACCGGGCATACATGAAGTCACTTTGGACACCGGCCACGCGCTGGGTCGCCGTGACCGAAGACGGCCTCGACGGCGGGCCGGTGATACCGGACGACTACAGCGGCACCGTCGCCAACCTGGATGCCTTGCGCCGCAATGTGCAGCGCTCCAACGAACTGGGGCAACTGGTGGCCCTGGACCAGACCTCCAGCATCATTTATGTGCCGTTGCTGGCGAGCACCGCTGATGGTAAACCGCTGGATTACTCGGTCTTGTCCGAGCAATTGGAAACCCTGCGCAGCACCTACCAAAGTGACAACATTGATATTCGCATCACCGGTTTCGCGAAAAAAGTCGGCGATCTTATTGCCGGCCTGAAGCAGATTCTGCTGTTCTTCGCCGTCGCGATCCTGATCACCACCGCTGTGCTGTTCTGGTACACCCGCTGCCTGCGCAGCACGGTGCTGGTGGTGCTGTGCTCGCTGGTGGCGGTGGTCTGGCAGCTTGGGTTGCTGCCATTGCTGAACTACCAGTTGGACCCGTATTCGGTGCTTGTGCCGTTTCTCGTGTTTGCCATCGGCATGAGCCACGGCGCGCAGAAAATGAACGGCATCATGCAGGACATCGGGCGTGGCATGCACCGGGTGGTGGCCGCACGATTTACCTTCCGACGCCTGTTCCTGGCGGGGCTGACAGCGCTGCTGTGCGATGCCGTGGGGTTCGCGGTGCTGATGCTGATCAAGATCCAGGTGATTCAAGACCTTGCGGTAATCGCCAGCATTGGCGTGGCCGTGTTGATTTTCACCAACTTGATCCTGCTGCCGGTTTTGCTCTCTTATGTTGGTGTTTCACCGCGTGCCGCCCAACTGAGCCTGAAGAGCGAGCAGGCCGAGCAAAGCGGTCAGACCCGCCATGGGTTCTGGCGTTTTCTGGATCTGTTCACCCATCGTCGTTGGGCCAGCCTGTGTATCGCCATCAGCCTTGCGTTGGCAGCCGTGGGCTTTTTGGTCAGCTTGCAACTGAAAATTGGTGACCTGGATGCCGGTGCGCCGGAACTGCGTGCAGACTCGCGTTACAACCAGGACGATGCCTTCCTGACCCGTCATTACGGTGCCAGCAGTGACCTGTTTGCGGTGATGGTGAAAACCCCAGCCAGCAGCTGTGCACGCTACGACATCCTGGCCAAAGTCGATGCGCTGGACTGGCAACTGCGTGCCTTGCCGGGCGTGGACTCGACCAACTCGCTGGCGTTGCTCAACCGGCGCATGCTGGTCGGGCTCAGTGAAGGCAACCCAAAATGGTACGAGCTGCAGAACAACCAGGCGATGCTCAACATGATCACCGCCAGCGCACCGCGCGGGTTGTACAACGAAGACTGCAGTCTGTTGACCCTTTATGCCTATCTCACCGACCACAAGGCCGAAACGCTGACCCGTCTGGTGGAGCACGTCGAGCAGTTCGCTGCCGAGAACAATACAGACGAAGTGCAATTTCTGTTGGCGGCCGGAAACGCTGGGATCGAAGCGGCCACCAACATTGTGGTCAAACAAGCCAACCGCGAGATGCTCGTCTGGGTCTACGGCGCGGTCATTGTGCTGTGCCTGATTACCTTCCGTTCCTGGCGCGCGACGCTGTGTGCGGTGATTCCGCTGATGCTCACGTCCATCCTCTGCGAAGCCTTGATGGTCTGGCTGAACATCGGTGTGAAAGTCGCCACGCTGCCGGTCATCGCCCTGGGCGTCGGTATCGGCGTCGATTATGCGTTGTACGTGATGAGCATTCTGTTGGGCCATCTGCGCCAAGGGGCGAGCCTGTCCGAAGCGTATTACCGTGCACTGGTTTCCACCGGCAAGGTGGTGATGCTGACCGGTATCACCCTGGCTATCGGCGTGGCGACCTGGACGTTTTCACCCATCAAGTTTCAGGCCGACATGGGTGTGCTGTTGGCCTTCATGTTTGTCTGGAACATGGTCGGTGCCTTGGTGTTGCTGCCGGCGCTGGCGTACTTTCTGTTACCTGCGCGGAACCAGCCGCAGGGTGCCGTTGTGCCGAGGTCGGTGACTCACGTGGTGGGTGCTGAGGCGGCGGTGGACGTGGACATTCAGCCCTTGCGCATCAAGGAGCTTTGTCATGGTCGCTGATACCTTCGTAAAACCCGAGCGCCAAGCCGGATCGATGCAATCGCTATTGCTCCTGCTGGGCAGCTGCCTGCCGGTGTTGGGCGCGGTGTTGCTGGCCCCGGTGCTGCCACGGATGCAGGCGCATTTTGCCGGCGTGGAGGGCAGCGCCGTGCTGGTTCCCATCGTTCTGACGTTGCCAGCGTTGGTGATCGCAGTGCTGGCGCCATTCGCCGGGCTGATCGCCGATCGCCTTGGGCGCAAGCCGTTGTTGCTGGCAAGCATGCTGCTGTACGTGATCTGCGGCGTGCTGCCGCTGTGGCTCGACTCACTGCAGGCCATCGTGCTCAGCCGAGCGGGCATTGGCTTGGCCGAGGCGGGCATCATGACCTGCTGCACCACACTGATGGGCGACTACTACAGCGGCGCCAGGCGCGAGCGTCTGTTTGCCTTGCAGATGGTCGCCACGTCGTTGTCGGCTGCGGTGTTCATCGCGTTGGGTGGCTTTCTGGGGCAAAACGACTGGCGTACGCCATTTTCGTTGTATGCCGTGGGTTTGATTTTCCTGCCGCTGATGGCCTGGAAATTGTGGGAACCGCAAGCCCGCACACAACCCGAGCAACCCACACAGTCGGTGCCGACCGGGAAGTTTCCGTGGCGTGCGCTCACGCCCATGTATGTGCTGTCGCTGTTGGCAGGTTTGAGCCTGTTTATCGTGCCGGTGCAGGCCGGTTACTTGCTCAACCTGCTGCACGTGGATGCTCCTCAACAAATCGGTATGACCATGGGCGCCAACCAGCTGGGCGTGCTCGTCGGGGCGCTGAGTTTTCGTTTGTTCAGTGGCATGCGTGGGCAGCACATGCTGCTGATTGCCTACGTGTTGGCGGGCGTCGGCGGGTTGTTGATGGCGGGTGCCGCGAGCCATCTGCAGGTTGTGGTCGCAGTGACGATCAATGGACTGGGCATCGGCTTGATGCTGCCAACACTGATCACCTGGATTATGGCGCAAGTCAATTTCCATCAGCGTGGGCGGGCGGCGGGGTGTTTCACTGCCGCGATCTTTGCCGGCGAATTTATCAGCCCCCTGGTGGTTCTGGGCCTGAGCCGAGGTGTCGCCACCGAGCTACCCCAGGCGTTGGCCATTGTCGGTGGGTTGCAACTGCTGGTCGCGCTGTTTTGCCTGGCCGTACCCAGGCTCGGCGGTCTGTTGCACGACGCAAATGCTGTACCCGGTGGCACGACCATCGGCGACGGAAACTGAACGAGGATTGTCCATGCAAGCGCTTCCTGAATTCAAACGAGTGGTCACCGGTCACGATCCGCATGGCCAGGCCATCGTCGCCAGCAACGGACCCACGCCGAACGTGTTCGCGCTATCAGCGGTGCCAGGTACGGTGTTTTATGAGCTGTGGAACAGCAGCACCAGCCCGGTTTTGCTCGACAACGCCGCTGACCCCAGCAGCAAGCCTCTGCAACTGAGCCCCGGGGCCCAGGGCAGTGTCATCCGGGTGGTGGACATTCCACCGGACAGCGTGCAGGACCAGGTCAGCGCTGAAGATGCAGCGGCGGTGTTCGCCGAAATCGGCGAGTCCCAAGCAGGCACCGGCCAACGCGACTCCAAACACAAGTTGATGCACCGCACCGAAACGCTCGACTACGGCATCGTCACCGAAGGCGAAGTCTGGCTGGTCCTGGATGAAGAGGAGGTGCATCTCAAACGCGGCGACGTGGTAGTTCAACGCGGTACCAATCACGCCTGGAGCAATCGCACCGAAGCGATGGCGCGCATGGTCTTCATCCTCCTCGACGGGCGCTATGGCGCTGAATTGAGCAACGACAAGGAAGCATCGGCATGAAACTCGCCACCCTGAAAAACGGTAGTCGCGATGGTCGACTCGTGGTGGTCTCGCGGGATCTCGCTTGGGCCTTGGATGCCGGCTCCGTGGCGCCCACCTTGCAACAGGCGATCGAGAGCTGGAGTAGCAGCCAGCCTCGCTTGCAGGTGCTGTCGAATCAGTTGAATGCGGGCGAGGCGGCGGATGCCTTTGTTTTTGACCCAAGCCAGGCCATGGCTCCATTGCCCCGCGCTTATCAATGGTGCGATGGCTCGGCATTTCTCAGTCACGGCGCCTTGATGCAGAAAGCGTTCAACCTCGATCCAATCGACGGCGTCGAACATACGCCGCTGATGTACCAGGGGGCAGGCGACGATTTCATTGGCGCACGCGACGATATCGCGTTGCCCAGCGAGAGCCTGGGCATCGACTTCGAAGGTGAGTTTGTCGTGTTGGTGGATGATGTACCCATGGGCTGCGCAGCGGGGCAGGCGCTGCAACACATCAAGCTGATCCTGCAAATCAACGACGTCAGTTTGCGCGCCTTGGCCCCCCGTGAAATGAGTACAGGTTTTGGGTTCTTGCAGGCCAAGCCGTCCTCCAGCTTCGCGCCGCTGGCCATTACCCCGGACGAACTGGGCGATGCCTGGCATGACGGTCGAGTGCATTTGCCTTTGCAGGTGCACTGGAACGGCCAATGGTTTGGTCATCCCCATGGCGGGCAGATGAACTTCAGTTTCGGCCAGTTGATCGCTCACGCTGCGCTCACCCGCAGGCTGCGAGCGGGGACGTTGATTGGCTCCGGTACGGTCTCCAATGCTGGAAGAAGTGCGGGGTCGGCGTGCATTGCCGAGCGTCGCGCCATCGAGATGATTGAGCATGGCGCCGCCCACACAGGTTACATGCGGTTTGGCGACCGCGTGCACATGGATGTCACAGGCAGCGATGGCCAGTCGCTGTTCGGTGCAATCGATCAATGTGTTGTTCAGGCCCAAGGCTGAGGGGCGCCCTATGCGTGTGTTGATTACCGGTGCCAATGGTTTTGTCGGGCGAGAGCTGGTGCGTTGCCTGCTGGCGCAGGGCAGCTTGCGCGGGCGGGCCATTGGCTCGTTGCTGGTGCTGGATAAAGACTTGCAGGCCTTGCCGGAGGACAAGCGTCTTCGGCGTCATTTCGGTAGCGTGACCGACCCGGCCTTGATGCGGCGGGTATTGGCCGACGGCGTTGATGTGGTGTTCCATTTGGTCAGTGTTCCAGGTGGCGCGGCGGAAGAGCATTACGAACTCGGCTATCAGGTCAACCTGTTGGCCAGCCTGGAATTGCTCAACCAACTGCGTAACGTAAATCAGCCACCGGTGCTGGTGTATGCCAGCAGCGTTGCGGTGTACGGCGGCGACCTCCCGGCGCGAATGAGCGAGACTGCCGAACTGCATCCCGAGTTGTCCTATGGCGCCCACAAAGCCATGGTGGAAAGTGCCATAAGCGATCTTGCCAGGCGCGGCGATGTCGATGGACGGGTGTTGCGCTTGCCGGGCATCGTCGCTCGGCCCCGCGAGCCCAATGGACTGCGTTCTGCATTCATGAGCGATCTGATGCGGGCCTTCGCTGAAGGTGAAGCCTATTGCTGCCCGGTATCTCCCGAGGCGACGGCATGGTGGATGTCAGCCCGTTGTTGCGTGAGCAACCTGATCCACGCTGCAGAACTGGACAGCGGCTTACTTGGGGCGCAACGGGTGTGGCAGTTGCCGGTATTGCATCTGTCGATCGCCCAGGTGGTCGACGCATTGGCCGATCGTTACGGCCAGGAGCGCCGCGCATTGATCAGCTATGCACCCGACGCCCGCCTGCAAGCATTGTTCGCCTGTATGCCGCCATTAAAAACACCACTGGCACGCGCCGCCGGCTTCAACCATGACCGCAACGCCGCCACGCTGGTGCGCAACGCCCTGAATCCTTCGCCCCGTCGACCCTTGCCACTGACCGGAGACACCTTGCATGTCGCAGCCAACTAAATCCAAACGTCGTCTCGTGGACCTCTCGGTCACCCTCGACAACAACCCCTACACCGATCCACCACCGTTGCTGCCCAAGATCGATTACATGGATCACCAGCAAGGCTGGCCGGAAATGGCCGCGATGTTTCCGGGCCTGCAACTTGAGCAGATGCCGGGCAACGAATCCTGGGCAGCCGAACGATTGCACATCACCACCCACAGCGGCACACACATGGATGCGCCCTGGCATTACGCTTCGACCACCGATGGCGGCCAGCCGGCTTTTGGTATTGATGAGCTGCCGCTCGATTGGTGTCTACAGCCGGGTGTGAAGCTGGATTTTCGACATCTGGCCGATGGTCATGTGGTGACTGCCGGCGAGATCGAAGCCGAGCTGGCGCGAATCGGCCATCAATTGCAGCCTCTGGAAATCGTACTGATCAACACCCGTGCCGGCGCCTTGTTCGGTCAACCGGGTTATCTGGATGCCGGTGTCGGAATCGGTCGCGAAGCCACGATGTATTTGCTGGAGCGTGGCGTGCGGGTCGTCGGCACCGATGCCTGGAGTTGGGATGCACCGTTCAAGTACACCCGTGAGCGTTTTGCCGCCAACGGTGATGCCTCGATTATTTGGGAAGGGCACAAGGCCGGGCGCGATATCGGTTATGGGCAAATGGAAAAGCTCGCCAACCTGCAATCCCTGCCGGCCAGTGGATTCGTGGTGTCGTGTTTCCCCTACAAGATCAAGCATGCATCGGCGGGTTTTGTTCGCGCGGTGGCGATATTCGAAGAGTAGGGCGCCTGCGGGAAAAGCAGAAAAAGCCCTCGGTCAAACATAACAAGAGAAAAAACATGGCTCTTTTGCGTCTGCCTCAAACCTTACGCACGACCGTTCTGGTCCTGGGCAGCAGTCTGGCCGTGGCGGCCAGTGCTGATCCGGCGCAGCCCAATATCCTGTTGATCGTGGCTGATGACCTGGGTTACTCGGACCTGGGCAGCTATGGCGGTGAAATCAGCACGCCAACCCTGGATCAACTGGCCAGGGAGGGTTTGCAGTTCACTAACATGTACGCCGCGCCGACCTGTTCGATCACGCGTTCGATGCTGATGTCCGGTACCGACAACCACCTGGCCGGACTCGGCACCATGGCTGAAGCCTTGCAACCGTTTCAACGCGGCAAGCCGGGTTACGAGGGGTATCTGAACCAGCGCTCGTATTCGATTGCCGAGCTGCTGAAACAAGGCGGCTACAGCACGCTGATGGTTGGTAAGTGGCACCTGGGGCTAGAGCCGGATCAAGGACCGGATCAGCGCGGATTCGGGCAATCGTTCACCCTACTGGAGGGCGGTGCCTCGCACTTCAAGCCGTCCAGTGTCGACCCAAGCAAGCTTGAACAAGTGCACTACCGCGAAAATGGCAAGGCCGTGGCGCTGCCGGATAACTTCTACTCCACGGATTTCTACACCGACAAGTTGATCGGTTACCTGCAAAACAGCCAAAAAGACGGGAAACCGTTTTTCGCCTACGCGGCTTTCACTTCGCCGCACTGGCCGCTGCAAGCCACCAGGGAATATCTGGACAAATACCGTGGGCGGTTTGATCGGGGGTACGACAGCGTGCGTCTGGCCCGCATTCAACGGATGAAAAGCCTCGGCCTCATGGCGAGCGATGCCCAGCCTGCGCAGCCGTTGCCGGCGAACCCCAAGCTGCCTGTGTGGGAGCAACTGAGTCCTGAACAACAACGAGTCGAAGCACGGAAAATGGAAATCTACGCCGCCATGGTCGATAACCTCGACCATAACATTGGCCGCTTGATCGACTACCTGCGCCAGAGCGGGCAGTACGACAACACGCTGATTGTGTTTATGTCGGACAACGGCGCAGCAGGCGAAAACCACACTCAGTTCTCTGCGTTGGGCGCGCACACCGACAATAGCTTGGCCAACCTCGGAAAAAAAGGCTCACAGATTGACTATGGCCTGCGCTGGGCTGAAGTCAGCGCGGCACCGTTCCATCTGTTCAAAGGCACCACCGCAGAAGGTGGGATCAGCGTCCCGGCGATTGTCCAGTTGCCCAAGACACTGCGTCGTCAGGGTGTGGAACGTGGCGTTGCGCGAGTGGATGACATAGCGCCGACGTTTCTGGAAATGGCCGGTATCGCATTGCCGAGCGATAGCGCTAAACACCCGATTACCGGCAAATCCATGCTGCCAATGCTCGCCGGCAAGGGCAGCGCGCACAGCAACCATAGCCTGGCCGCAGAGCTGTTTGGCAACGCTTATTACCGCGAGGGAAATCTCAAGCTGTTGGGTATGCGACCCCAGGCAGGCTTTGGCGATAACGCGCAGGCGCTGCAATGGCAATTGTTCGATGTGGCGCAGGATCGCGGCGAAACCACCGACCTGGCTGCCTCCCGGCCCGAGACGGTGCAACGGCTCAAGGCTGCATGGTTGCAGTATGCCGAGCAGGTCGGTGTGGTGTTTCCTGCACATTGACCTGAGCACCGGGCTCAGGTCACGACTTGCCCATTACTCTATGGCTTCGTAGGGCAGGCCGACGTAATTCTCGGCAATGCTCTGGCGCCCGGCGGGCGAACTAACGAAGTA
The DNA here is from genome assembly GCF_009834545.1 of Pseudomonas sp. S04. Classification (NCBI taxonomy): domain Bacteria; kingdom Pseudomonadati; phylum Pseudomonadota; class Gammaproteobacteria; order Pseudomonadales; family Pseudomonadaceae; genus Pseudomonas; species Pseudomonas sp. S04. The sequence goes on from NZ_CP019427.1 coordinate 2,401,928, forward strand.
GTCGAGCTCGGTTTGCTGCATGCGCAGGCCAAAGGCGTCGGTGTCTGGGAACCGGTGTAGCAGCGAGGTCATCCACCAGGAAAAACGCTCGGCTTTCCACACTCGGCGCAGGCAGATCTGCGAGTATTTCTCCAGCAGATCGGTGCGACCCTCGCCATAGACCTTGAGCAAAATTCGATACAGCGTGCTGACATCGCTGGCGGCGAGATTCAGGCCCTTGGCACCGGTCGGCGGGACGATGTGAGCCGCATCACCGAGCAGGAACAGGCGGCCATATTGCATGGGTTCGACGACGAAACTGCGCAGCGGCGCGATACTTTTTTCAATGGAGGGGCCGGTCACCAACTGGTCGGCGAGGTGCGCGGGCAGGCGCAGTTTGAGTTCGCCCCAGAAGCGCTCATCGGGCCAGTCCTCGAGTTTTTCCTCGGTTCCCACTTGCACGTAATAACGGGTGCGAGTTTTCGAGCGCATGCTGCACAGGGCGAAGCCGCGCTCATGGTTGGCGTAGACCAGCTCCTCGTGGACGGGTGGGGTGTCGGCGAGGATACCGAGCCAGCCAAAGGGATAGACGCGCTCGAACACCTTCAGGGTGTCTGCCGGTATTGACTGTCGCGAGACGCCATGGAAACCGTCGCAACCGGCAATGTAATCGCAGTCCAGGCGGACGATCTCGCCGTTACGCTCAAAGGTGACGTAAGGGCTGTCACTCTTCATGCCGTGAGGTTGCACGTTCTCGGCGTCGTAGACGGTCGTGGCACCGGCGCCAACGCGGGCCTCCATCAAGTCACGGGTGACTTCGGTCTGACCGTAGATCATCACGGTCTTGCCGCCGGTCAGCTGTTTGAGGTCAATGTGTTCACAACGTCCATCGAAGGCCAGTTCGAAACCGTCGTGTACCAGGCCATTGGCATCCATGCGTTCACTGACGCCAGCCTCGCGCAACAGATCGACCATGCCTTGCTCCAGCACACCCGCACGGATACGCGAAAGGATGTACGGCGGGTTCTTGCGTTCGATGATGACGTTGTCGATGCCGGCGCGATGCAGCAATTGACCGAGCAGCAAGCCGGAGGGGCCGGCGCCGATGATGGCGACTTGAGTTTTCATTGTTGTAGTCCTGTCTGTGCGGCTGAAGGCGTTACGCCTTACAGAACGCTGTTATTTTTGTCTCCTGTATTTTTGATGACTAAAGTACCGATAAGAAGGCACTATCCGGCAAGATCCATGGACTTTTCGTGGATCGTCGCCATTGGGGGGAAACGTGAAATCTTCTGCCATGTCTGTTCCAGTGTTCAAACTCTATGGTGAGACCACGGTCTGGCCGACTCCCGATCTGCTGCATTGCGAGTCCATTCCAGAGCGCAGTCAGCTGCACAGTTGGGAAATAAAACCGCACTGGCACAGCGATCTGGTCCAGCTGTTGTATGTGCAGGCGGGACAGGCGGTACTGGAAGTCGAAGACCTGAGCACGCAAGTTCAAGGCCCGGCGTTACAGGTGGTACCCGCATTGAGTGTGCACGCCTTCAGGTTTTCCGAGGATATCCAGGGCCATGTCATTACTCTGGCCGTGCCCTTGGTCGAGCAGCTCGGCGCTGCGCTGGACAGCACGGCGCTGAATACCCCGGGCTGTTATTTGCCAGGTCCTGAGTCTGCTTACCTGGACACGCTGTTCGCCGCGATCAGTCGGGAATATAGCCAGGACCAACCTGGCCGCGATCCTATGTTGCACTCGTTGATCACGTTGCTGGTTGTCTGGCTCAGTCGTCGCAGCCTGGCGCTTTCACCGCCCGACACCAAACTCCGTGAGCGTGGTCGAGAGCATCTGCAGGGGTTTACCCGAGCCTTGGAGTTACGCTTTCGCGAGCACCTGCCCATCGAGCACTATGCGACGGCGCTGGGGATCAGCGCTGCTCACCTCAATGCCCTGTGTCGGCGCTTGTGTGGGCAATCGGCATTGGCGATGATCAACCAGCGACTGCTGCTCGAAGCCAAGCGCAATCTGGTGTATACGGCGATGACCGTCAATCAGGTGTCGGACAGCCTGGGCTTTTCCGAGCCTGCCTACTTCTCGCGCTTCTTCAAACGCGGAACCGGGCAGTCACCGAAACAATTTCGCATCCCGCGTTAGCGGATGCCAGACCTGCAAGGCAGCCAACTGCGGTGAATATCGATACCCGGATAAAATTTCGTCATTTGCTGTGTTTTCTCGAAGTAGCGCGCCAGGGAAGCCTGGCCCGTGCCTCGGATAAATTGGCAATCAGCCAGCCAGCGCTTTCCAAAACCCTCAAGGAACTGGAAACCTTGCTGGCCACCCGCTTGTTCACACGCAGCAAGAGTGGCGCCGCGCTGACCGACGCTGGGGTGGCTTTTCTGCGCTATGCCGGACCGAGCGTGCAAGCCCTGCGCGAAGGGGTCAATAACCTGCGTTCTGGTGAACATGCGCCGATCACCGCAAGGCTCGGGGTGCTGTCCACAGTGGAAAGCCTGCTGGTACCGGAAGTCATCTGCCGCTTGCACGCCCGCCATCCGGCCTTGGTCGTGAGCGTGGTGACCGGACCCAGCGCGTACCTGCTGTCGCAACTGCGCGTCGGTGAGTTGGATCTGGTGGTCGGGCGGATGACCGATAGCCCACAGATTCTTGGCCTGGCATTCGAGCACCTGTACAGCGAATCCATGACCCTGGTGGTGCGTAGCGGCCATCCGCTGCTGAGCGATCCCCACGGTCACCAAAGTCTTGAAGACTATCCGCTGGTACTGCCATTGGCCGGGACGACGATCCGCAAGTTCGCCGACAGCCTGTTTGTGCAGCACGACATCAGCCCGCCGCGCCGGCGTCTTGAAACCTTGTCGCTGACCCTGAGTCGGCGTTACGTGGAGTGCAGTGAGGCGGTCTGGGTCGCGCCGTTGGATGCCGTCAGGCAAGACCTGAGCCGCGGTGCATTGGTCGAATTGGATTTGGGCATTCGTGAACCGGGCGGCTCGGTTGGCATGTGCAGCAACCCCGCGCTGCACATGCCCCTGGCGACCCAATGGTGCGTGGAGGTACTGCGCGAAGTGGGGGAGGAGTATCGCGAGGGACGCTATCCATAACCATTTGGATATGGATAGCGGCTGTTTTTTCAGTTTTGGATCAGCTCTTGCCAGGAGAGACTGGGCGACAGGCTGTTGCCTATCAGCCGTTACCCATAACAATCAAGGAGACTGATATGTCTGATGCGGACAATGCCCGCTTCGTCATTCGTGACCGCAATTGGCATCCCAAGGCCCTGACCCCGGATTACAAAACCTCGATCTTGCGTTCCCCCCGGCAGGCCCTGGTCAGCATTCCTCAGTCTCTCTCGGAAACCACCGGGCCGGACTTTTCCCACCTGAAAATGGGCCAGCACGATAACGATCTGCTGCTCAACTTCAACCACGGTGGGCTTCCCGTCGGCGAACGCATCATCGTCGCCGGACGGGTCTGTGACCAATACGGCAAGCCGATCCCCCATACCCTGGTCGAGATGTGGCAAGCCAATGCCGGTGGTCGCTACCGGCACAAGAAAGACAGCTACCTGGCAGCCATCGATCCGAATTTTGGTGGCGTTGGCCGGGCCTTGACCGACCGCGACGGCAACTACAGTTTCCGCACGGTCAAACCTGGCCCGTACCCATGGCGCAACGGCCCCAATGACTGGCGGCCTGCGCATATTCACTTCTCGATCAGTGGCCCGTCCATTGCGACCCGCTTGATCACTCAGCTGTACTTTGAAGGCGACCCGCTGATCCCCATGTGCCCGATCGTCAAGTCGATCGCCAATCCGGATGCGGTGCAGAGCTTGATCGCCAAGCTCGACATGAGCATGGCCAATCCGATGGACTGCCTGGCTTATCGCTTTGATATCGTTTTGCGCGGTCAACGCCAGACCCATTTCGAAAACTGCTGAGGAGGCTCGCGCATGCCCGTTCAACTTTTACCAGAAACCCCTTCGCAAACGGCTGGCCCTTACGTGCATATCGGCCTGGCGCTGGAGGCGGCTGGCAATCCACCCCGCGAGCAGGAAATCTGGAACGAGATGGCCAAACCCGGAGCCCCGGGCGAGCATATTCTGCTGCTGGGCAATGTCTATGACGGCAATGGCCACCTGATCCGTGACTCGTTCCTGGAGTTTTGGCAGGCCAACCACGAGGGTGTGTACGAGGTCGAATACAACCTTGAAAACCCCTTCAATAGTTTTGGCCGGACCGCCACCACGGATGTCGGCGAGTGGCGGTTGCATACCATCAAGCCGGGCGTCGTTCGCAACGCAGCCGGTGTGCCCATGGCGGCGCATATCAATCTGTCGTTGTTTGCCCGTGGCATCAACATTCACTTGCAGACCCGCCTGTACTTCGACGATGAGGCCGAGGCCAATTCCCGCGACCCGGTACTTAACCTGATCGAGCAGCCGCAACGTCGGGAAAGCTTGATCGCCAAGCGTTGCACCGTTGACGGCAAGCTGGCCTACCGCTTTGACATTCGTGTCCAAGGTGAGGCGGAAACAGTGTTCTTCGACTTCTAGGGTTGCAAGCCTGCGTGCGCTGTACCGGTTTTCCAAGCGTCTAATAAAAATAAAGGAAATTTTGCATGACTGTCTCCGTACCTGCGCCGGTGGCCGGCACGCTCGATGTCGAGGCGTTGATCAACACCAAGGCACTCTCCACCTACCAATGGCGGATCGTCTTGCTGTGCTTTCTGATCGTGTTCCTGGATGGTCTGGACACGGCCGCCATGGGCTTTATCGCACCGGCGCTGAGCCAGGACTGGGGCATTGATCGCGCCAGCCTGGGGCCGGTGATGAGTGCGGCATTGATTGGCATGGTCTTCGGCGCCCTGGGTTCCGGGCCACTGGCGGACCGTTTCGGGCGCAAAGTGGTGCTGGTGGTCTCGGTGTTTCTGTTCGGCTTGTTCAGCTTGCTCTCGGCCTACAGCAACAACGTCGAGCAGTTGCTGGCTTTGCGTCTGCTGACCGGCCTGGGGTTGGGCGCAGCGATGCCCAACGCCACCACATTGCTGTCCGAATACACCCCGGATCGACTCAAGTCACTGCTGGTGACCAGCATGTTCTGCGGTTTCAACCTGGGAATGGCGTGTGGCGGATTCATCTCGGCGAAGATGATTCCGTTGCTGGGCTGGCACAGCCTGTTGATGCTCGGCGGGATCTTGCCATTGGTGTTGTCCGTGGTGCTGTTGCTCTGGCTACCGGAGTCGGCGCGCTTTCTGGTGGTGCGTAATCACAGCGTAAAGCGGATTCGCCAGGTTCTGGCACCGATCGCCCCGCAGGAGGTCGCCTCGGCGGCGGGCTTCAGCGTGCCGGAGCAGGGCGTGGTGCAAAGCCGCAATGTGCTGAAAGTGATTTTCTCCGGTACTTACAGCGTCGGCACCTTGTTGCTCTGGCTCACCTACTTCATGGGGTTGGTGATCGTTTACCTGTTGACCAGTTGGCTGCCAACCCTGATGCGTGACAGCGGCGCGAGCATGGAGCAGTCGGCGTTCATCGGTGCATTGTTCCAGTTCGGTGGCGTGCTCAGTGCAGTGGGTGTGGGCTGGGCGATGGACAAGTTCAATCCACACAAGGTCATCGGCATCACCTACCTGTTGGCTGGCGTCTTTGTCTGGCTGGTCGGGCAGAGCCTGGGCAATGTCACCTTGCTTGCGACCCTGGTGCTGTTGGCGGGTATGTGCATCAACGGCGCACAATCGGCGATGCCATCGCTGGCGGCGCGTTTTTATCCGACCCAGGGGCGCGCCACGGGTGTGTCGTGGATGCTCGGCGTTGGCCGTTTTGGGGCAATCCTCGGTGCTTGGACTGGGGCGACATTACTGGGGCTGGGGTGGAACTTCGAGCAGGTGCTGAGCGCCTTGGTGGTGCCCGCGGCATTGGCCACCGTTGCGGTCGTGATCAAGGGGCTGGTGAGCCATGCGGACGCCACCTGAGATGACCTGACTGATTTCTGAATTCTGGAGTAATGGCGTGAATAGACCCACCAATCAACTCTTCGATAGCTATTTCACACAGTCGGCCATGCGCGAGATTTTTTCCGACCGGGGCCGGGTGCAGGGCATGCTGGATTTCGAAGCCGCGCTGGCCCGCGCCGAAGCCGGCATCAAGCTCATTCCCCCCGAAGTGGTGGCGGATATCGTCGCGGCCTGTCGCGCCGAACGCTACGATTTCGATGCGTTGGCCATTGCCATTGGCAGCGCGGGCAACTCGGCGATTCCCTTGGTCAAGGCGCTGGGCAAGGAGGTGGCGGGGCAAAATCCGGCGGCTGAACGTTACGTACACCTGGGCGCGACCAGCCAGGACGCGATGGACAGCGGCCTGGTGTTGCAATTGCGTGCAGCCATCGAGTTGTTGGAAGGCGATATGGCGCAACTGGCCGACGTGCTTGCGCAGCAGGCGCTGCGTTATGCGGGCACGCCGATGGTCGGACGTACGTGGTTGCAACAGGCAACGCCGGTGACCCTCGGTATGAAGATCGCTGGCTGGCTGGGCGCCATCACCCGTCATCGCCAACGCCTGGTTGAAATCAAGCCGCGTTTGCTCTGCCTGCAGTTTGGCGGTGCCTCCGGCAGCTTGGCGGCGCTAGGTGATCAAGCCTTTGTTGTGGCGCAAGCCCTGGCCACTGAACTGAAATTGAACCTGCCCGAGCAGCCCTGGCACACCCAGCGTGATCGCCTGGTGGAATTTGCCAGCCTGCTGGGAATGATCGCCGGCAGTCTGGGCAAGGTCGGCCGGGATCTGAGCCTGCTGATGCAGACCGAAGTGGGGGAAGTGTTCGAACCCACTGCGCAGGGCAAGGGTGGTTCTTCGACCATGCCGCACAAGCGCAATCCGGTTGGCGCAGCGGTGATGATCGGTGCGGCGACCCGTGCGCCGGGACTGGTGTCGACCATGTTTGCCGCCATGCCACAAGAACATGAACGTAGCCTCGGGCTCTGGCATGCCGAATGGGAAACCTTGCCGCAATTGTGCTGCCTGGTATCGGGCTCATTGCAACAGGCGCTGCAGGTGGTTCCCTGGCTGGAAGTCGATGCCGAGCGCATGCTGCACAACTTGCAGCTGAGCCAGGGGCTGGTGCTGGCAGAGGCCGTCAGTATCGCTCTTGCCCAGCGTATCGGTCGCGATGCTGCCCACCACCTGATAGAGCAATGCTGTCGCCGCGCCGTAGAGCAGGGCGTGCATTTACGTGAAGTACTCGACAGCGAACCGCAAGTCAGCGCGCAGCTGTCCGCGGATGAACTGGAGCGGCTGCTCGACCCCTCCCATTACCTGGGGCAAGCGCAGTGCTGGGTCGAGCGCGCGGTTGCCGATCATCAGGCTTTTACCCTTTGAACGCTTGGCAAGAGGATTGTGAAATGGACGAAAAGCAACGTTACGAAGCCGGCATGCAAGTGCGCCGCGAGGTGCTGGGCGATGCCCATGTTGATCGCAGCCTGGAACAGCTGACGCCCTTCAATGCGCAGTTCCAGGAAATGATCACTCGACATGCCTGGGGCGACATCTGGACCCGTCCCGGCCTGCCGCGCCATACCCGCAGCCTGATCACCATTGCCATGCTGATCGGGATGAACCGCGAAGGTGAGTTACGCCTGCATCTACGTGCGGCGAAGAACAATGGCGTGACCCGTGATGAGATCAAGGAAGTCTTGATGCAGAGTGCTATCTACTGCGGCATTCCTGCTGCCAACGCGAGCTTCCATCTTGCTGAGTCCATCTGGGACGAAGTGGGCGTGGAGTCGTTGTGAAGCTGCTCGCGCGGGCTTATTGACTGTGGGCCGGGGAGTCTGCAGTCAAGCGTTCACCTGTCACCAGGCCAGAAGCCCCGAGAAAGTAAAACACCCCACCGGCAACCACAAACACCCCAAGCATGTAGAAGATAAAGTGCGCAGGCTGGCTCGCCAGGACCATACCGCACAGCACCGGCCCCAGTGCCGCGCCGAGGTTGCTGAGGTTTTGTGCGCCGTAGTACAAACCGCGCAGAGGGGCTGGGGCAATGTGGTCGATGAACATGTATTCGGCGGGGAACACGATGATTTCGCCGAGGGTGAAAATGGCCATGGACAGCACCCAGAGCATGACGCTGGTCGAGAGGGCAAACCCGCCCAGCCCCAGCAGGAACATGCTCAAGCCCGCCGCCAGCCAGAGGTTCAGCTGGCGCTGGGAGATCCTCCGGCCGATCAGGTATTGCAGGCTGATCACCATGACCGCATTGGTCGTGACCAGGGCGCTGATGACCTGATAAGCGAACTCGGGCGTGGTCGTGACCACCAGATACTGCGAGAGGTAGGCCGTGAACTGACCAAAGACCACGGCACTGAGCAGCCCGCCCAGGGTGAAGCAGACCAGTCGCCGGTCCTTGAGCAGCAGTTTGCCCGTCGCCAGAAATGCGCCGGGCGCACGGCTCGTATCAAGCACCTGCAGCGTTCTGTCGCCCCACCGCCAATAGACCCCGAAGAAGCCTGCGCCGAGCCCCGCGGACAACAGGAAAGGCAAGCTGATATCCAGCCGGGCCATCCCGGCGCCCAGCAATGGGCCGACGGCGTAACCGATATTGCTCAGGGTGTACTTGATCGAAAACACCCGGCTGCGCTCGGCTGGTGCGAGCAGGCGGCCGAACCCGGATTTGACCGCGATATCGATTACCACAAATGCCAGGTTGATCACCACCAGGCAGAGGTAGAACAGCCACAGGTTGCGCGCCAGGAACGTGCCGAGAAAACCCAGGGCAAACACCGCGCTGCAAACCAGGATCAGGCGGTGGCTGCACACTCTGTCCACCAGGAAGCCGCCGTAGAGGCTCAACAGCGACCCGACGATCAGGCTGCTGCCAATCACCAGTCCGACATTCGCCACACTCAAGCCGAAGTTGGCGCTCAAGTAGATCACTAGATAGGGCAGGGTGACTGCCCGCGCCAGGGTCAAGACCAGGGAGGCACTGAGCAGTAGTTGTACTGTGCGTGGATAATTTTTCAGGGTGGCAAGCATCCGTTCCTCATCGTTCAACGGGGTGGATTCAGCAGCGTTGTCAGGCGCGGGGCATTGATAGATACGCTGGAATCCAGCTTACTGGGGAATGCTGTTCGGATTGGTGATGGTTTTTCCACTGCTACCGGAATCTGATTCATTAATGTGGGACGTGTATGTTTTCTTCAGAACGCTTGAAGGGCATCGATGTGTTTGTCTGTGTCGCGGACGCTGGCAGTTTCCGGGTTGCCGCCGAGCGGATGCACCTGACGGCCTCGGCCATCAGCAAAAGCATCGCTCGCCTGGAGGCGCGGCTGGGGTCTCGGCTGTTCCAGCGCACGACGCGGCGCCTGGCATTGACCGATGCTGGGATGACGTTCTATCGCACCTGTACCGCGGTACTGGCCGATCTGGAAGCGGCAGAGCTGTCGCTGCACAGCGAGCACACCGAGCTGCAGGGGCGAGTTCGGCTGGATCTTCCCGGTGCCTTCGGCCGGGTCCAGGCACTGCCGCTGATTCTGCGGTTTGCCCAGGAGCATCCGCGGTTGCTGCCACATATTTCCTTCTCCGACCGTTACAGCGACCCGATTGCCGAAGGAGTCGACATTGTGGTGCGCATTGGGGGCGCGGACATCTGGCCCGATACTCTGGGGCATCACTACCTGGGCAATGAGTGGCATGTCTTCTGCGCGTCACCCGCGTACTTGAGCCAGCATGGCACGCCCGTGTCCGAGGACGATCTGCAGCATCACCAGTGCATCGCCTACGGCTGGGTCGATGGCAACGTCAGCCCGTGGAGCTTTGCCGGTACCCGCGCCGGGGAAACCGAGCGTCGGCAGGTGCCTGCCACGCTGGTGGTGGGGGATGGCGAAGGATTGTTGGTCGCGGTACTGGCGGGGGGTGGAATTGCGCAACTACCGACGTGGTTGATCCAGCAGCACCTGGAAGCGGGGACCCTGGTCGAAGTGCTCCCTCGGTTGGCAACCGACGGCCAGGCGATCAACCTGGTCTGGCAAAAAAGCCGCCAGGCACTTCCCCGCATCAGTGCCTTGCTGGAGGTCCTCGCCACAGGCCTGAAGCCGTCCAGTGGCAACGGCGTGTGAGGCGGTCTGGCTGGGAACACCCCGTAGCAGCTGCCGAAGGCTGCGTTCGAGGACACAGTCCTCGCCTAGGGAGGGCACAATAAATTGCCGCAGGCGAGCTAACGCTCGGCCTGTTGCAACGTTTACTCAAGGCCTGCCGAGCTGCCACTGCGTTCGACCATCGCGACGATGGTTGCAAACAGTTCGTCTTGCGCCTCGGCAGGGGTGATTTCAGCCGTCGTGGCGGCGTGGGAGAGCGCCTCGGCGGCGCCGAGCATCGCTCGCAGGCCGGCGGCTGCAATCTGCCCACCCTTGGCGAAAGGGGCGAGGACGCTGCGGCATTTTTCGATGAAGATCGCCTGGTACTCAGCCTTGATTTTTTCCAGCTCCGGCGAGCTCGCCAGCGCTGCGATCACCCCTGGTATCTCGTTGCCCTGTAGCAAGACGCACTCGACATAGGAGCTGGCGATTACACTCGCCCGACTGGCCAGGGTCGGTTCGCTAGCCTCGAGCGCCGCGTCCATCAGTGACGTCTGGCGTCCGTCGAAATCCTGATAGAGCGCCGCCAGCAGCCCCGGCCGGGTGATGAAATGGTCATAGACCACGGGTTTGGTGACTCCGGCTGCTTCGGCCAGGCGTCCCAGGGTCAAGGCCTCGGTGCCTTCCTCCCGGACCAGTTGCCAGGCGACATCCAATAACTGACGCAGACGGTCTTCGCGAGACAGGCGGCGCCGCGCTGGGGCGGTGGGATCTGACTGAGGCGGTTGGCGACTTGACATGCTTATATACCAAACGTAACTTAGCGGCGTTAACTTACTAAAAGTATATAGCTCTCGTCCTCACCCGTCAGCAGGAGTTTTGCCATGCATGCACTCATCGTGGTCGCTCATCATGATCCCCGCTCGCTGAGCCAGAGTATCGCGGCGCAGATCGCCCAGGGCCTGGCCGATACTGGCAACACATTGGAAGTCGCTGACCTGTGGGCGGAAGGTTTCGACCCCAGGTTTGGCGCTGCCGATTTTGCCGTGCATCACCGCCAAGCCCCGGCGCCTGCCGAGGTGGCGGCCGAGCAGGCACGGATCGACCGCGCCGATGCCCTGGTGCTGGTGTATCCGGTGTTCTGGTGGTCGATGCCGGCGCTGCTCAAGGGCTGGATCGATCGAGTGTTCAGCAATGGCTGGGCGTTCGATTTCACCGCCGATGCGCCACTGCTGAAAAAACTCCAGCACCTGCAGGTGCACCTGATTGGGGTCGGTGGCGCGGACCGCGGCACCTACGAACGGCACGGCTATGGGCTGGCGATGAAGACCCAGATAGATCACGGGATCTTCGATTACTGCGGGGCCCAGGTCATGACGTCTGAGTTACTGCTGGAGTCGGAAACCCAAGACCCGCGAGCGCATCTGCAACTGGCGCGGCAGTTGGGGCGCAGTCTGTCCAGTGCAACGATCGCCGATCGCGCAGTGCGGGCTCCCGGCCCGGTCGCGCTCAAGGAATCGCATAGACCTTGAACAGCTTTTTCGCCGTCTCGCCGACACCGCCCAGGTGCTTGGCGTAGGCCTGCTCGATCTCGCCCGAGCGATACATCTCACTCAAGGCGGTGTCCACCAGCAGGCGCCAATCTTCATCCTCGCGCGCCAGCGCCATGGCCGTCGGCGAGTACTCGAACACTCGATCCAGCAGGACCAGGTTGGCGGCGGGTTGATTAGCGAGCAGGTTGCTCAGCAGCATGCGTTCGGCGAAGAAGGCATAGGCCTGGCCTTCGGCGACCAGCTTGAGGCCCGCCGCGGTGTCCGGCACGGTGACCAGGCTGGACACCACGCCCAGCAATTGCATTTGCTGGCGGATCCAGGCTTCGGTGATGCCGCCGGCGGTAGTGGCGTAGGTCTGGTTGGACAGCCCATGATTGACGGTCGCGCGCCAGGTCGGTCCGGTCCGAGCGACCTTGCCCTCCAGCACATTGAGCAGCGATTCGGATGCATCCTGGCGCACCACGGCCGACAGGCCGGCGGTATAGATCGGGATCGAGTAGCTCACCCGCTGGCGCCGCGCCAGGGTCGGTGGCGTCGGCGTACAGAGGATATCGACCTTGCCTGAGCTGACGGCCAGCATCTCGTCGTCGTTGGCCACCGGTTGGTAGCGCACCTGCAACGTTGGTAATCCCAGCTCGTTCTTGAGCTTGTCGGCGACTTTCAGGCACAGGTCGATGGCATAGCCGTTGGCGTTGTCGCCAGTCTGGACGCTAAAGGGGGCGAAATTCGCCAGGTAACCGAGGGTCAAGGTATGGCTCGCCCGCACGCGCTCCAGGGTACTGGCGCTGGCGATCATCGGCGCAATTGCCAGCAGGCAGGTAAAGAGCAGGTGGGTGGTTCTGGTGCGTTGTTGATTCATCGTCTGGCCCCGCAGTCGGCTGTCTGTGCGATCGGCAAATCAGTGCTAGGGATTACCGGTCCCGGTCCCGCTCGGGGCGGGTGCCTGGATGTCGACAAACCGCTTGGAGAGGAAACCGTAGAGCAAGTAACCGAATGCCAGGACAATCAGGCCGCCGAACACCGCATCCTTGCCGCAGGCATACAGGGCGTACAACGAGTAAGCCACGGCGATCAGCAACAGCAGGGTGTTGCGGGTGTAGATCGCCGTGCTGACCCGGGCTTTGTACATCATCACCATCAGCCCGGTGGCAGCTGTCACGTAGGGAATCAGGTTGGTCACCGCCGCCAGGCTCACCAGTTTGGCGAACTGGGCGCTGGCATTGGGCGAAATGGTCGACAGCGCCATCAAGGTCTGCAATACGCCGCACACCAGCATGCCGATGATGGGGGCATCCTGCGCACTGACCTTGCTGAAGAATTTCGGGAACATCCCTTGGTCAGCGGTCATCTTTGCGGTTTGCGCCAGGGTGAACTGCCAGCCCAGCAGTGAACCGACACACGCCATCACGGCCAGCGCCATGACGATGTTACCCACCATGGGGTTGAACATATGGGCATAGACGAGCGCGAAGGGCGCGGTCGAGTTGGCCAGTTCAGCGTTGGGGATCATGCCTTGGATCACCGTCGTCGACAGCACATAGACCACGGCCGCACCGAGGGTGCCGAACAGGCAGGCCAGAGGTACGTTGCGCTTGGGGTTCTCCACCGCATCGCTGGCCTGGGCCGCCGACTCCATGCCAAGAAACGCCCACAGGGTCAGGGGAATGGCCTTGCTGATGGCTTCGGAGATCGGCAGCTCATTGGGGTTCCAGGCGGCAATCAGCACCTCGGGCTTGAACCAGAACCAGCCGATGATACTCAAGCCGGCCACTGGGACAATTACCCCCCAGACGGTCAGCGCCCCGATCTTGCCGGTGATTCGCGGGCCACCGAAGTTGGCCACGGTGGTCAACCAGAGCAGGCCGACTGTACCGACGAACAGAGGAATGGCGCCACTGCCCAGCCAGGGCACGAACGCGGTCATGTAGCCCACCGCAGAGATGGCGACGGCCACATTGGCGATGCCCAGCGAGAGAAAGTACAGGTACGAACAGAGAAAGAAGCCCGATTTGGCGTGAGCCTCCTCGGTGTAGGCGGACAACCCGCCGGAACGCATGCAATAGATGCCGCACTGGGAAAAACAATAGGCGATGGCCATGGAGCCGATGGCCGTGACGATCCAGGACAGCAACGAGACGGCCCCCAGTTGGGCCATGCTCGTCGGCAGCAGGATGATGCCCGACCCCATCATGTTCACCGTCACCAGCGTGGTGAGCCCGGTGAGGCTCATTTTTTTGCTTGAGTCGGCCATCAACCACTCCTCGATCCACATTGCCCCCGGCAGGTGAAATCAGCGTAGCAGCGAGATTGGAAAAGCTACTGAGTACTCGCGGATCTTTTAGTCCTGGCGCTGGGCAATCAACAGCAGTGACTGCGGCACCGGGCTCTGTGGGTGCTGCGGTTCCTGCAGGGCGCTCAGGCGCAAACCAGCCATGTCCAGGGCGTTGAGCCAACTGGACAAGGTGCGCATGTACCACGGCATCGGTTGCCAGTCGCCCTTGAACCCGGCGAAGGTTTCTTCGCGCCAGCCGTCCTGATATTCGCCCGCCGCCGCTGTCCAGGGGTGCAGGGTCTGGATCAGCAGGGCGCCGCCAGGAGCGAGCAGGGCGTGCAGGGCGGCGAGCAGGGGGATGATGTCCTGGTGCAGCAGGGCGAAGTTGGCGCAGATCAGCGGGTACTGGTTCCCGATGTCGACCCGGGACTCGACCAGCGCCTCGTAGCTGGCCAGGTGTACGGGCGCCGAGCCTGCTGCCCGCGCGGCCTCCACCAGGGTTGGCGCGCCATCCACGCCGACCGCCTCGATCCCGCGTTTGCTCAGCTCACGCAACAGCCAGCCCTCGCCGCAACCGAGGTCGAGCACGCGTTCGGGCTGGCGCCCCAGCACCGCCAGCAGGATCGCCTGGTCGGTGACCTGCCGACGGCTTTCAATGCTGCCGCTGCGCACCGCCTCGATCCAGGATGAGGCGTTATGGTGCCAGCTTTGCAGCAGGGCGGATTCGGCAGTGGGCATCTCGACCTCCAGGCCTTTGACAGGCAGCGCGAACAATTTTTCACACTACACTGAATCTGGATTGGGCCCCAGAGGCTGGCGTTGTCCATGTTCTGGCCTAGGTATTTTGCACAACGCGCAGCAGATCGAATTAACAGTGATGAGGATCAGTGCATGGCCAACACCGACCACGCAAAGTGCGCCCGGGTCCTGGACCCCGTCGAACGAGTCACCGAAGTTATCTTCGGCCTGCTCATGGCAATGACCTTCACCGGCACTATCAGCGTCGCTACCGGCGGCCAGGAGGAAGAGCGCACGATGATGATCGCCGCGTTGGGATGCAACCTGGCCTGGGGCCTGGCCGATGCGGTGATGTATCTGCTGCGTAGCCTGATCGAACACAGCCGCAAGCGTTCCTTGCTCGACAGCCTGCGTGGCGGGGTGGACCCGGCTGCCGGGCGAGCGTTGATCGCGCAGGCATTGCCTGGGCGCCTGGTGGCCGCGGCCGGTACTGAGGAGCTGGAGGCGTTGCGCCAACGCTTGCTCCAGCACGCGACGACGGCGGTGCAGCCGCGCCTGGGCTGGGATGACTTCAAGGGAGCCGCCGGGGTTTTCCTGCTGGTGGTGTTGTCGACATTTCCCCTCGTGGTGCCGTTCCTGCTGCTCGACCAGACGGCGCTGGCGGTACGTCTGTCCAACCTGATCGGGCTGCTGGTGCTGTTCATTGCCGGTTGGGTACTGGCCAAGTATGCCGGTGGCAAACCCTGGCAAGGCGCCCTGACCACAGCCACCACCGGCGCTGCGCTGATTGCCGCGATCATCGCCCTCGGCGGCTGAGCGCCGCGCTGCGTACCTGGGCATCTGGGTGATAGCCAGTCCTGTTGCACGTTGATTTTTCCATTCGCTCTACAGTAGAAGGCCACCACCCCATGAGCCAGACGGATCCCTTGCCTCCCGCCCCGGAACCGGGGCGCATCGCCCATCGCCAGTCCAGCGACAGCCAGCCGGGCTGGGCCCGCTGGCTCCCCGGCCTGCAAACGCTGCGGCATTACCAGCTCGCCTGGTTGCGTCACGACATTGTCGCCGGGCTGGTGCTGACCACCATGCTGGTTCCCGTGGGCATTGCCTATGCGGTGGCGTCGGGCGTCCCCGGTATCTATGGGCTCTACGCGACCATCGTTCCACTGCTGGCCTATGCCTTGTTCGGCCCCAGCCGGATCCTGGTGCTGGGGCCGGACTCTTCCCTGGCAGCGGTGATCCTCGCCGTGGTCCTGCCCCTGTCCGGTGGCGATCCGCAACGGGCCATCGCCCTGGCAGGAATGATGGCGCTCGTCTCCGGAACCGTGTGCATCCTGGCGGGTATAGCGCGCCTGGGATTCATCACCGAACTGCTGTCCAAACCGATTCGTTATGGCTACATGAACGGGATCGCCGTGACCGTACTGATCAGCCAGTTGCCCAAGCTGTTCGGGTTTTCCATCGACTCCGATGGCCCGCTGCGTAACCTGTGGTCGATCGCCACCGGGGTGCTGGACGGCAGGAGCAACTGGACCACCTTTGCCGTGGGCGCTGCCACCCTGGCAGTGATCCTGCTGCTCAAGGGCAGCAAACGTGTGCCAGGCATCCTCATCGCCGTAGCCGGCGCGACAATCGCCGTGGGGGTGCTGGACCTTGGCGCGCGGGCCGGGGTGGCGGTGCTGGGCTCGCTGCCGCAAGGGTTGCCGGCATTTGCGCTGCCGTGGATCACCCGTGCCGATATTGTCCCGGTGCTGATCGGCGGTTGTGCCGTGGCCCTGGTGTCGTTCGCCGACACCAGCGTGTTGTCACGGGTCTATGCGGCGCGGACCCGCACTTATGTCGACCCGAACCAGGAAATGGCGGGGTTGGGTTTTGCCAATCTGGCCGCCGGGTTTTTCCAGGGTTTTCCCATCAGCAGCAGCTCTTCGCGCACCCCGGTAGCCGAAGCCGCCGGGGCCAAGACCCAACTCACCGGGGTGGTCGGTGCGCTGGCGGTGGCTGGGTTGTTGATGGTCGCGCCGAACCTGTTGCAGGACCTGCCCAGCAGTGCCCTGGCCGCCGTGGTAATTGCCTCCGCCATCGGTCTGATCGAGGTCAGTGACCTGCGCCGGATTTATCGTATCCAGCGCTGGGAGTTCTGGTTGTCGATCGTCTGCACCATCGGTGTCGCCGTATTGGGTGCGATCGAGGGCATCGGCCTGGCCATCGTGATCGCCATCATCGAGTTTCTGTGGGATGCCTGGCGCCCTTATTCCGCGGTGCTCGGGCAAGCTGCCGGGGTCAAGGGTTACCACGACCTGCAGCGTTACCCCAACGCGAGCCTGATCCCGGGGCTGGTGCTGTTTCGCTGGGATGCGCCGTTGTTTTTTGCCAATGGCGAGCTGTTCAACGACCGCGTGCTGCAAGCCGTAACAGCCTCGCCAACGCCGGTGCGCTGGCTGGTGGTTGCGGCGGAGCCAGTGACCAGTGTCGACGTGACGTCCGCCGACATGCTGGCCGAACTGTACGACACCCTGCATGCGGCAGGAATCAGATTGTGCGTGGCTGAGATGAAGGACCCGGTCAAGGACAAGCTCAAGCGCTTCGGACTGTTCGACCGGCTTGGTGAAGCGGCGTTCTTTGCAACCATCGACGACGCCGTCGACAGCTACCTGGCGCTCGCGGGGCAAGATCAGCGCTGAACACTTGGCTGCCGTTAATGGCTACATGCGGTGCATGCGCGGCTGGATCTGTTGGCGGGGCACAATCGCCGAGCCGGATCGATTGTTGCCCCCGTCCAGGGTGGCCGGGTTCTGTGGGGTGGCGGGGTCGGTACTGCTCTGGTCGTGGCAGGACGCGCCGCTGAGACAGATCGCGGCAGCGAGCAGGACAATCGGGCTCAATGACTTGAACATGCTTATCTCCGACGTTTGGCGGCCAGGCAAGAGGAGCCGGCACCCCGTACCTTGAGCGTAGTCGATTGCATCGCCGGCCAGGTCCGGGTCGACCAAGTGCCGAGACCGCCCCGTGACAGTACTAGGGCTTTGCCCGCATCTACAGTTACCATTGGCTTTTTCGCAACGCAGCAGACACCTGCCTGGTGCAGCTATTCGAGTGGATCGAACGTGATGGAGCGACGGCAATTCAGCGGTGGCATGAAGGGCAAGAATCTTCGGTACCTGAAGGAAACCCCCAACGCCATGCCGGCAACGGTTCGTACCGGGTTTGTGCTGCTCGAGCATTTCTCCTTGCCGGCATTCACCCAGGCGCTGGATACCCTGATCACCGCCAACCTGCTGCGCCCTGGGTTGTTCACCACCCGCACGTTCGGCCTGGGTGAGTCTGAGGTGATCAGTGACTTGGGGCTGGTCATTCGCCCGGATGCGCGACTTGATGCGGGTGCGCTCAACGACCTCGACCTGCTGGTGATTTGTGGCGGTTACCGCACCGAACTCAAGGTCAGCGATGAGTTTATCGGCTTGCTCAAGACCGCAGCCGAGCGGGGCACCCACCTCGCCGGACTGTGGAATGGTGCCTGGTTCCTGGGCAGGGCGGGCTTGCTGGACGGCTATCGTTGCGCGATTCACCCCGAACACCGTCCCGCGCTCACGGAAATCGCCCGGGCCACCCACGTCAGCAGTGAGCCCTACGTGATCGATCGTGACCGGCTCACCGCGTCCAGCCCTTCGGGGGCCTTCCACATGGCGCTGGACTGGATCAAGGGCCTGCACGACAAAGCCCTGGTCGAGGGCGTCGAGGACATCCTGGCGTTCGAGGAGTCGCGCTACCGACGCATCAAGCCAACGGAAAACGTCTGCCTCAGCGCGCCCTTGCGCGAAGTGGTGAAGCTCATGGATGCCAACCTCGAAGAGCCGCTGGAACTCGAGCAACTGGCGGTCTATGCCGGGCGTTCGCGGCGCCAGCTCGAGCGCTTGTTCAAGGAACAATTGGGCACCACGCCGCAACGTTATTACCTGGAACTGCGCATTACCGAAGCCCGTCGCTTGCTGCAGCACACCGAACTGTCCCAGGTGGACGTCCTGGTAGCGTGCGGGTTTGTCTCGCCGAGCCATTTCAGCAAGTGCTACAGCGCATACTTTGGGTATCGGCCGTCCAAGGAGAAGCGCCTGGTCAAGTAAGGCGAACGTCGTGAGCGGCAGTTAAAACACGATGCCCAGTTTTGCCCCGTATTCATTCCTGATCTGCTTGTCGTAATGAGTGAAGTCAAACTGACCCTCAGGGTCATAGTTGAAGCGGTTGTAATACAGGCTGGCGATAATCGGCAAGCTGCCTTGCTGGTTGAACAGCAGGCTTAATTCAACATAGGGGTCGGTACTGTCCTGCAAGTCCAGGGTCTGATTGGAAACGCCCTGGATATCCAGTTGCGCTTCA
Source organism: Pseudomonas sp. S04 (assembly GCF_009834545.1). Classification (NCBI taxonomy): domain Bacteria; kingdom Pseudomonadati; phylum Pseudomonadota; class Gammaproteobacteria; order Pseudomonadales; family Pseudomonadaceae; genus Pseudomonas; species Pseudomonas sp. S04. The sequence goes on from NZ_CP019427.1 coordinate 2,420,907, forward strand.
CCCTGAAGGGATCTTCGCGCGCCGGCTTCAAGGCGCAGGACAGCAGTATCGAACTGATGGTTATAGCCAATCGCAACTTTGGCGAAGGGGCTGCGATTGGTCAGTTCAATATCGTATTTGTTATAGCCCGGATCAAATCGATTCCATTTGTAGCCAGCGCCAACCAGCAGGTCGAGAAAGTTGTTGGCATCCAGCGCCAGGCGCCAGCCCAGATCCAGGTCGGCCTGCAGGTCTTTGACTCGCTGCCCCTGTTTTTCCGAGTACTGGCCACTGATTTCGGCCTGAAACACCAGGCCGGCATGGCCGGTCAGCTTGTTGCCGTAGTTGAGGAACACTCCGCCTTCGGGCATGCGCTCGATGTCGTTGCTTTGCCCTTTGAACTCCAGTTCGCTGTAACTCCCGAGCAAGCCCACTGCAAAAACTGGCTCGGTACTTACGGCCGCAGTGGAGTTGGGCGCAGCAGTTGCCGCGATAACTGCGCAGGCAACAGCAAGCATATTTATTGTTTTCATAAGAACTCCAGCAGCGCGCCGCAGGTCCGTTATGGATTGCTCTTATGACGAATGTAGTTGTTTTGTTGGTGGTCATTTGTGGCGCGGAAGCGACTGGCGACGAATGGTTGGTTATATATGGATCCAAGTTGTCGAAGTATGCGTATTTGTTGGGTTTTGTGTTTTTAATTATTTTTCAGGGTGTTCGATTATGCGGATTGTAGTTGCGGATGATTTTCGTTAGTTGGACTTTTAATTGGCGTCAAAATTTAAAATTGGATGTTTTCAAGTAACGTTTTTGAACACTTTGTTTATCAGGTCGAATACGTTGCTTTTTACCGCGCTGTTCAAGTCGACCCAGGCCAGTCCAGTGGTGGCGCGGTAGTCGCCCAATTCCAGAGGACGGGACAGCACATTCGCCGGCAGTGCGCGTCCGGCATTGGCGGGCAACAGGCCGACGCCGAGTCCGGCGGAAACCAGGGCCAGCATGGTGGTGAACTCGCCCAGTTCGGCACTGATCTGCAGCTGGATGCCGTGGCTGGCCAGCGCTTGCATCAGGCCATCGTAAAAGCCGGGGGCGTAGCGTCTGGCGAGGATGTACACCGGCACCCCGGCAAGAGATGCCGGCGCCAGGCTGGCGCGTGTGGCCAGGGGATGGTCGCTGGGGAAGGCCAGCATCACGGTCTCGCGCAGCACTTCGAGGGTCTGGATGCCGGGAATCACCGCCGGCAAGCGCATCAGGCCAAAGTCCAGCTGGCCGCTTTTCAGGGCCGTGGCTTGCTCAGGTCCTGACATGTCCTTGAGTTCCAGTTCGATCCGCGGGAATTGCTCATGCAGCGAGCGCACCAGGGTGGGCAACAGCTGCGGCAGTACCGAGGAGACGAAACCTAGGCGCACCCGGCCGATTTCCCCGCGCCCCGACGCCTTCGCCACATCCACGGCGTGAGCCGCCTGATGCAGGGTCGCCAGCGCTTCCGGGAGGAACATCGCGCCGACCTCGGTCAGCGCCACCGAGTGGCGATTGCGCTCGAACAGGCGCACCCCGAGTTCATCCTCGAGCAACTTGATCTGCATGCTCAAGGCTGGCTGCACGATGGACAGCCGTTGTGCGGCGCGGCCGAAATGCAGCTCCTGGGCCAGGGTCACGAATGAGCGCAGCAGCTTGATTTCCATGCAGGGACTCCGGGAAGGCGGGCGCCAATGAGGTTGATCATAGAATTTGATCACCAGATCAGCAATCACCATTGGACGCTGTGGGTGGGCTGCGGTGAACTGCTGCCAAGGCCGTTCAACAACAAAGGGCCATTGACGGAGAACAGTATGGGATTTACCAATGACAGCTTTCGACTGGACGGGCGCAGGGCACTGATCACCGGTTCAGGCAAGGGCATTGGCCTGGAATTGGCCCGGGGGCTGGGTGCTGCGGGCGCCAGGGTGGTGATCAATGATCGCAATGCTGACAAGGCACGCTTGGTTGCCAGCCAACTGCGGGAGGAAGGAATCGAGGCCGAATTTGCCGTGTTCGACGTCACCGATCGGGTCCAGCTCCTGGAGGCGATCAACCACCTCGAAGCGAACAGCGGGGCCATCGATATCCTGGTCAACAACGCCGGGATCCAGCGCCGTGCACCGCTGGAGGATTTCGACCCCAACGACTGGCACGAGCTGATGCGGGTCAACCTGGACGGGGTATTCCATGTCTCCCAGGCCGTCGCCCGGCACATGATTGCCCGCGGTCGCGGCAAGATCATCAACATCTGCTCGGTGCAGAGCGAGCTGGCGCGGCCGACCATTGCGCCCTACGCCGCCTCCAAGGGCGCGGTGAAAATGCTCACCAAGGGCATGTGCGCCGAGTGGGCGCGCCACGGCATCCAGGCCAATGGCCTGGCCCCTGGTTACTTCGCCACCGAGATGAACCGCGCGCTGGTGGACAACCAGGAGTTCTCCCAGTGGCTGTGCAAACGCACGCCGGCCGGACGTTGGGGGCGGGTCGAGGAGTTGTGTGGCGCGGCGGTTTTCCTTGCTTCACCGGCTTCTGACTTCATCAATGGCCAGACGCTGTTCGTCGATGGTGGCTTGACCAGCGTGGTCTGAACCGAACACCCGTCGTTATAAAAACAACAACAGGGGACACCCATGAGTGCACTCAAAGAGTCGTTACTGCCGCTGACCGATAACAGCGTTCAGCAGACCAAGGTCCAGGGCTTTGCCAGCAAACGCTGGTGGTACCTGATTCCTCTGATATTCATCACCTATAGCCTGGCCTACCTGGACCGCGCCAATTATGGCTTTGCCAGTGCAGCCGGGATCGAGCAGGACCTGGGTATCACCAAGAGCACCTCGTCGTTGATCGGTGCCTTGTTCTTTCTCGGCTACTTTTTCTTCCAAGTGCCGGGGGCGATCTACGCGCAGAAATACAGCGTACGCAAGTTGGTGTTCTGGAGCCTGATCCTGTGGGGCTTCTGCGCCATGGCCACGGGGCTGGTGACCAATATACCGATGCTGATGATCATCCGGGTTTCGCTGGGCATCGTCGAAGCGGCGGTGATGCCGGCGATGCTGATTTTCATCAGCAACTGGTTCACCCGCAAGGAACGCTCGCGGGCCAATACCTTCCTGGTGCTGGGCAATCCGGTGACGGTGCTGTGGATGTCGGTGGTCTCGGGCTACCTGATCCACGCCTGGGGCTGGCGCGAAATGTTCGTCATCGAAGGCGCGCCTGCCGTGCTGTGGGCGTTTGTCTGGTGGCGCCTGGCGCGGGACAAGCCCGAGCAGGTCGACTGGCTGAGCCGTCAGGAAAAAGACCAGTTGGCCGCGACCCTGGCCGAAGAACAGAAAGGCATGCCAGTGGTGCGCAACTACCGCCAGGCGTTCACCAGCCCGGTCGTGATTCAGCTGTGCTGCGTCCATGCGCTGTGGAGCATCGGGGTCTATGGCTTCATCATGTGGCTGCCGACCATCATCAAGCAGGCGGCTGCGGCGGACATCGTCACGGTTGGCTGGTTGAGTGCGGTGCCCTATGTCGCGGCGGTCGGCACCATGCTGGCGGTGTCCTGGGCCTCGGATAAATCCCAGCAGCGCAAGCATTTCGTCTGGCCGCTGCTGGCCCTGGGGGCACTGGCTTTCTTCTGCTCCTACCTGCTGGGCTCCAGTCATTTCTGGTGGTCGTTTGCCTTGCTGACCCTTGCCGGTGCCGCGCTGTATGCCCCGTACGGTCCGTTCTTCGCGCTGATCCCGGAGATCCTGCCGGCCAACGTGTTCGGCGGGGCCATCGGCCTGATCAATGCGTGCGGCGCCCTGGGGGCCTTTATCGGCTCATGGATCGTCGGCTACCTGATCGGCCTGACCGGCAACCCCGGCGCGGCCTACATCTTCATGACGGCCGGGGTGCTGTCGTCGGCCCTGTTGATGGCCTGGGTGAAGGTCAAGCGCTAGGGCCGCGTTGTGGGAGCCTGCCGGCGATGGTCGTTAACGATATCGCATGCATTCAGGGTGCACGCGGTGTTCTCCAGGCCATCCCAGGCCAACACCAACCTCGGATACGCCGCAAACCCTGTGGGAGCCGGCTTGCCGGCGATGGTCGTTAACGATATCGCGTGCATTCAGGGTGCACGCGGTGTTCTCCAGGCCATCGCGAGCAGGCCGCAAGCGGGCACCCGCTCCTACAAAAGGCCTTACACCGCGGCCGCTGCGAGGCGGTCTCGGCGTAGCCAGCCGATCAGGACGGCGGCGATCAGCAGGAAGCCCAGGTAGCCGAACAGCGGGTACACCTGGCCCACCAGGCTGATGAAACCCACCAGGCTGCCCACGAAGGCCAGGGCGCCGGCCGCGGCCGAGCCGATGCGGAACTTGCGAGTGCCGGCAGGCAGCAGGCGGGCCGAGAAGGAGTAGAGCGTGCCGACGGCGGTGTTGAGGATCATGCAAAAAATGATCAACGCCATCAGCAGCCCGAGTGCCGGGGAGATCTCGGTGGCGATCGACAGCATCGGCATCGGCAGGTCCGCCACGCTGTCCAGGCGCGACAGCAGGCCCAGGCTCATCACCAGCATTAGCAGACCCAGCGCCGCACCACCAAGGATGCCGCCCCAGACCGCCTGCTTTTCGGTTTTCGCCGCGCCGCCCATGATCGCCAGGATCGGCACCCCCGCCACAATGTTGTACGACACATAGAGCAATGCCCCCAGCAACCAATGGCTGGCACCGGCCTGTTGCTGGCTGGCCAACTGATCGAGCTGGGCGAATTCCAGGTCGCGGCTGGCCACGCCATACAGTGCCACTGCCACTGCGGTGAGAATCAGAAAGGGCGTCGCAGCACCGATCATGCCGATCACCTTGTGCACGTCCAGGCACACCACCGCGACCACGATCAGGGTCACCAGAACACTGCCGAGCACCGCCGGAATGCCGAACTGCTGCTCCAGCAACGCCCCCCCGCCTGCCAGCATGACCACGGTCACGGCGAACATGAAGAAGGTGATCATCAGGTCGACAAAGGTCCCCAGGTAGCGGCCGCACAAGGCGTACACCACGTCTTTGTGGGAGGTCGCCTGCAAACGACTGCCCATGCCGGCCAGCGCCATGCCGAGGAAGGTGAACAGCGCGGCGCTGACCACCGCGCCGAGCAGGCCCCAGACGCCGAAGTCGACGAACATCAACAACAGCTCCCGGCCCGAGGCAAACCCCGCGCCGACGATGACACCGACAAATGCACCGGCGATTTTCAGACTTTCTTTCATGACCAATTCCCTCGATCTATTGTTGTTATGGGCTTCGTTGAGCCTCTACGGGGTATTGCACTGCTGCTTGGCCGGGGTGGTTCAGGCGGTTGCGCCGACCCAGGCCTGGACTTCGATTTCCACGTCGACGCCGAGCGCCAGGCCGGCGCTGACGGTGGAGCGCACCGGGAAGCCGTTGCTGAAGTGACGCTGGTACTCCTGGTTGAAACCGGCGAAATGCTGCATGTCCGACAGCCAGACCGTGGCCTTGACCACCTGGTCGAAGCCCACGCCGCATTCGGCCAGGGTTTCGCCGATGCGGGTCATCACGGCGGCGGTTTGCGTGGCGATATCGCCGCGCACCACTTGACCTTCGGCGGTCATCGGGATCTGCCCGGAAAGGAACAGTAAATCGCCAACCCGGATCGCCTTGGAGAAGGGGTAGGGCAGGGTGCTGGGGTAGCGCTGGAGAATGTTGGACATGGCACGGAACCTCGGTTGTTGGGTGAGTGATTAACGCAAGCGCGCCGGCGCCAGGCGCAGGGGATCGACGCCTTGCTGGTGCAGGTGGTCGGGCAAGGGTTGATCCAGCAGCAGGGCGCAGGCCAGTTGCGAGACCGCTGCCGCGGACTGGATGCCATAGCCGCCCTGGGCCGCCAGCCAGAAGAAGCCTGCGCATTGATCGTCCCAGCCGACCACCAGGTCGCCGTCGGCCACGAAGGAGCGCAAGCCGGCCCAGCTGTGGCGCGGGCGACGAATCTGCAAAGAGGTGGCGGCTTCGATGTGATAGATCCCGGTGGCGATGTCCAGCTCTTCGGGCATCACGTCCTGGGCGTGTACGGGGTCGGCGTTGGCCGGCGAGCCCAGCAACTGGCCGGCATCGGGCTTGAAGTAGAAACTCTCGTCGATGCCGATCACCGCGGGCCAGCGGGAGAAGTCGGTGTCTGTGGGGCCGTCGAAGGTAAAGGCGCTGCGCCGGCACGGCTGCAGGCCAATCGGGGCCACACCGCACTGCTGCGCCACCTGGTCAGCCCAGGCGCCGGCCGCGTTGACCAGGGTTCGCCCACGCACTTGACGGCCGTCGGCCAGGGTCAGGGCCCAGGCATCGCCTTCTCGATTGGCTGCACACAGTTCGGCATCACACATCAGTTCACCGCCGGCGCGGCGCATGGCCCGCAGAAAACCCTGGTGCAGGGCGTGCACATCGAGGTCTCGGGCATCGGTTTCGAGGATCGCCCCGCCGATTGCCTCGGCCCGCAGGCACGGCACCAGGGCCAGGGCTTGCTCGGCGTCGATCAAGGACACATTGGCCGCGCAGCTGCGCAGGCTGGCATAGGTTTGTTCGAGCAGGGGCTGTTGTTGCGGGCTGGCGATGTACAGGCAGCCCCGGGGTTCCAGCAACGGATGTTCCGTAAACCCTGCTGGTGGTTGTTCGTAGAACGCCCGGCTGGCACGGGTCAGCGCCTGGATCTGCGGGGTGCCGTAGGCTTCCATGAACATTGCGGCGGAGCGGCCGGTGGCGTGATAGCCGGGCTGCGACTCGCGTTCCAGGACCAGCACACTGGCCTGTCCCGCCAGGCGATAGGCCAGGGAGGCCCCTGCAATACCGCCGCCGATGATGACGAAATCGAAACAATCGCTGTCGTGCATGCCCAAGGACCTCCGTGGTGGGTGGGGGGAGAAATGACGACGCCCGCACCGGCTGGATAAATTCTCACATAAGAGAAATGTAAGATATGAGAATTTGCCAGTCAAGCCATTGCCTTGAGGTAATATCGCGCCACGCATCCGGCCCGGCTCCCCAGGGCCTGAAAATTGGTATGACAGAGAGACTGCATGAGTTCCAGCCGCCCACCGCTCGCCTCCAATACCCAGGCCCATCCGCTGATTGACCGAGCCCAGGTTGGCGCACGCCTGCGGGCGATCCGCAAACTCCAGAAGTTGACCCTCAAGCAATTGTCCGAACGTTCAGGCGTGGCCTTGTCGACCCTGTCGAAAATGGAGTTGGCCCAAGTCTCGGTGAGCTACGAAAAACTTGCGGCGGCGGCGCGTGCCCTGAGCGTCGACATTGCCCAGTTGTTCAGCCCGGCCAAGGACCGTACGGACCTGGTGCAACCGACAGTGGTCAGCACGGCCATCGACAGTGCCGCGGGCTACAGCACCGGCAACTACGACTACCACCCGATGGCCGGCGATTTCCCCGGGCGCAGCATGACGCCGATGTACGCGCGGATCTTTGCCCGGGAACTGACCCAGTTCGACGACTACATCCGCCACCCCGGGCAAGAGTTCGCCCTGGTGCTCAGCGGGCGGGTGCGCATCCAGTTCGAAACCGGCGAGTCCATCAGCATCGGCTGCCGCGAAACTGCCTATTTCAATAGCGCCATTGGTCATATCTACCTGGCGCAAAGCGACGACGGGGCGGATGCCGAAGTGATGGTGGTGATGTCGGAGCGCTGAGCCTGCCTGGCGGTTATTGGCCGCCGCTACGCATGCTGTATTCGCGGTGGCCGGTGTGTGCGTCCGTCTGCTCGCTGACCACGACGAAGCCCTGGGCCAGATAGAACCGACAACTCGCCTGGTTCTCCTGGTAAACCGACAGGTTCAGCACGGCTCTCTGGTTTTTCGCATGGGCGAGCAACTGGCTGCCAATGCCCTGGCCTTGCAATGCCGGCGCCACAAACAGGGCGGCCAAATTGTCACCGTGCAGCGCATGGAAGCCGACTACCCCACCGTAACGCTCGAACACGTAGACCTCTGAGGCTGGCAGGTACAGCGTGCGCATGGCGTCGACCTGGGATAACCAGAACGAGGCGTCGATAAAATCGTGGGCCTGGATAGAAGCTGACAGCCAGATATCCAGGACCGCGTCGGTGTCCTGCGGGGTACTGATCCTGATCATTTCAGAAGCGCTCATCCAGCAGGGCCGGCAGGGTAATGTCTTTGACGTAGCTGGCTGCGGACAGGCTCAGCACCATGCGCACTACCTGCACCACGTCGTGGACCGGAATCAACTGGCCTTCGCCACGCTGCTCGGCCAACTCGCGGGGCGTGCTGAGCGGGTCGTCGGTGTTCAAGTAGCCCAGGTTCAGGCAGGTGACCGCCAGGCGTTGCTGACGGTAGCCTTCGCGCAGTGCATCGGCGATCCCGTGCAGGGCAAACTTGGAGGCGCCGAAGGCTACTTCCGGACGACCACTTTGTGCCAGGCCGGAGGTCGAGCCGGTGAGGATGATCCGTGGGGTTGGGCTTTTCAGCAGCAGCGGCAGCAGGCGTTTGATCAGCAGGATAGGCGCGGTGATGTTGCAACTGACGATGGCTTGCAGTTGCTGGTCGTCATCGGCAAGGAAGCTGTAGGCCGGATCAAACGCGCGCTCTTCCCAGATGCCCAGGTTGTAGACCAGGGTGTCGAGGCCGTCGGCAGCCACCGCCTGCTCGATGACCCGGGCTGCCTCGGCCGGTTCGCCGAGGTTGGCTTCCAGCCAGCGCACCTGCACTCCAGCGAGGGGCAGCAGGTTTTCCGGGCGGCTGCGGGAAACCCCGATCAGCGTGTCCCCGGGCTCCCCCAGGCCCTCGATCAAGGCTCTGCCCAATCCTTTGCTAGCACCGACCACCAGGGTTTTCATCGATTGTCTCCTTGACCCGACTGACAGAATTGAGCGCGGATGCAAACAGAGGTGGGGGGTATTGGCAATTGACCGGATGTTTCCAGATATGACCAGGTGTCTGGGGCATGCAAAATCTGCAAGCCGCCACCCCCCCTGTAGGAGCGAGCTTGCTCGCGATGGGGCCAGTAGATTCAACATCAATGTCGCCTGACACACCGCCATCGCGAGCAAGCTCGCTCCCACAGGTTTGAACGCTGTATGCGGGATTCAGGCTGGGCTTCTCCCCGGCATCTCGATGCCATGCTGGTGCACCCGGCGGTACAGGGTTGCCCGGGAGATGCCGAGGGCCTTGGCGGTGGCTGTGGGTTTCCAGCGGTGACGGATCAGGGCGTCGATCAGGGCCTGGCGTTGCGGGCTGGGCTCGAGCTCCCGGGCATCCTCGAGCACCGGGCCGAGCAGGCCCTGGCTGTGCAGGGGTTCGGGCAGGTGGCCGGGCTGGATCAGCGGCCCTTCGCACACCGCGCAGGCGTAGCGCAGCACGTGGCGCAACTGCCGGACATTGCCTGGCCAGCGATAGCCGAGCAGGCACTCCAGGGCGGCGCTGCCCAGTTGCAGGGTAGTAGCGCAGTGGCTCGACTCTTCAGCGAGGATCCGGTTGATCAAGGCCAGGCGGTCACTGCGTTCGCGCAGCGGGGGCAACTGGAAACGCGCGCCCCCCAGGCGAAAGTACAGGTCCTCGCGGAACTCGCCGGCGGCCACCAGGCTTTCCAGGTCACGGTGACTGGCGCAGATCACCTGCAGGTCCACCGCCTTGCGCCGTGAAGCGCCCAGGGGGGCCACTTCGCCTTCCGCCAGCACCCGCAGCAGGCGGGTCTGCAGTGCCAGGGGCATGTCGCCGATCTCGTCGAGGAACAGCGTGCCGCCGTCGGCCTGTTGCAGCAGGCCGGGCATGCCCTTGTGCGAGGCCCCGGTAAAGGCCCCGGCGACGTAGCCGAACAACTCGCTCTCAATCAGGCTTTCCGGGATGGCCGCACAGTTGATCGCGACGAAGGGTTGCTCCCGGCGTTGGCTGGCCTGGTGCAATTGGCGGGCGAAGACTTCCTTGCCCGAGCCGGTCTCACCCTGGATCAGCACCGGCAGGTTGCGGTCCTTGACCCGTACCGCCAGGCGCAGGCTCTCGGCCAGGCGTGGGTCCAGTTCGGCCGGGCTCAACACCAGGCGCTGGCGGCTGCGGTTGCTGCGGCGGGGCGCGCTCAGGCGTCCGTGCAAGGCCTGGGTGCCCGCCTGGTGGTGCAACAGGCACAGCGATTCGTCGCGGGCGGCCTGCAGCTGTGCTTGATCGAACACTTGGCCGATGTGTTCCGGCAGCCGGCCAAAGCCGTGCAGCAGCCATTGGCGCGCCGCCGGGTTGAGCGCTTGCAGGCGACCGTCGTCGTCCCAGGCCAGCAGGTAATCGGGCTGGCTGTCGACGTACCCCGGGCTGCGGTGCGCGCGCAGCACCCAGTAGCCCTGGACGCTGTTCATGAAAAACGCTTGTTCGATTTCCCGCGCGCTCTGCACCACCATCTGCCGGATCAGGTGCTGGGAACGACGCTCGTCCGGCGAGCGCACGGCCGATACATCAAGTACCCCGAGCAACTCACCCTGAGGGTCGAACACCGGTGCCGCGGAGCAGGTGAGGCCGATAAAGGCCGCCCGAAAGTGGTCGCGCTTGTGCACCGTCACCGGGGTGCGGGCGGTGAGTACCGCGGCCACGCCGCAGGTGCCTTCTTCGCCCTCCGACCAGCAGGTACCCAGGTACAGGCCGGCTTTCTGGCAATCGTTGCGGATCGTGCTTTCGACCCGGTAGTCGATGGTCTGGCCCTGGGCATCGGTGAGCAGCACGCAGTAGTCGGCATCCCGCACGCGGCCGTGGAGGCGGGCGACTTCTTCGCTGGCGATGCGCAAGAACAGCTCCGAGCGCTCACGGCATTCCTGCAGCACGTTGTGCGAAAGGATCCGTGGCCCCTGCAGCGAGCCGGGGTCCAGATGGTGTTGCTCCATGGAGCGGCGCCAGGAGTCGAGGATCAGGTCGGGAACAGGCAACTGCGGCAAATGGGCAGCGTTCTTCAAGACCCGGCTGACGCAATCCACGTGCGCCTTCGAGTGTACGGAAAGCATTCAGGCCTCCGGTTCCAGCTTCTTGTCGTTGTGCGGCCATTAAGCGCCGATCAATGCCTGCAGACAAGCGCCAGGGGGAGCACGGCTGCGCGTGAGACGCGACGTCTCACGGTCTCGGTGCCACCCCGTGCAACCTGACATCCGACGTCTCAACCGGGCCTGGCCCGGCGTTGCGATCAGGCGGATGAAAAGCCTCTGCAACGGGCTTCTCCGGCGGTTATTGGAAAACTGGCACCAGGCTTGCTCTAGCCCTGGCAAGCCTGACAACAATAATTCGAGGTGCCTTATGTCCTGCCATTGCGGCTTTGTGCCTGAGCTGTCCCGGAGCGCGCCATGAGCCGCCCGCCGTTGACCGTGGGAATCATCGCCAACCCGGCGTCCGGGCGTGACGTGCGCCGCCTGACCGCCAATGCCGGGCTGTTTTCCAGCACCGACAAGGTCTCGGTGATCCAGCGCCTGCTCGCCGCCTTTGGGGCCACCGGCATCGAGCGGGTGCTGCTGCCCACCGACATGACCGGTATCGCCGCCGCCGTCCAGAAAAACAGCCACAGCCGCCAGGCCCGCGAGAGCCACTGGCCGGCGCTGGAGTTTCTCGACATCACCTTGCGCCAGAGCGTCGCCGACACCCGCCAGGCCGCGCGCCTGATGGCCGAGCGCGGCGTCAGCCTGATCGCCGTGCTCGGTGGCGACGGCACCCACAAGGCGGTGGCCGGCGAGATCGGCGACATCCCCATGCTGACCCTGTCCACCGGCACCAACAACGCTTTCCCGGAACTGCGCGAAGCCACCAGTGCCGGCCTGGCCGGTGGCTTGTACGCCAGCGGACGGATTCCCCCGGCCATCGCCCTGCGTCGCAACAAGCGGCTGGTGGTGCGGGAGCCGAACCGGGGCCTGTGCGAGATCGCCCTGGTGGATGTCGCGGTGTCCTCGTTGCCCTTCGTCGGCGCCCGGGCCATTAGCCGAGCCGCGGACCTGGCACAAGTCTTCGTGACTTTTGCCGAGCCGCAATCGATCGGCCTGTCGGCCCTCTGCGGGCTCTGGTTGCCGGTGTCGCGGCAGGCGCCGGGCGGGGCCTGGATGCGCCTCGATGGCCAATCCCCGGAGGCCCTGCTGGTGCCGCTGGCGCCCGGGCTGCTGCAAGGCTGCGGCGTGCTGGCGGCCGGCAGCCTGGAACCCGGCGTCGCCCATGGCCTGGCGCTCGCCAGCGGGACCCTGGCCCTGGACGGCGAGCGCGAGATCGAATTCAACGTCCACGACCGACCCACCGTCACCCTCGATGCCGACGGCCCGCTGAGCATCGATGTGCATGCGGCCCTGGCCTATGTCGCGCAAGAGCGCCTGTTGGCCATCGGTCGCGAACACCCGCAACACCCCGTGAACCTTCAGTCCCAAGACACTCCTGGAGAATAAAAATGTCGACACCGCTGACTGCTGAAAAATTGCTGCATGCCTACCAGGTGATGCGCACCATCCGCGCCTTCGAAGAGCGCCTGCACGTGGAATTCGCCACCGGCGAGATTCCCGGTTTTGTCCACCTGTACGCCGGCGAGGAAGCGTCGGCCGCCGGGGTCATGGCCCACCTGGGCGATGACGATTGCATTGCCTCCAACCACCGTGGCCACGGTCACTGCATCGCCAAGGGCGTTGATGTGTACGGGATGATGGCCGAGATCTACGGCAAGAAAACCGGGGTCTGCCAGGGCAAGGGCGGCTCCATGCACATCGCCGACTTCGAGAAGGGCATGCTCGGCGCCAACGGCATCGTCGGGGCCGGTGCACCGCTGGTGGTCGGCGCGGCGCTGGCCGCCCGGCTCAAGGGCACCGACAGCGTTGCGGTGGTGTTCTTCGGCGACGGCGGCTCCAACGAAGGGGCGGTGTTCGAAGCGATGAACATGGCCTCGGTGTGGAACCTGCCGTGCCTGTTCATTGCCGAGAACAACGGCTACGCCGAGGCCACTGCCTCCAACTGGTCGGTGGCCTGCGACCATATCGCCGACCGCGCCGCCGGTTTCGGCATGCCCGGGGTCACGGTGGATGGGTTCGACTTCTTTGCCGTCCACGAAGCCGCCGGCGCCGCCGTGGAGCGGGCCCGGGCCGGGGAGGGGCCGTCGCTGATCGAGGTCAAGCTGACCCGCTACTACGGACACTTCGAAGGTGATGCCCAGACCTATCGGGCGCCGGACGAGGTCAAGCATTTCCGTGAGCACAACGACTGCCTGATGCAGTTTCGCGAGCGCACCACCCGCGCCGGCTTGCTTGAGGCCAGCCAACTGGACCGCATCGACCAGGAGGTCGAGTCGTTGATCGAGAACGCCGTGCGCAAGGCCAAGTCCGACCCCAAGCCGAGCGCGGCCGACCTGCTGACCGACGTCTACGTCTCCTATCCCTGAACGCCCCCCTATAACAAGAATCGAGACTTTCATCATGGCGAGAAAAATCAGTTATCAGCAGGCAATCAACGAAGCCCTGGCCCAGGAAATGCGCCGCGATCCCAGCGTGTTCATCATGGGTGAGGACGTGGCCGGCGGTGCCGGTGCCCCTGGCGAAAACGATGCCTGGGGCGGCGTACTGGGCGTGACCAAGGGCCTCTATCACCAGTTTCCCGGGCGGGTGCTCGACACCCCGTTGTCGGAACTGGGGTATGTCGGCGCGGCGGTGGGGGCGGCGACCTGTGGCGTGCGTCCGGTGTGTGAGTTGATGTTCGTCGACTTCGCCGGTTGCTGCCTCGATCAGATCCTCAACCAGGCCGCCAAATTTCGCTACATGTTCGGCGGCAAGGCCGCCACGCCGCTGGTGATTCGCACCATGGTCGGCGCCGGGCTGCGCGCCGCTGCCCAGCACTCGCAAATGCTCACCTCCCTGTGGACCCACATCCCGGGCCTGAAAGTGGTCTGCCCCTCGTCCCCCTACGACGCCAAGGGCTTGCTGATCCAGGCCATTCGCGACAACGACCCGGTGATTTTCTGCGAGCACAAATTGCTCTACAGCATGCAGGGCGACGTGCCGGAAGAGCTCTACACGATCCCGTTTGGCGAGGCCAACTTCCTGCGCGATGGCAAGGACGTGACCCTGGTGTCCTACGGGCGCACCGTCAACACCGCGATGGACGCGGCCCGCAGCCTGGCCGGGCGCGGTATCGACTGCGAGGTGATCGACCTGCGCACCACCAGCCCGCTGGACGAAGACAGCATCCTCGAAAGCGTCGAGAAGACCGGGCGCCTGGTGGTGATCGACGAAGCCAACCCGCGCTGCTCGATGGCCACCGACATCTCGGCGCTGGTGGCGCAAAAGGCCTTCGGCGCACTCAAGGCGCCGATTGAAATGGTCACCGCGCCGCACACCCCGGTGCCGTTTTCCGATGCCCTGGAAGACCTCTACATCCCTGACGCGGCGAAGATCGAGAACGCCGTGCTCAAGCTGATTGAGTGGAGCAAGCGTTCATGAGCCAGATCCATACCCTGACCATGCCCAAGTGGGGCCTGTCGATGACCGAAGGCCGGGTGGATGCCTGGCTCAAGGAGCCGGGGCAAGCCATCAACAAGGGCGACGAAGTGCTGGACGTGGAGACCGACAAGATCTCCAGCAGCGTCGAGGCGCCGTTTTCCGGGGTGCTGCGACGCCAGGTCGCCCGCCAGGACGAAACCCTGGCCGTCGGTGCCTTGCTCGGGATTGTGGTCGAGGGCGACGCCAGCGAGGCCGAGATCGATGCCGTGGTCGAGCAGTTCCAGGCGGCGTTCGTGCCGGGTGCCGGCGCCGAGGAAGACCTGGGACCGAAACCGCAGAAGGTCGAGCTCGATGGCCGGGTGATCCGCTACTTCGAGCGCGGCACAGGCGGTATCCCATTGGTGCTGGTGCACGGCTTTGGTGGCGACCTGAACAACTGGCTGTTCAACCACCAGGCCCTGGCGGCCGAACGCCGGGTGATCGCCCTGGATCTGCCCGGCCATGGCGAGTCGAGCAAGCAACTGCAACGCGGCGACCTGGATGAGTTGAGCGGCGTGCTGCTGGCCTTGCTCGATCACCTGGATATCGCCCAGGTGCACTTGGTGGGCCATTCCATGGGCGGCGCGGTGTCCTTGAATGCGGCGCGCCTGGCGCCCCAGCGGGTGCGCTCGCTGAGCCTGATCGGCAGCGCCGGCCTGGGCCCGCAAATCAACGGCGACTACCTGCAAGGCTTCATCGAAGCAGGCAACCGCAATGCCCTCAAGGCGCCGCTGGTGCAACTGTTCTCCAACGCCGAGCTGGTCAACCGGCAGATGCTCGAAGACATGCTCAAGTACAAGCGCCTGGAAGGGGTCGACGATGCGCTGCGGCAACTGGCGGCCACGCTGTTTCACGCGGGTCGGCAACAGGTCGACCTGCGTGCCGTGGTGCAGGACGCCCGGCACCCGGTGTTGGTGATCTGGGGCAGCGACGACGCGATCATTCCGGCGGCCCATAGCCAAGGCCTGGCAGCCCAGATCGAGATCCTGCCGGGCCAGGCGCACATGGTGCAGATGGAAGCGGCGGAGCAGGTCAACTGCTTGCTCCTGGACTTCGTGCAGAGCCACTGAACGCGCTCCCGGTGACCCGCGACGGTCACCGGCAGCCTTTGTTTTCAAGGAGATTTCACCATGAGCCTGATCAATAACCCGCCCCGCAGCATGCGCGCCGCCGTCTGGCATGGCCGCCACGATATCCGGGTCGAAGACGTACCGTTGCCCGTGGCGCCTCCCGCCGGTTGGGTGCAGATCCGCGTCGAGTGGTGCGGCATCTGTGGTTCCGACCTGCACGAGTATGTGGCCGGGCCGGTGTTCATCCCGGTGGACGCGCCGCATCCGCTGACCGGGATCAAGGGCCAGTGCATCCTCGGTCACGAGTTCTGTGGCGAGATCGTCGAAATCGGCGCCGGGGTCGAGGGCTTCAGTGTTGGCGAACCGGTGGCCGCCGATGCCTGCCAGCATTGCGGCACCTGTTACTACTGCACCCACGGGATGTACAACATCTGCGAGAACCTGGCTTTCACCGGCCTGATGAACAACGGTGCCTTTGCCGAACTGGTCAACGTGCCGGCCAACCTGCTGTACAAGCTGCCGGCCAACTTTCCCGCCGAAGCCGGGGCGCTTATCGAGCCCTTGGCCGTGGGCATGCACGCGGTGAAAAAGGCCGGCAGCCTGCTGGGGCAGAACGTGGTGGTGGTCGGTGCCGGGACCATCGGCCTGTGCACCATCATGTGTGCCAAGGCCGCCGGAGCGGCACAGGTGATCGCCCTGGAAATGTCCGGAGCGCGCAAGGCCAAGGCGCTGGAGGTGGGCGCCAGTCATGTGCTCGATCCCCAGGAGTGTGATGCCCTGGCCGAGGTCCGGCGCCTGACCGGGGGCCTGGGGGCCGATGTCAGTTTCGAATGCATCGGCAACAAGCACACGGCCAAGCTGGCCATCGACCTGATCCGCAAGGCTGGCAAGTGCGTGTTGGTGGGCATCTTCGAGGAGCCCAGCGAATTCAACTTTTTCGAGCTGGTAGCCACCGAGAAGCAGGTGCTTGGCGCGCTGGCCTACAACGGCGAGTTCGCCGACGTGATCGCCTTTATCGCCGACGGCCGCCTGGACATCACGCCGCTGGTGACTGGGCGCATCCAGTTGGAGCAGATCGTCGGCCAGGGTTTCGAGGAGCTGGTCAACAACAAGGAGCACAACGTCAAGATCATCGTCTCACCCAGCCGTATCTAAAACCCCCCGGGCGGGCGCTTAATCGAGGGACCGCCCGGCGAGCTGGGCCTCAATCAGTTGGCACAGGCTGCGCACCGCTGCCGGCATGGCGTCTGCCGCGGTGTTGCCAAAACCCAGCAGGAGTCCATGGCGCGCCGCGCTCGGGCGCGTCACCCACAGGCTCGACAAGGACCCCGCGCCGATCTGTCGGCGGCGTGCGGCCAGGGTCAGCGCCTGGTCGTCACAGCCTTCAGGCAAGTACGCCAGCAGGTGCAAGCCGGTGGCCGCCGTCGCCACTGAAAGCAGGCCATCGGCGTGGCTGTCGAGGGCTGCGAGCAAGGCGGCGCGGCGCTCGCTATAGAGTGCCTTGGCGCGGCGAATATGACTGCCCAGGTGGCCGTTGCCAATGAAGTCGGCGGCCGTCGCCTGCAATGACTTAGGCACCCGATGCCCGCTGCCGTTGCGCACCCGTTGCAGGACATCCACCAAGCCCTCTGGCGCCACCAGGAACCCCAGGCGTAGGCCGGGGATCAACAGCTTGCTCAAGGTGCCCACATAAATCACCCGGCCGTTGTGGCCATCCAGTGCCTTGAGCGCAGGGGTCGGTCCACAGTCATAGCGGAACTCGCTGTCGTAGTCGTCTTCGAGGATCAGCGCATTGGCTTGGTCTGCCCATTGCAGCAGGGCCAGGCGCCGGGCCAGGCTCATGGTCACGCCGGTGGGGTATTGGTGCGAGGGCGACACCAGTGCCAGCCGGGCATCGGGGGCCAGGAGGCGGCCGGCCTGCACGTCCAGGCCCTCGGCATCCACCGGCACGCCGACGGTTTCCAGCCCGGCGAGGATCAGGCTGCGGTACGTCGCATCGTAGCCGGGGTTTTCGACCCAGGCCCGCTCGCCACGGTCGGTGAGGGCGAGCGCGGCGATCGAGACCGCGGCCTGGGCGCCGGGGGTGATGATGATCTGCTCGGCCGTGCAGACCACGCCACGGGCCACTCCCAGATACTCCGCCAGGGCCTGGCGCAAGGGCAGCGAGCCCTGGGGATCGCCGTAGGACGAGTGAGTCGGCAGCCGGCCACGCCAGAATCGCCCTTCGAGTCGGCCCCACAGGGCATAGGGAAAGGCATCCAGGGCGGGAAGGCCGGGGGTCAGCGGCCAGTCGGGATGCCCCAGCGACATGGAGTCCGGCCCGGCCAGTTGCCGGGCGCGCAAGGAGCCGCCCAGTAACCCCGGCGGCGCGGTGGGCGAGGGCGGTGGCCGGGCGTTGATCCGGCTCGCGACATAGGTGCCGGCCCCTTGCCGTGCCTCGCAGAACCCCTCGGCCAGCAGTTGCTCGTAGACCCCGGTCACGGTCATGCGCGACACCCCCAACTCCTGCGCCAGCAGGCGCGAGGCGGGCAGGCGGATGCCGGGCTTCAAGGTACCGTCGGCGACCCCCTTGCGGAAAAACCGCAGCAGTTGTTCGCGCAATGTCAGCGGGCTGTCGGGGCTGGGGACAAAGGCGTTCCAGACCGGGTAAGCGGTCGCGCGGGTCTTCATGGGCAAGGGACAGCCAAAGGGAAAGTGGTCTAATTTATCTGCTGGAAGTGGATATTTCAAACAGTCCATTTTGTCCCGATACTGGCGCCACTGTTAGCCCAGCTCCCCAGGCCAGGCCTGGTGGCGCGCACGTTTGAAGGTCAATCACGGATGAACCACAGCGCTGTTGCCTTACCCCTGAAGTCCAGCGATCTGCTGCACCCGATCGTGGCGGCCCTGATCTCGGTGATCGTCAATTACGGCGGCACTTTCATCCTGGTATTCCAGGGCGCCACGGCCGCCGGACTCAGTCCTGAGTTGACCGCCTCGTGGATCTGGTCGATCTCGATCGGGGTCGGCTTGACCGGGGCCTGGTTGAGCTACCGCTACCGCGAGCCGATCATCACAGCCTGGTCGACCCCCGGTGCGGCCTTTCTGATCACGGTGCTGCCCCACACGCCTTTTGCCGAAGTCATCGGAGCCTACCTGCTATCGGCCGCTGGTTTCGTGATACTGGGGTTGTCGGGCTACTTCGAGCGGCTGGTCAGGCTGATTCCGCCGGGGATTGCCGCAGGCCTGCTGGCGGGCATTCTGTTGCGTTTCGGTATGGGCGCGTTTGGTAGCGCGAGTGTCGATCCGCTGCTGGTGGGCGTGCTGATTGTCAGCTACGGCGTACTACGTCGTTTCACCGCCCGCTACGCAATAGTCGGCGTGCTGCTGATCGGCATCGCGCTACTGCTGGGGATGGGCCAGGTCAGTTTCGACCGTGTCGAGTTGAGCCTGGCAGCGCCGGTCTGGACCACGCCTGAGTTTTCCGTCAACGCGCTGCTCAGCGTCGCCTTGCCGCTGTTTCTGATCACCCTCACCGGGCAATACATGCCGGGCATGCTGGTGCTGCGCAACGACGGTTTCACCACCAGCGCCAACCCGATTATCACGGTGACGGGGCTGGGGTCATTGCTGATGGCGCCGTTCGGCTCCCATGCGTTCAACGTGGCGGCGATCACGGCTGCTATCTGCACCGGCCCGGAGTCCCACGAAGAGCCCGGCAAACGCTACATCGCCGGCCTCGCCTGCGGGCTGTTCTATGTGCTGGTGGGGGTATTCGGCACTACCCTGGCCACCTTGTTCGTGGTCCTGCCAGCCACCTTTATCAGCACGTTGGCCGGCCTGGCCTTGCTGGGGGCAATAGGGGGCAGCCTGGCGACGGCGGTGAGTGATGTGCGAGGACGGGAAACGGCGTTGATCACCTTTTTGGCGACCGCGGCCAATGTCACCCTGCTCGGGCTGGGCGGGGCATTCTGGGGGTTGTTGGTGGGGCTGGCGATGCATGGCTTGATCCATGCCGGGGTGCGGGTGAAGCGCGGGTAAAGGTTGCGGTGTGACCGTGGGAGCTGCCGCAAGGCAGCTCCCTCAAGGCGACCAATCAGTGGTTTTTGTTTTTGTGCTTGTTCTTGTGTTTGTGCTTATGGCTGTTGCCGCCAGAGCTGTGATGATCGTCGTCATCGGCCAGGTTGTTGCCGACCGCGCCGCCCGCGGCACCGCCAAGGCCGGCGCCGATGGTCGAGCCGGTGGAGCCGCCCAACTGGTTGCCGATCACCGAGCCACCGGCTGCGCCGAGGCCGCCACCAATCGCGGCTTCATTCTTGTTGCCTTTGGGGGCGGCGATGGCACCGCCCGCAGCACCGCCAACACCCGCGCCAATCGCCGCGCCAGTGCTGCCGCCGATCTGTTGGCCGAGGACGTTACCCAGCGCACCACCTATCCCGCCGCCGACGGCAGCAGTGCCATCTCCGGCAGCCATGGCGCTTTGGGTGATCAGAATGCCTAGAGCAAGAGTAGACAGGATCATTCGCATGATGGGGGTCTTCCGTGTGTTCACGCTGTGGGGGGAAACTTGAAGTTTAGAGGGCGCGGCGTCGATAAAGTTCGACCCGCACCCACTCAAGCCTCAGTTGTCATAGCCCAGGTTGGGTGCCAGCCAACGCTCACTCACGCTCAATTCCTGGCCTTTGCGGGCGGTGTAGCTCTGCACCTGATCCTTGTCGATCTTGCCCACGGCAAAATACTGCGCCTGCGGATGGGCGAAGTACCAGCCGCTGACCGCAGCCGCCGGGAACATCGCATAGTGTTCGGTGAGGAACACGCCGCTGCGGCCGGCCTTGAGCTCCGAGGCTTGCGGGTCGAGCAGCTTGAACAGGGTCGACTTCTCGGTGTGATCCGGGCAGGCCGGGTAGCCGGGGGCAGGGCGGATACCGCTGTACTGCTCCTTGATCAGCGCCTCGTTGTCCAGCACTTCGTCCTTGGCATACCCCCAGTGTTCCTTGCGCACCTGTTGGTGCAGCCACTCGGCGCAGGCCTCGGCCAGGCGGTCGGCCAGGGCCTTGACCATGATCGAGTTGTAGTCGTCGCCCGCGTCCTGGTAGGCCTTGGCCACTTCCTCGGCGCCGATCCCGGCGGTGGTGATGAAGCCGCCGACGTAGTCGGTGACGCCGCTGTCCTTGGGTGCAACGAAGTCGGCCAGGGAAAAGTTCGGCTTGCCGTCGGTCTTGATGATCTGCTGGCGCAGGTGGTGCAGGCGGGCGATTGGCTTGCCGTCGTCGCCGTAGACTTCCAGGTCGTCGTCGTGCACCTGGTTGGCCGGCCAGAAGCCGAACACCGCACGGGCGCTGATCAGTTTCTCGTCGATCAGCTTGGCGAGCATCTCCTGGGCATCGGCGTACAGCGCGGTAGCGGCTTCACCCACCACTTCGTCCTGCAGGATGCGCGGGAATTTGCCGGCCAGGTCCCAGGAAATGAAGAACGGCGTCCAGTCGATGTACTCGGCCAGGACCTTCAGGTCAATGTTGTCCAGGACCTTGGCGCCGGTGAAGGTCGGCTTCACCGGTGCGTAGCTGCTCCAGTCGAACTGCGGCTTCTTGGCAATCGCCGCTGGGTAGCTCAGGCGTTCGGTGCGGGCACTGCGGTTGGCGGTACGCTCGCGGACTTCGATGTATTCCTCGCGGGTTTTCGCGACGAATCCGGCCTTCAGTTCCTTGGACAGCAACTGCGTGGCCACGCCCACCGCACGGGAGGCGTCGGTGACGTAGACCACTGCGTCGTTGCTGTACTTGGGTTCGATCTTCACCGCCGTATGGGCCTTGGAGGTGGTCGCGCCACCGATCATCAGCGGCAGGTGGAAGTCCTGGCGCTGCATCTCGCGGGCGACGTGGACCATCTCGTCAAGCGACGGGGTGATCAGGCCGGACAGGCCGATGATGTCGCACTTCTGTTCCTTGGCCACCTGCAGGATCTTCTCCGCCGGGACCATCACGCCGAGGTCGACGATGTCGTAGCCGTTGCACCCCAGGACCACGCCGACGATGTTCTTGCCGATGTCGTGCACGTCGCCTTTCACGGTGGCCATGAGGATCTTGCCCTTGGCCTCCGGTTTGTCGCCTTTTTCCAGTTCGATGAACGGAATCAGGTGGGCTACGGCCTGCTTCATTACCCGGGCGGACTTCACCACCTGGGGCAGGAACATCTTGCCGGCGCCAAACAGGTCGCCGACGATGTTCATGCCGGACATCAACGGGCCTTCGATGACTTCGATCGGCCGGGCGAAGGACTGGCGCGACTCTTCGGTGTCTTCGACGATGTGGGTGGTGATGCCCTTGACCAACGCGTGTTCCAGGCGCTTGTTGACGGCCCAGCCGCGCCATTCCTCGGTCTCGGCTTCCTTGACGCTGCCATCGCCCTTGTACTTGTCGGCGATGGCAAGGAGGGCGTCGGTGCCGTTCGGGGTACGGTTGAGCACCACGTCTTCCACGGCGTCGCGCAGCTCGCTCGGGATCTGGTCGTAGATCTCCAGTTGGCCGGCGTTGACGATGCCCATGGTCAGGCCGTTGCGGATCGCGTACAGCAGGAACACCGAGTGGATCGCCTCGCGCACCGGGTTGTTGCCACGGAACGAGAACGACACGTTGGACACCCCGCCCGACGTCAGGGCGTAGGGCAGTTCGTCACGGATGTAGGCGCAGGCGTTGATGAAGTCGACCGCGTAGTTGTTGTGCTCCTCGATGCCGGTGGCGACGGCAAAGATGTTCGGGTCGAAGATGATGTCTTCCGGTGGGAAGTCCACTTCGTTGACCAGGATGTCGTAGGAGCGCTTGCAGATTTCTTTCTTGCGCGCTTCGGTGTCGGCCTGGCCGGCCTCGTCGAAGGCCATCACCACCACGGCGGCGCCGTAGCGCTTGCACAGCTTGGCGTGGTGAATGAACTGCTCGACGCCTTCCTTCATGCTGATGGAGTTGACGATGCCCTTGCCCTGGATGCACTTGAGGCCGGCTTCGATCACTTCCCATTTCGAGGAGTCGATCATGATGGGCACGCGGGAGATGTCCGGCTCGCCGGCAATCAGATTGAGGAAGGTGACCATGGCCTTCTTCGAATCGAGCATGCCCTCGTCCATGTTGATGTCGATCACCTGGGCGCCGGCTTCCACCTGCTGCAGGGCGACTTCGAGGGCTTCGGTGTAGTTGTCTTCGCGAATCAGCCGGGCGAACTTGGCGGAACCGGTGATGTTGGTCCGCTCGCCGACGTTGACGAACAGCGAGTTGCGATCGATGGTGAAGGGCTCCAGGCCCGACAACCGGCAAGCCTTGGGGATTTCTGGAATCTGCCGCGGGGCATAGCCGGCAACGGCCTTGGCGATGGCCTCGATGTGCCCCGGCGTGGTGCCGCAGCAACCGCCGACGATGTTGAGGAAGCCGCTTTGGGCGAATTCTTCGATGACCCTGGCGGTTTCCTCCGGCAGTTCGTCGTACTCGCCGAACTCGTTCGGCAGGCCGGCGTTGGGGTGCGCCGAGACATGGGTGTTGGCCTTGTTCGACAGCTCTTCGAGGTACGGACGCAGCTCACTGGCACCCAGGGCGCAGTTCAGGCCGACGGAAATCGGCTTGGCGTGGGCAATCGAGTTCCAGAAGGCTTCGGTGGTCTGCCCCGACAGGGTGCGACCGGAAGCATCGGTGATGGTCCCGGAAATCATGATCGGCAGTTCGAAACCCAGCTCCTCGAACACGCCTTGCACAGCGAAAATCGCCGCCTTGGCGTTGAGGGTGTCGAAAATGGTCTCGATCAGGATCAGGTCGGCGCCACCCTCGATCAGGCCCTTGGCGGCTTCGGTGTAGTTCTCCACCAACTCGTCGAAGGTCACGTTGCGGTAGCCGGGGTTGTTGACGTCTGGCGACAGCGAGCAGGTGCGGCTGGTCGGCCCGATCACGCCCGCGACGAAACGCGGCTTGTCCGGGGTTTCCAGGGTTTTGGCGTCGGCCACCTTGCGTGCCAGGCGCGCACCTTCTACGTTCAATTCGTAGGCCAGGCCCTGCATGCCGTAGTCGGCCAGGGATACCTGGGTGGCGTTGAAGGTGTTGGTTTCGAGAATGTCGGCGCCGGCATCCAGGTAGGCCTTCTCGATGGAGCCGATCACGTCCGGGCGAGTCAGGACCAGCAGGTCGTTGTTGCCCTTGACGTCGCTTGGCCAGTCGGCGAAGCGTTTGCCGCGATAATCCTGTTCCTCGAGCTTGTAGCTCTGGATCATCGTGCCCATGCCGCCATCGAGAATCAGGATACGTTCTTTGAGGGCTTGCTTGAGAACGTGGAGGCGAGCACTGCGATCGGACATGGGGACTACCTGGTCAGGCGATTACGAAGGGCCGGAATCATAACAAACCTGTGCGCTATTGGGGCATGAGCAGGATTTGCATGAATATCGCTCATGTTGGAGGTGGAGCCAGACCGGTAGAATCGCGGCGTTTTTCATGATCGGGACCAGGGACATGTCGTATCGCGTTTTCATCAGCCTTTTTGCGCTGCTCATCAGCAGTGCCGCCTTTGCCCAGGGACCGGCGCCGGCGATTTCCTATACCCGCGACATTCAACCGATCTTCACGCAAAAGTGCGTGGCCTGCCACGCCTGCTACGACTCCGCCTGCCAGCTC
This sequence comes from Pseudomonas sp. S04, assembly GCF_009834545.1. Lineage (NCBI taxonomy): Bacteria > Pseudomonadati > Pseudomonadota > Gammaproteobacteria > Pseudomonadales > Pseudomonadaceae > Pseudomonas > Pseudomonas sp. S04. The sequence goes on from NZ_CP019427.1 coordinate 2,445,058, forward strand.
AACCTGGGCAGTGGCGAAGGCGCAGCGCGGGGCGCGACCAAGATCCCGGTGTACGCCGGCGACCGTAGCAAGGCTGCGAACCCGACGCGGCTTTATTATGACGCGTTCGGCAAGGCGGCCTGGCAACACAAGGACTTTTACTCGGTACTGGATGCCCAGGGCAGCCAGGCCGCGCTGATGGCGCGCATGCTCGAACTGGGCCATCAGACCCCGTTGCAACCCAACGCAAAGTTGCCGGAAGAGATCGTCCTGGGCCTGAACCGGGCCAACATGTGCCCGCAGCCAGGGGAGTTCGACGCCTATGCCAAACAGCACCCCAAGGAGGGCATGCCGCTGGCGGTGACCGGCCTGACCACGGCGCAGTACCAGACCCTGCAGCGCTGGCTGGCGTCCGGGGCGCCCATCGATGAACAAGGCCTGGCTCCCAGCGCCCAGGAAGCACTGCAGATCGTGCAGTGGGAAAATCTGCTCAATGCTCCCGGCGCCCGGGAAAGCCTGGTGGCGCGCTGGCTGTATGAGCACTTGTTCCTGGCCCACCTGTACTTCAAGGATGGCGAGCAGGGTCACTTCTTCCAGTGGGTGCGTTCGCGCACGCCCACCGGCCAGCCGATCGACCTGATCAACAGCCGGCGGCCCAACGATGACCCGGGGACCCAGGTGTATTACCGCCTGTGGCCAGTACAAGGGGTGATCGTGCACAAGACCCACATCACCTATCCCTTGAGCCCGGGGAAAATGGCCCGGATCAAGAGCCTGTTCTACAGCGGCAACTGGCAGGTCGACGCCTTGCCCGGCTATGGTCCGGAACGCCGTGCCAACCCGTTCGAGACCTTCCAGGCGATTCCGGCCCAGGCCCGCTACCAGTTCATGCTCGATAACGCCGAGTACTTTGTGCGCACTTTCATTCGTGGGCCGGTGTGCCGCGGACAGATCGCCACCGATGTGATCCGTGACCATTTCTGGGCCATGTTCCAGGCGCCGGAACATGACCTGTATATCGTCGACCCGAACTACCGCGGCCAGGCCACGCCGTTGCTGGCGATGCCCGGGCAGAACGACGACGTCGGCAGTGTGCTGAGCCTGTGGCACGCCTACCGCGACAAGCGCAACGAGTACGAAACCCTGCGCCAGGATGCCTACGCCGATGCCCCGGCGCCGAGTTGGTCGTCCTTGTGGGCGGGTAACGACAACGCCTTGCTGAGCATCTTTCGCCACTTCGACAGTGCCTCGGTGACCAAGGGCCTGATCGGCGACGTACCGCAGACCCTGTGGCTGTTCGACTTCCCGTTGCTGGAGCGCACCTATTACCAGTTGGCGGTAAATTTCGACGTGTTCGGCAACGTGTCCCACCAGGCCCAGACCCGCCTGTATTTCGACCTGATCAGGAATGGCGCCGAGCAGAATTTCCTGCGCTTGATGCCCGCCGACTCCCGCGCCGATTACCTCGACGATTGGTACCAGAACAGCGGCAAGTTCAAGATGTGGATGGATTACGCCAGCATCGACAACGACACGCCGACCGCGCTCAAACTTGCGCCGAAAGACCCCAAACGCGACTTCGTCCAGCAGTTGCTGGCCCGTTATGGCGACCTCAACGCCCGGCCGGATCCGATCAACCGCTGCAGTGGGGCCTACTGTTCCCGGCCGAACATCGACCCGGCCCTGCAGAATGCCGAGCAAACCCTGAGCCGCCTGACGTCACGCCCGGCGGCTGGGTTGAAGGTGATCGAGCAGATGCCGGAAGCGACCATGCTGCGCATCGAAACCAGCGATGGCAAGCGTGAGGTCTACAGCCTGCTGCGCAACCGCGCCCACAGCAACGTGGCGTTCATGCTCGGCGAGTCGCTGCGCTATCAGCCCGGATTGGACACCATGACCTTGTATCCGGGGGTGCTCAGCAGCTATCCGAACTTCATGTTCAACATCCCGGCCGACGAAGTGCCGGAATTCGTCGAAGACATGGAGAACGCCAAGGACGCCCAGCGTTTTGAACGAATCGTCGGGCGCTGGGGCATTCGCCGCAGCCACCCGCAGTTCTGGGTGTATTTCCACGATTTGAGCCAGTACCTCCATGAGACCGACCCGGTGGAAGAGGGCGTGCTGGACATGAACCGCTACGAGAACCTCTGACCCAAACCTGCTGCAGGAGTTGGCAAGCCGGCTCCTGCAGCAGCTGTTTCCGACAGGGCTTTATCCCGACAAAAATACTGGGACTTTGTCCGGCGCCATGATTGGCGTAAACTGCGCCCAAGCCTGCGAGGAATTTCCATGACCGCCATTACCATTACCGACGCCGCCCACGATTATCTGGCTGATCTGCTCTCCAAGCAGAACACCCCGGGGATCGGCATTCGGGTCTTTATCACCCAGCCTGGCACCCAGTACGCCGAAACCTGCATTGCCTACTGCAAGCCGGGCGAAGAAAAACCTGAAGACACCGCGCTGGGGCTCAAGAGCTTCACCGCCTACATCGACTCGTTCAGCGAGGCCTTCCTCGACGACGCCGTGGTCGACTACGCCACCGACCGCATGGGCGGCCAACTGACCATCAAGGCGCCGAACGCCAAAGTACCGATGGTCAACGCCGACAGTCCGATCAACGAGCGCATCAACTACTACCTGCAAACCGAAATCAACCCGGGGCTGGCCAGCCACGGCGGTCAGGTCAGCCTGATCGACGTCGTGGACGACGGCATTGCCGTGTTGAAGTTCGGTGGCGGCTGCCAGGGCTGCGGCCAGGCGGACGTGACCTTGCGCGAAGGCATCGAGCGCACCCTGCTGGAGCGCGTTCCCGAGCTCAAGGGCGTGCGCGACGTGACCGACCACACGCAGAAAGAAAACGCCTACTACTAAGGTGTTCGCTGCGAGATGAAAAAACGGCGCCCGTGAGCGCCGTTTTTTTATGCTCAACCCTTGTGGAACCTGTAGCAGCTGCCGAGCCCGCGAGGCTGCGTTCGGCTGCGAAGCAGCCGCCAAGGACCCGCACCAACCTGGCGAGGACTGCGTCCTCGAACGCAGCCTCGCGAGCTCGGCAGCTGCTACAAACCCCTCAGGGCCGGTACAGATGCGCGTGCCCGGCCCGGTACAGCGACGACTCGCTGAAGGTGTCCGCTGCCAGCACCCGGCCCACCAGGATCAGCGCCGTGCGTCGGAATCCCTTGGCCTGGACCTTGTCGACGATGTCGTCGAGGGTGCCCAGGACCCAGTCCTGATCCGGCCAACTGGCCTTGTGCACCACGGCAATCGGGCAATCGGCGCCGTAGTGGGGCAGCAGTTCGGCGACGATTTTCGCCAGGTGGTTGACCCCCAGGTGAATCGCCATGGTCGTGCCATGCCGGGCCAGGCTGGCGAACTCCTCACCGGCCGGCATCGTGGTTTTATCGGCGTAGCGGGTCAGGATCACGCTTTGCGCGATGTCCGGCAGGGTCAGTTCGACCCCCAGCAACGCCGCACAGGCCGCCGTGGCCGTGACGCCGGGGATGATTTCGAAGGGGATGCCCAGCGCGCGCAGATGGCGGATCTGCTCGCCAATCGCCCCGTACAGGCTCGGGTCGCCGGAATGCACGCGTGCCACGTCGTGACCCTGGGCGTGGGCTTGGCTGATCAACTCGATGATCTGTTCCAGGTGCAGTTCGGCACTGTTGACCACCTGGTGCGCCCGGTGCCCCTGGAGCACTGCTTCAGGCACCAGTGAGCCGGCGTAGATGATCACCGGGCAGCTGTGAATCAGCCGTTGGCCCTTGACGGTGATCAGTTCCGGGTCGCCGGGACCTGCGCCGATGAAGTAGACGGTCATGGCCGGCTCCTGTGAAAAAAAACGACAAGGCAAGGCTTCAGATGAAGTTTGCTCATGATCGAAAGGGTGGATTATCGGGATTTTACGAAGCGCAGGCCAATGCAAAGGTGGCCTGGGCGTATTTCTGCCGGCAAATCAGCAGGGTTGCCGGGGCCTGGGCCAGTTGTTCGGCCAGGGCCAGGGCGGCGCTTTCGGCCACGCCATAACAACCGGTGCGTTCGAAGGCGATCTGCGACTGGTGGCTGAGGCGGGCTTGATACTGGGCCAGTTGTACGCTGCTGAAGTACATCAGCGGCAGTCCCAGTTGGGCGGCCAGTTCAAGCAGTCCAGGCTCCTCGCGCTTGAGGTCGATGCTGGCCAGGGCCTTGATCGAGTGCAGGTCGATCTGGTTCGCCTGCAGGGCCTGATCGAGTAACGCGCGCAGCGTGCTCGCTGGGCAGCCACGCTGGCAGCCCAGGCCGACCACCAGGGTCGGCGCTGCGCGGGTGTCACTCATGCAGGCAACTGGTCTGCGCTTTTGCGGCGGAACAACCAGGCGCTGAGCACGCCCAGGGCCAGCCAGAAAGCCACGTTGGTCAGTTGCGAAGCGATTTTGAACTGCGTTTCCAGTTCTTCCGGCGCCAGCATCGAATGCACGGTCGGTTGGGGCGCGCCGATCACATGGGGTACCGCCAGGATCGCAACGCCCAGCAGCTTGAGCAGCCAGTTGCGGCCGAACGCGATCAGGGCAATGCCGGCGGCGGTCGAGGCCGCCGTAGCGATCCACCACATCTGCCGTTGGCCCAGGTCGGCCGCGGCGGTGCCCGGCAACTCGGGTGGCAGGCCGAGGGTCGGTGCCAGGACGAAGGAGGCATAACCGGCCAGGCCCCAGAGCAGACCCTGGGAAGTGCGGGTCGGCGCGCGCAGGGTGTAGAGGCCGGCCAGCATCAGGGCAAAACCGACGGCCACCACCAGGTTGCCGCCCGTGGTCGACAGCACGCGCTGCCAGCCGTCTTCCGGTTCCCAAGCTTCGCCGTCATGGCTGTGGGCCGCGGTGCCGGCGGCGTGTTCATGGACTTCTGCTGCCGCGGGTGCGGACTGTTCGTACGTCTCGGCCTGCAGAATCAGCGGGGCGACCCAGAAACTCTGCAACAGCGTCAGCAGCAGGGCAGCCAGCAGCCCGCTGAAACCTGCGGTTTGTGCAATACGCTTGATCATCTGGGCAGGTCTCAGTGGCACGGGAAGGCGGCGCTGTGGCGGGTATCGTGGGCGGCGTTATGCACGGCCTCGATATGGGAGAACCCGGCGAAGTACACCAGGCACACACCCAGGATCGATGCGCCGATGGCGGCAACGAGGCGGTGGCCCAGGGTGGTGCTGGCGGTGGCGTGGCGGGTGCTGGTGATGGTCGACATGGCGCTTCCCTCTGGTCAGTCAGGGGTGAAACGTGCGCATGCAAACCTCCGCGAGCCGGGCACGCAGAGACTTGAACAGCGCCCGCCCACCGCGGGTTTGTTAGCTATGTGTTGCGGGCCGGTCTCCGGGCTCACGAGGGGCGGGCTGTGGCCACACCTGCAAGAATCGCCTTCCCATGCCGTACGACTGGCACAGTGGATCTGACTCTTCGCTCGCTTACCGTTGCGGGGGCAGCACCGGACTGACATGGCTTTGCAGTAAAGCACATGATTCACCGGTTTCCCGTTTCACCCTGTGAAGGGCACCCGTAACAAGGTGTGTAGGAGAGCATGGGCGGGGGATTGGCGTCAATTGGCATGGGGTCTCAACTCGGGGTCTGAGTCGCCGCCATCGCGGCATAGGTATCTACACAACTGTGGTGCGACGTTGCACCTGTGGAGAGAGAACCTGCTTGGGTCGTGACCTCTGGGCCGACCAGGATGTTGGATCAGGCCGAGTACATATCCATTTCTTCGGTAACGGCCTCCTATGGTTCCGCCTGACGGCGGCTCACTTTTGAACAGCCGGAATGCCGGCCCAGGCAAAAGTAAGCAAAACGCTCTTACCCCACCACTCGGTGCCTCGCTTAGGCTCGGCATGCCCGTACTCCGACATTGATTTGGGGGGCCGCCGCAATGGGCCCTCCCTGGCCCAGTGCGGCTAAACCGGCGTCCTGCCGGTTTACCCCCCAAATCAATATCGGACTCCGGCCAGCGTGGTTAACGGGGCGCCTAAGATCAAAAACAAAGCGAGGCGGCCTAAAAGCCGACCTGATCGCTAGGGCATGCGCGGTGTAGCTTCTACTTCCTAAGACGCTGACGAAGTCAGCAATCTTTTGATCTGGCTCTGGCTCTGGCTCTGGCTCTGGCTTTTGATCCTGGGCGCCCCGTTAACCACGCTGGCCGAACGCAGGCTTGAAGCCGTGGGTAACCCGGCAGGACGCCGGGTTAGCCGCCCCGCGCCATGGATGGCGCGTGGCGGCGGCCCACGGATTCAAGCCGGAGTGAGGGAACACCGAGCCTAAGCGAGGTGCCGAGTGGTGGGGCAAGAGCCTTTTGCTTACTTTTGGGCTCCTCCAAAAGTGAGCCGCTGTAAAAGCGGAACCATAGGAGGCCATTACCGCAAAAATGGATATGTACTCGGTCTAATCCAACACCCCAGAGGCCGCCACACGAGCAAGCCCCCTCGCCACAGACCGCTACAAAGTTGTGTAGATACCTATGCCCATCGCGGGCAAACCCGCTGCCACCAGTGTTCCCACTCCCCTGTAGGAGCAAGGCTTGCCCGCGATGGCCGCATTCCTGGCACCACAGAACACGGCATGAACATTGACCCGCCCCGACGCGATGCGTAGCCTTGCGCCTTCGAGGTTCTTTGGCGCGTGCGCCGAAGCTAAGAAGGGAACGCGGTTGATGCCGCGGCTGCCCCCGCAACTGTGAACGGTGCTGTTTCTGCCAGGCCACTGCACGCTTGATCTCAAGCGGCGGGAAGGCGCAGGAACCGCCAGTCGAAAGACCGGCCCACCGTCAGCCAGGAGACCTGCCTCGATCCAGATTCTCACTACAACCGGGCGGGGTGATCCGGTGGCGAACGCTTTCCGCACGCCTGCGCGTTGTGGCTTCTCGTCCCGTATGCCCGCCACCTTGCCAAAGGGCATCCGATGAAAACACTGGCCAAACTCCCCGTCACCATCGTCACCGGCTTCCTCGGCTCGGGTAAAACCACCTTGCTTCGGCACATGCTCGACAACGCCCAGGGCCGTCGCATTGCGGTGATCGTCAACGAGTTCGGCGAGCTGGGCATCGACGGCGACATCCTCAAGCAGTGCACCATCGGTTGCACCGAAGAAGAAGCTACAGGCCGGGTGTATGAGCTGGCCAACGGCTGCCTGTGCTGCACCGTCCAGGAAGAGTTTTTCCCGGTGATGCGCGAACTGGTGGCCCGTCGCGGCGACCTCGACCACATCCTCATCGAAACCTCCGGCCTGGCCTTGCCCAAGCCGCTGGTCCAGGCCTTCCAGTGGCCGGAAATCCGCAGCGCCTGCACAGTCGACGCGGTGATCACCGTGGTCGACAGCCCGGCCGTGGCCGCTGGCACCTTCGCCGCCTTCCCGGACCAGGTCGACGCCCAGCGCAAACTCGACCCGAACCTGGACCACGAGTCGCCGCTGCACGAACTGTTCGCTGACCAACTGGCCAGTGCCGACCTGGTAATCCTCAACAAGGCCGACCTGATCAGCCCTGAAGACCTGGCCCGGGTACGCCTGGAAGTTGCCGAGGAGCTGCCGCCAGCGGTCAAGATCATCGAAGCCAGCAGCGGGCGCTTGCCGCTCGACGTGCTGATTGGCCTGGGTGCCGGTTCCGAAGAACACATCGACAGCCGCCACAGCCATCACGATCACCATCACGACGGTGATGATCACGATGACCACGATCACGACGCCTTTGACTCGATCTCCATCGAACTGCCGCAAGCCGACGAAAGCCTGCTGCTCGATGCCTTGACCCAACTGGTGGTCCAGCACGGCATCCTGCGGGTCAAGGGTTTCGCCGCGATCCCGAACAAGCCGATGCGCTTGCTGATCCAGGGCGTGGGCACGCGCTTCGACAAGCATTTCGACCGGCAGTGGGGCGCGGACGAAGCACGTACCACACGCCTGGTGCTGATCGGCCAGGCGCTGGATGCGTCCTTGCTCGAAGCGCAACTGCGCGCCGCGCTCAGCGTCTGACCCATGCACCTGCTCAGGACCCAGCCCGGCGGTTTTGTTGCCGACGACAACATTGCCGACCTCGGGCAAACCCCCGCCGACCTGGTGATCCTGTGCAGCGGCGACTCCAGCCTGGCACTGTTGGCCGAAGTGGCCCAGCAACTGCCGGATGACTACCCGAGCCTGCGCCTGGCCAACCCGATGCAGGTGCAGAACCATGCGTCGGTCGACCTCTACGTCGACCAGGTGCTGCGCCATGCCAAGGTCATCCTGATTTCGCTGCACGGTGGCATCAGCTATTGGCGCTACGGCGTCGAGCGTCTGGTGGAGCTGTCCAAGCGCGGGGTGCAACTGATCCTGGTGCCGGGCGATGACCGTCCCGATCCGGAGCTCAGCGACCTGAGTACGGTGCCGGTGCAGGACCGCGAGCGGCTGTGGCACTTCCTGCGCCAGGGCGGCAAAAGCAATGCCCTGGACCTGTACCGCTGCCTGGCCAGTCGCTGGCTCGGGCGCGACTACCCGTGGGCCGAACCGCAAGCCCTGCCGCGTACCGCGATCTATCACCCGCGGCACAGCCAGCCCGACCTGGCCACCTGGCAAACCGACTGGCAGGCCGGGCAGCCGGTGGCGGCAGTGCTGTTCTACCGTTCCCATTTGCAGGCGGCCAACACCGCCTTCATCGATATTTTCTGCCAGCGCTTGCAGGCGGCGGGGCTCAACCCGTTGCCGATTGCCCTGGCCAGCCTGAAAGAGCCCGGTTGCCTGGCGGTGGTCGAGGACTGGCTGGATCAAGTCCTGGCCTCGGTGATTCTCAATACCACCGGGTTTGCCCAATCCAGCCCGGAAGCGCCGCACCTGCGGCCGTTTCGCCGCAACATCCCGGTGATCCAGGCGATCTGCGCCCAGGACAACGAGCCGGGCTGGCGCGCCAGCGAACAGGGCCTGGGGCCGCGGGACCTGGCGATGCACATTGCCTTGCCGGAACTGGACGGGCGCATCATCAGCCGTCCCATCAGCTTCAAGGACCTGGCCTGGCGCAGCGAGCGCAGCCAGTGCGACGTGGTCTGCTACCGGGCGCAACCGGAGCGCATGGATTTTGTCGCCGAACTGGCGCGCCGCTGGAGCGAACTGGCGCGGGTGGAGAATGGGCAAAAACGCGTGGCGTTGATTCTCGCCAACTACCCAACCCGTGACGGCCGCATCGGCAATGGCGTTGGCCTGGACACCCCGGCCGCGGCCTTGAACATCCTGCGGGCGCTGCAGGCCGAAGGTTATCCGCTGCCTGGCGAGCTGCCGGACAGCGGCACCGAGCTGATCCGCCAACTGCTCGGCGGGGTCAGCAACGACCTGGACAGCATCGACCAGCGTCCCTGCCAGCAAAGCCTGGCGCTGGATGACTATCACGCGCTGTTCGGCGCCTTGCCCGCAGCCAATCGCGCTGCGGTGCTGGCGCGTTGGGGCGCGCCGCAGGACGACCCGATGTTCCGCGGCGGGCGCATGATGATCGCCGGGCTGCGCTTTGGCCTGACCTTCGTCGGCATCCAGCCGGCGCGGGGTTATCAGGTCGACCCGAGCGCGGTCTATCACGACCCGGACCTGGTGCCGCCCCACGGTTACCTGGCGTTCTATTTCTGGCTGCGCCAGGTCTACGGCGCCCATGCACTGGTTCACGTGGGCAAGCACGGCAACCTTGAATGGCTACCGGGCAAGGGCGTCGGCCTGTCTGAGAGTTGCTGGCCGGATGCGCTGCTGGGGCCGCTGCCGAACATCTATCCGTTTATCGTCAATGACCCGGGAGAGGGCGCCCAGGCCAAGCGCCGGACCCAGGCGGTGATCATCGATCACCTGATGCCACCGCTGACCCGCGCCGAAACCTACGGCCCGCTGCGCAACCTCGAGTTGCTGGCGGACGAATACTACGAAGCCCAGTTGCTCGACCCACGGCGCGCCCGTGAGCTACAGCGGGAGATTCTCGAACTGGTGCGCGAAACCCACATCGATCGGGAATTGCAACTGGACGGCAAACTCGACAGCCAGGCCGATGCGGCGATCTGGCTGCCGCGCCTGGACACCTACCTGTGCGACCTCAAGGAGTCGCAGATTCGCGATGGCCTGCATGTGTTCGGCGAATCGCCCAGCGGGCGCCTGCGCATCGACACCTTGCTGGCCCTGCTGCGCATCCCCCGGGGCGACGGGCGGGGCGCGCAGTCGAGCTTGCTGCGGGCCTTGGCCAAGGCGTTCGGCCTGGGTTTTGATCCGCTGGACTGTGAGTTGTCGGCACCGTGGAGCGGCCCCAAGCCGGACGAGTTGCAGGGTCTTGGCGAGGACGCCTGGCGCACTGCCGGTGACACCCGCGAGCGCCTTGAGCTGTTTGCCGCGCAGTTGATCGAGCAGGCAGTCACCCCGCTTGCGCCGCAGCCGTTCCCCCGTGGGAGCGAGCCTGCTCGCGAAGCGATTGACCCCAGCGGCTTGCTCCCTCAGGACCCATGCTGGGCTGAAGTCAACGCGATCATCGGCCACCTGCGCGAAGTCGTCGCACCGCGCCTGGATGCCTGTGGCCCGGCGGAAATGCGCGGCTTGCTCGACGCCCTGGCCGGGCGGTTTGTCCCGGCCGGCCCGAGTGGCGCGCCAAGTCGCGGGCGTCTCGACGTGCTGCCCACCGGCCGTAACTTCTACTCGGTGGACGTGCGCAACCTGCCAACCACCACCGCCTGGCGCATCGGTTTCCAGTCGGCCAATCTGATCCTCGAACGCCACCTGCAGGACCACGGCGATCACTTGCGCCAGCTCGGCCTGTCGGTATGGGGCACGGCCACCATGCGCACCGGCGGCGACGACATCGCCCAGGCCATGGCATTGATGGGCGTGCGTCCGGTCTGGGCCACGGGCAGCCAGCGGGTCGACGATTTCGAAATCCTGCCGCTGAGCCTGCTGGACCGCCCGCGAGTGGACGTGACCTTGCGTGTGTCGGGGTTCTTTCGCGATGCCTTCGCCAACCTGATCCGCCTGTTCGATGCCGCGGTGCAAGCCGTGGCTGCACTGGATGAACCGGATGACATGAACCCGCTGGCGGCCAAGGTCCGTGAGGAGCGTCAAGCCTTGCAGCACGCGGGGCTCGATAGCGACGCGGCGGCGCGCCAGGCCGGTTGGCGGATCTTCGGTGCCAAGCCGGGCGCCTATGGGGCGGGCGTGCAGGGCGCTATCGATGGCCGCTTGTGGCAAAGCCGCGAAGACCTGGCCGAGGTCTACCTGAACTGGGGTGGCTATGCCTACGGCGGCGCCGACGAGGGCACTGCCGCGCGCAGCCAGTTCGCCCAGCGCCTGGGCCAGGTCCAGGCGGTGTTGCAGAACCAGGACAACCGCGAGCACGACTTGCTCGATTCCAACGACTATTACCAGTTCCAGGGCGGCATGCTGGCCGCCGTGGAAACCCTCAGCGGTGCAGCGGCGGCGAGTTATCACGGCGATCACAGCCAGCCGGACCTGCCGAAGATCCGCACGCTGAAGGAAGAGCTGAACCGGGTCATCCGTTCCCGTGCCGCCAATCCGAAGTGGATCGAAGGGGTCAAGCGCCATGGCTACAAAGGTGCTTTCGAACTGGCGGCGACCGTGGACAACCTGTTTGCCTTCGACGCCACCACGCAGTTGATCGACGATCACCAGTACGCTTTGCTGGCCGACGCCTACCTGCTGGACCCCTCGACCCGCGAGTTCGTGCGCCAGCATAATCCCCATGCACTGCGTGACATGACCGAGCGCCTGCTCGAAGCGCAACAGCGCGGGCTGTGGCAAGCGCCTGGTGAGTACCGTGAGGCGCTGGAGCATTTGCTGCTGGATATTGAAGAAGATTCTTGAACCCATGTGCGATCGTTTCGCTGGCAAGCCAGCTCCCACAGGATCTACGCGGACTTGGGGGAGCTGGCTTGCCAGCGAAAGCGCTGTGACAGACAACCGTTGTAGTCGAGACCTGAGATGACCGACACCCCCCATTTCCCGCTGTCCGCCGTGGTCGGCGCCGACGCCCTGAAGCTGGCGCTGTGCCTGAGCGCCATCGACCCGAAAATCGGCGGCGTGCTGATCGAAGGGCCGCGCGGCATGGCCAAGTCGACCCTGGCCCGTGGCCTGGCCGACCTGCTGGCCAGCGGGCAGTTCGTCACCTTGCCCCTGGGCGCAACCGAAGAACGCCTGGTCGGCACCCTGGACCTGGATGCGGCATTGAGCGAGGGTCGCGCGCAGTTTTCCCCTGGGGTCCTGGCCAAGGCCGACGGTGGGGTGCTGTACGTCGATGAAGTCAATCTGCTGCCCGATCACCTGGTGGACCTGCTGCTCGATGTGGCAGCCAGCGGTACAAACCTGATCGAGCGCGACGGCATTTCCCACCGTCATCCGGCGCGGTTTGTGCTGATCGGCACCATGAACCCGGAAGAGGGCGAGCTGCGTCCGCAACTGCTCGATCGCTTTGGCCTGAATGTCGCACTCAGTGGCCACACTGCGCCGCTGGAGCGCGGGCAGATCATCCGCCGCCGCCTGGATTTCGACAGCGACCCGCAGGCGTTCTGTGGACACTGGGAAGCAGCCCAGTTGGCCCTGCGTGAACGTTGTCAGCAAGCGCGCCGGCTGCTGAGTGAGATCGCCCTCGACGATCAGGCGCTGGCACAGATTACCGAACGCTGTTTCGCCGCCGGGGTCGATGGCTTGCGTGCTGACCTGGTGTGGCTGCGTGCTGCCCGCGCCCATGCCGCGTGGCGCGGGGCAACGGCGATCGAGGACGGCGATATCGAGGCAGTCGCTGAGTTTGCCTTGCGCCATCGCCGTCGCCAGGCCCCGCCGCCCGCTTCGGACCCACAACCAGCGCCCCCGGCGTCTGCCCCGCAATCACCTGGCGTCGATTCAGGCCAGGGCCAGTGGGGCGAAATGCCGGCCCAGGCGCTGCCCACCGGTGCGCGCCGAGAAGTGCCGAGCTGGCCAAAAAAGCCCTAGGCATTCGCCCGCGCTGTGATGCGGGGGCGGATGCCAGGCCCCGGGCGGGGCGCTTGCACAATGGCCGGCAGGGGCCACGGCGGTCCGCTGGCAGCGGGTCGGTGGATTGGCCGGGGACGCTGCTCAAGGGCCGGCCGCGCAGCCGCGACGCGCTGTTGTTCCATTGGCGCAGCCGTGCGCCTCACGAACTGTGGCTGGTGATTGTCGATGCTTCGGCTTCGACCCGCCGGCATCAGGCGCTGGGGGATGCCAAGGGGCTGTTGGCGCAGGTGTTCGACGACGCCTACCGGCAACGTGCGCGCCTGGCCTTGCTTACCGTCAGCGGCCTGGCACCGAGCTGGCAGGTCCAGGGTTTAAAGGCTTCCGGCAGTCTGCGCGATTGGCTTGAGGGGTTGGGGGCCGGGGGAGGTACGCCGTTGTTGGCGGCCCTTGGCGAGGCGGGGCGGTGGTTGGGGCGGCGGCAAAAACGCTTTCCGGCGGAAGTTCAGCGAGTGTTGTTGGTGACTGATGGTCGTCTCAAGGCTTGGCCGAACCTGGTGGCGTTTGGTTGTCCGAGTTTGTTGGTGGATATTGAGCGTGGTCCGATTCGCCTGGGTCGGGCTCGGGATCTGGCTCGGGAGTTGGGGGCTGAGTATCGGCATATTGATGATCTTGGGGTGGGCTGAAGGGGTAGGCGGACCAAGAGCAAAAGCACGGCGACCTGGCAGTCGGCCTGAGTGGTAAGAGCGGGCGAGGCGGCCTACCGACCGACCTGCTTATTCCTGATGTACGAATTTCCCCCGTGGGAGCGGGCTTGCCCGCGATGACGATCTCCGTCGGCTCCCACAGGTTTCTTGACTGGCATCGTGAACACGCTCGTGACTTCACGCAGCAAATGTATAACGGTCCTTGCCGCTGTGTTTGGCCAGGTACAGTGCTTCGTCGGCCTTTCTCAGCGCCTGGTTCAACGAGTCGCTGTCGGCCACTCGGGTCAGGCCGATGCTGACGGTCACCGGGTACTCGCTCGGATCCTCGCGCACCACCCGGCATAGGCGTGCGGCCAGGTCTTCGACGTCGTCACGGCGGACTCCGGACAAGTAAACCGCAAATTCCTCGCCCCCCAGGCGCGCATATTCGTAATCGGCCATGACCGCCTTGATGGCGGCTGCGATGCGTTTGAGCACCTGGTCGCCAATGTCGTGCCCGTAGGTATCGTTGATCCTCTTGAAATTGTCGATATCGACCATCGCCAGGTAATGGTCGTGCTCACGCGGGTGCGCTCTCAGCTGCCGGGTGGCGGTGGTCATGAACGAGCGGCGATTGGGGATTTCAGTCAGCGTGTCGAGGTAGGCCTGGTCCAGCAGCAACTTCGCCATGATGTAGGCATAGAGCCTGGCCTGGCGCAGTTTCATAAAGCTGTAGAGGGTCAAGGCGCTGAGGAACACCGAGTAGCAGGCGGTCATCGTGCCCCTGAGGCCGAACAATTCTATGTCGGTGTTGTAGAAGGGGTTGAGCATCAGCCAGGTGATCAGCAGCGCGGCGTAGAACGAGCCGCGGCTCAACGGCAGTACCGAGGCGCTGTAGAGGATGCTGGAGGCGGCCAGCACCAGCCAGGCTGGCTGCAAGGTCATGGGCAAGCCGTGGATGACCATGCGGATACCCAGGGTCATGACCAGCACGAACAGCACATTGAGCCGATCAAAGTGCCGGGCCTTGTGGGTGAACCCCAGAATGATCGCGAGGATCGAGAGGGCCCCCAGGAACAGTGGTGAAAGGTAGGTAAAGCGCTGCCCGCCCAGGAAGCTGACGATCAGGTCGAAGACCAGCCAGATCACGATGCTGGCGATGTAGATCAACAGGCAGAAACGTTGTTGCCGCTCGAAGTGATACTGCGCAAATTCCCGTTGCAAGGCTGCCGGGGCAGCTTTTTTCAGCACTTCATCTTCAATGGTCTTGAACATCGCTCGCCTTGTTTCCCTGGAATACCCGGACGCACACGGATGTCGGCTGAAGCATGAATAAAAGCAGGCCAACGAGGTGTTGTCCAATGGCTCACCGGGCCTGCTGGCGGGTGAACAAATACGCAGGGATTTTCCGGGTGGGCTGTGGCACACTTTTGATCATCTGTTCCGCTATTTCATATTTTATTCCGCTGTAGCGGAATTATCCGCCACTTCCCAAGCAGGAGATCCACCATGAGCATCACTCGTTATGGCACCGGCAGTACCGCCGGTGGCGGTCAGCCGCGTCCTTTCGCCCGCGCCGTGGAAGCCGACGGCTGGCTGCATGTGTCCGGACAGGTGCCGGCGGTGGATGGTGAAATCATTGTTGGCGGGATTGTCGAGCAGACTCACCAGACCCTGCGCAACCTGGTGGCGATTCTCGAAGAAGCCGGGTATGGCCTCGAGGACGTGGTGCGCACTGGCGTCTGGCTGGCGGACCCGAGGGATTTCTGGAGCTTCAACAAGGTCTTCTCCGAGTACTTCAGCCCGGAACACGCGCCGGCCCGGGCCTGTGTGCAAGCGAACATGATGGTCGACTGCAAGGTCGAGATCGATTGCGTCGCGTACAAGAAAAAAGCCTGAAGCCCGGGGAGGCCGCAACCATGAGTGACGACACTATCAAGCGTCGGGCCCGCGGGTTGGACCGGGCGTTCGATATTCTCGACTTCCTCAAGGAAATCGGCGAGCCGCTGCGTCCCAACGATATCGCCAACGGCATCGGCAGCCCGAAGTCCACCGTCTATGAACTGGTGGCGGCCCTGCTGGAGCGGCGGATCCTGCAGCCGGTGGGCAAGGACGGGCATGTGTACCTGGGCCGCCAGCTGTACTTCCTGGGGCAGGCGCACTTGCGTCATTTCGACCTCACCCGCGAGGCCAGGCAGGCCCTGCAGGAGATTGTCAGCCAGACCGGCGAAACCGCGCAGATGTGCCTGCTCAACGGGCGCAAATACACGGTGGCGCTGATGCAGGAAGGCCAGCGGCATTTTCGTATTTCCTCGGATATCGGCGAGAACGCGCCGATCCCCTGGACCGCGTCCGGGCGCCTGCTGCTGGCGCACCTGAGCGACCAGCAGATTGTCGAGCTGATTGCCGCCGAGGACTTCATCCTGCCTGACGGCCAGCCACTGCCGTTGGCGCTTTTCCTGGCGCAGATTCGCCAGGCCGGGGTCGATGGGTTCTTCTCTTTCGACAGCGTGGCCGACACCTTCACCCATTGTTTTGCCGCCCCGGTAAAAGACCCGGATGGGGTGGCCATTGCCACCTTGTGCATCGTCGCCCCAAGGGCCGACGCCATTAACAACTACGACGCCTACCGTCGGGTGCTGATCGACAGCGCCAACCGCATGGCCCGGCGCCTCAACGAATAACCCTGGCCGCTGCCGGCCGTGCAAGGAGTGAAAGCATGTCTTCTACGTTGAATATCGCTGCCGTGGAAAAAGGCGCTGCGCCGGTGGGTGCGCACCTGGTGCGCGACGTCAGCCTGCCGGCGCTGGTGCTGCACCGCGCAGCGCTTGAGCACAACATCACCTGGATGCAGCAGTTCGTTACTGCCAGCGGCGCGCAACTGGCGCCCCACGGCAAGACCAGCATGACCCCGGCCCTGTTCCGTCGCCAACTGGCGGCCGGTGCCTGGGGCATTACCCTGGCCACCGCCGTGCAGACCCGAGCCGCCTACGCCCACGGCGTGCGTCGGGTGTTGATGGCCAACCAGTTGGTCGGCGCACCGAACATGGCGCTGATTGCCGAACTGTTGGCCGACCCGGACTTTGATTTCCACTGCATGGTCGACCACCCGGACAACGTCGCCGACCTCGGCGGTTTTTTTGCCGCACGTGGCCAGCGCTTGAACGTAATGATCGAGTACGGCGTGGTCGGCGGCCGTTGTGGTTGCCGCAGCGAAGCCGAAGTGCTGGCGCTGGCGGCGGCAATCGAGGCCCACCCGGGCCTGGCCTTGACCGGCATTGAAGGTTACGAAGGGGTGATCCACGGTGAGCAGGCGGTCAGTGGCATTCGTCAGTTCGCCGCCTCCCTGGTGCGCCTGGCCGTGCAGTTGCAAGGCAGCGGGGCGTTCGCCATCGAGCGACCGATCGTCACGGCATCGGGGTCGGCCTGGTACGACCTGATCGCCGAATCCTTCGCGGCGCAGAACGCGGCGGGGCGTTTCCTCAGTGTGTTGCGCCCAGGCAGTTATGTGGCCCACGACCATGGCATCTACAAAGAGGCGCAATGCTGCGTGCTGGATCGCCGTAGCGACCTGCACGAAGGTCTGCGCCCGGCACTGGAAGTCTGGGCCCACGTGCAGTCGTTGCCGGAACCGGGCTTCGCGGTGATTGCCCTGGGCAAGCGCGACGTGGCCTATGACGCCGGCTTGCCGGTGCCGTTGCGCCGCTACCCAGCCGGTGTGATACCGGCGTTGGGTGATGACGTGGCGGCGTGCAAGGTTACGGCGGTGATGGACCAGCACGCCTTCATGACGGTGGCCCCGGGCATTGAATTGCGGGTCGGCGACATCATTTCGTTCGGCACTTCGCACCCGTGCCTGACGTTCGATAAATGGCGCACTGGGTTGTTGGTGGATGAGCAGTTGCGGGTGATTGAAAGCATGCAAACCTGTTTCTAGACCCGCAAACGAGTTGCTGCCTTCGCGGGCAAGCCCACACCAAAAGCTCAGGATTCCCCAGGATAATGAAAACCTTCAGCGGCCCCAATCCACCACGCATTGCCCTGATCGGCGAGTGCATGATCGAGCTGCAACAGCGCGCCGACGGGGGCGTTGATTCCCAGGGTCTGAGGCCGGGCTCAGTCGCGGTAGAACACTTGCACCAGGTGATAGCCGAACTTGCTCTTGATTGGCCCGTGGACCACGCGCAATGGCTTCTTGAAAATCACCGCATCGATGGCGCCGACCATTTGCCCGGGCCGTACTTCGCCGAGGTCGCCGCCGCGCTTGCCGGACGGGCAGGTAGAGTATTTCTTGGCCAGCACATCGAACGCCTCGCCCTTGGCGATACGTTGCTTGAGCTGTTCGGCCTCATCGGCGGTTTTCACCAGAATATGGCGGGCTTGAGCTTTCATTCGGACAGTTACCCTGGAACGGTGGTGGCGGCGGGGCGCGATTATGCCTGATATCCGCCTGCGGGGCGGATCATCTGGCGAATCTTGCCGGCCAGTTGCTCGATGGTAAACGGCTTGGCCAGCAGGTCCATGCCCTCGTCGAGGAAGCCCTGGCGTTCGGCGGCCTGTTGCGCATAACCGGTCATGAACAGCACTTTCAGCTCGGGGCGATGCTGGCGGGCGATCTCCGCCAGTTGCCGGCCATTCATCCCGGGCAGGCCGACGTCGGTCACCAGCAGATCGATGCGCAACTCCGATTCCAGCAAGGGCAACGCGCTGTGGGCATCTTCGGCGGCCTGGGTGTTGTAGCCCAGTTCCGTGAGCACGTTGAGCACCAGCAGGCGCACCGCCGGATCGTCCTCCACCAGCACCACCGACTCACCGGCGACCGCGAAGGCGCCGCCCAGGTTCGGCGTGGGCACCGCCGCCAGCGCCGGGCTGTGCAGGCGCGGCAGGTACAAGCGCACGCAGGTGCCCTCGCCGGGTTCGCTGCTGAGGGTGGCGTGGCCGCCGGATTGCTGGGCAAAACCGTAGATCATCGACAAGCCCAGGCCGGTGCCCTGGCCAATGGGCTTGGTGGTGAAAAAGGGGTCGAAGGCCTTGGCCAGGACGCGTGGACTCATGCCTGAGCCATTGTCGCGCACGCCGAGCATTACGTAGTCGCCCGCCTTGACCGGTTCCAGGGTGCTGATGTCGCTGCCGTCGAGGTAGCTGTTGGCGGTTTCGATCAGTAATTCACCGCCGTCGGGCATGGCATCGCGGGCGTTGATCACCAGGTTGAGCAGGGCGTTTTCCAACTGCCCGGCATCGGTGTTGACCGGCCACACGCCGGGGGCCAGATCGAACTTCAATTCGATCTGTTCACCCTTGGTCCGGCGGATCAACTCTTCGAGCGAGCGCACCAGGCTGTTGGGGTCCAGCGGTTGGCGATCCAGCGATTGCCGGCGGGAGAAGGCCAGCAGGCGGTGGGTCAGGGCGGCGGCACGATTGGCCGAGGCCACGGCCGCCTCGGCGAAGCGCCCGATGTCCTCGGTACGGCCATCGTCGATGTAGCGCTGGATCAGGTCCAGGCTGCCGATGATGCCGGTCAGCATATTGTTGAAGTCATGGGCGATGCCACCTGTGAGCTGTCCCACGGCTTCCATCTTCTGCGCATGGCGCAAGGCATCCTCGGCCCGTTCGCGCTCGAACATTTCGTTCTGCAGGCGCTGGTTGACCTCGGCCAGCGCCTGGGTGCGCGCGGCTACCCGTTCCTCCAGGGTTTCATTGAGGTTGCGCAGGGCTTCCTCGGTCTGTTTGCGCTCGGTTTCGTCGATCACGAAAATGTAGAAACCATTCACCGAGCCATCCGGGCCGAAGCGCGGCAGGTACTTCATCAGCGCGTACCGCGGGCGACCGTCGCGGTGCGGGGAGTAGGCCTCGAAGCTGCAGGCCTTGCCGGCCAGCGCCGCCTGGATATGCTCCAGCCGCGTGGCATACATGTCCGCGCCGAGAATCTCGAGGATGGATTTGCCGTACAACTCCTGCGGGGTCATGCCGTACCAGTCGAGGTAGGCGCTGTTGTTCAGGCGAAAGCGTTGCTCGTGGTCGACATAGCCGATCAGCACCGGCATCGCGTTGATGATCAGTTGCAGTTCGGTCTGGCTTTGGCGCAGCGCCTGTTCGGTGTGCTTGCGCTCGGTCAGGTCGAGGGCGGCGCCGAGAAAGCGGATCGGCCGGCCGTGGTGATCCTTGTAGCAGCGGCCCCGGGCAAACACCCAGCGCACCTCGCCATTGGCCTGCAGCAGACGGTATTCCTCGGCGTATTCGCCGGCGTGGCTGATGCAGTGCTTGATGCTGCGCGTGACCATGGCCCGGTCTTCCGGGTGTACGCCGTGCAGGTACTCGCTGATGGGCAACTGGCTGGCGCGGCTCGGGTCGACGCCGTGCAACTGGGCGAAATGGGCATCGGCGAGAAACCGGTCGCTGCCGATATCCCAGTCCCAGGTGCCGACCGACTCGGTGGCGGCGAGGGCCAGTTGCAGGCGCTGCTCGCTGTCTTGCTGGGCCTTGAGGCTGGCGTCCGAGCGTTGCTTGAGCTCGAGGGCGATGCGCCGGCGTTCGTTGGTTTCGATGGCGGTGACCAGGATCCCGGCCACCAGCCCATGTTCGTCGCGTATCGGGCTGTAGGTCAGGTCCAGCCAGAATTCCTGTTCCTGGCCTTCGCGTTGCAGGCTGAACCGTTGCTCGCTGTAGGAGCGCACCTGGCCCTGCAGCACCGCGTGGTAGATCGGGGTGGTGAAATCTTCGAGCTCCGGCCACGTCAGGTGCGTTGGCTGGCCGAACGCCTCGGGGTGTTTGTTACCGGCCAGCAGGGCGAAGCCGTCGTTGTAGATCTGCGCCAGTTGCGGGCCCCAGAGCAGGAGCATGGGCATCGGCGAGTGAATCACGATGTCCACCGCGGTGCGCAGGCTCTGTGGCCACTGGCTGGCAGCCCCCAGCGGGCTTTGTGTCCAGTCGAGGCGGGCAATCAGGGCCTGGGCGTCGCCGCCGTTGGGGGAGTGATTCATCGCGGATTCCTGCGTCCTGTCATCGGGCATGTCGAGGATGTAGACGCCTGGCTGCCGAAAAAGTCTCGTCGCTGCCCGATTTCATTGCGACCAGCGCTACTCCCGCAGTTCCGGGCGTTGGCGAAATTGCTCCAGGGCCTCTGGATTGGCCAGGGCGTCGGTGTTTTTCACCGGCCGGCCGTGCACCACATTGCGCACCGCCAGCTCGACCACCTTACCGCTGATGGTGCGCGGGATGTCGCTGACCGCGAGGATTTTTGCCGGCACATGACGCGGTGTGGTGTTGGCACGGATCACCTGGCGAATCTGCTGCTCCAGGGCCTCGTCCAGTACCACGCCGTCGGCCAGGCGCACGAACAGCACCACGCGCACGTCGTCCTGCCACTGTTGGCCGATGGCGACGCAATCCTGCACCTGCGGGACCTTTTCCACCTGGCGGTAGATTTCCGCGGTACCGATGCGCACGCCGCCCGGGTTGAGCACGGCGTCGGAGCGGCCATGGATCATCCAGCTGCCATGGGGCAGTTCTTCGGCGTAGTCGCCCTGGGCCCAGACGCCGGGGAATTGGCTGAAGTAGGAGTCGTGGAGTTTTTCCTGCAACGGGTCATTCCACAGGCCAATGGGCATGGCCGGAAAGTGCCGGGTGCAGACCAGTTCGCCTTTCTCGCCAATCACCCGCTGGCCGGCGTCGTTCCACACTTCGATGGCCATGCCCAGGCCCTTGCCCTGCATTTCGCTGCGGCGCACCGGCAGCCACGGGTTGCCGGCAACAAAGCAGGAGATGATGTCGGTGCCACCGGACATCGAGGCCAGGCACAGGTCAGGCTTGATCTGCCGGTAAACGTAGTCGTAGCTGTGGGGCGACAGCGCCGAGCCGGTCGAGAGCAGGGTCTTGAGGCTGCTCAGGTCGTGGCTCAAGCGCGGCTGCAGGCCGTGGCTTTCCAGGGTGGCCAGGTATTTGGGGCTGGTGCCGAAGACGGTGATGCGCTCGTGCTCGATCAGGTCGAGCAAGCGTTGCGGTCCTGGGTGGAAGGGCGAGCCGTCGTACAACACGATGCTGCTGCCCACGGCGAGTGCCGAGACCAGCCAGTTCCACATCATCCAGCCGCAGGTGGTGTAGTAGAACAACCGGTCGGCGGCCCCGAGGTCGACATGCAGGCCGTGTTCCTTGACGTGTTGCAGAAGCACGCCACCGGTGCTGTGGATGATGCATTTGGGCACGCCGGTGGTGCCACTGGAATAGAGGATGTACAGCGGATGGGCGAAGGGCACGGCGACAAATTCAGGCTCGCCGCCGGGCCGATAAAAGTCCTGCCACAGGCTGACGCTGGCCTGGCTGAGATAGTCCTCGGTGCGCGCCTGGGGGCGGGCGTACGGCACGATGATCAGGTGTTCCAGGGATGGCAGGCGCTGGAGTATTTCGTTGAGCTTGGGGGTTTGGTCGATGGTCTTGCCGGCATAGTGATAACCGGCACAGGTAATCAGCACCTTGGGTTCGATCTGGCCGAACCGGTCGATCACCCCCTGGGTGCCGAAGTCCGGCGAAGAACAGGACCAGACCGCCCCCAGGCTGGTGGTGGCAAGCATGCCGACCAGGGTTTGCCAGGTGTTGGGCATGCACGCCGCGACCCGGTCGCCAAGGCCGACGCCGGCCGCTAGCAGGCTCTTCTGCAGGCCGGCCACGTGGCTGGCCAGCTCGGCAAAACTCAGCTGTTCGCGCTGGCCATCTTCGCCGATGGCGATCACCGCCACCGCGTCGTCGCGCCGGCGCAACAGGTGTTCGGCAAAATTCAGGGTGGCCCCGGGAAACCACTCGGCGCTGGGCATCTGCCGGCCTTCACGCAACACCGTTTCAGGGGGCTGGTGGAAGGTGATGCCGAAGTAGTCGACGATGGCCTGCCAGAAGTCTTCGCGCTGGTCGATGCTCCACTGGTGCAGGGCCGGGTAGTCGGCGATTGCCAGGGTGTGGCGCTGGTTGCACAGGCGCCGGAAGGCTTCCATGCGGGTCTGGGCGATGCGTTCGGGGCTGGGTTGCCAGAGGATTTCGGACATAAATTGCCTCTTGTTTTTAGGGGGGGCAGGTGGCGCTGTGTGTGGGTTACTGCGCCAGCCACCCGCCATCGATATTCCACGCCGCGCCACGCACCTGGCTGCCGGCGTCGCTGCAGAGGAACAGCACCAGTTCGCCCAGTTGCGGCGGGGTGACAAATTCCAGCGACGGTTGTTTCTCGGCCAGCAGGTCATGCTGCGCTTGCTGCGGCTCGACACCGGCGGCGGCGCGGTCATCGATCTGCTTCTGCACCAGCGGTGTCAGCACCCAGCCAGGGCAGATGGCGTTGCAGGTGATGTTGCTGGTGGCGGTTTCCAGGCCGACCACCTTGGTCAGGCCGATCACCCCATGCTTGGCGGCGACGTACGCGGCCTTGCCCACTGACCCGACCTGGCCATGCACCGAGGCGATATTGATGATCCGTCCCCAGCCTTTGGCGCGCATGCCCGGCAGGCTCAGGCGGGTGCTGTGGAACACCGAGGACAGGTTGATCGCGATGATCGAGTCCCAGCGCTCCACGGGGAAGTCCTCCACGGCGGACACATGCTGGATCCCGGCGTTGTTGACCAGGATGTCGATGCCACCGAACTCGCGCTCGGCGTAGGCGAGCATCTCGGCGATTTGCGCCGGATCGCTGACGTCGGCCGGGTGATGGCCGACCTTGCCGCCGAATTGCCCGACGTCGGCGATGACCTGGGAGGCGTCGCCAAAACCATTGAGGACCAGGTTGGCGCCGGCCTTGGCCAGGCTCAGCGCGATGCCCAGGCCGATGCCGCTGGTGGAGCCGGTGACCAGTGCGGTCTTGCCCGATAGAAATGTCATGAATGCCTCACACAATGCCGGTGGCGTAGAAGGTAGCGATAACGACGAAGACCGCCAGGGTCTTGATCAGCGTAATACAGAAAATGTCTTTGTAGGCTTCGCGGTGGGTCAGGCCCGTGACCGCCAGCAGGGTAATCACCGCGCCGTTGTGGGGCAGGGTGTCCATGCCGCCACTGGCCATGGCCGCCACCCGGTGCAGCACTTCCAGGGGGATGTTGGCGGCGTGGGCGGCAGCGATGAAGTCGTTGGCCATGGCGGCCAGCGCGATGCTCATGCCGCCCGAGGCGGAACCGGTGATGCCGGCCAGCAGGGTCACGGTAATTGCTTCATTGACCAGCGGGTTGGGGATGCTTTTGAGCCAGTCGGCCAGCACCAGGAAGCCCGGCAGGGAGGCGATGACCGCACCGAAGCCGTATTCCGAGGCGGTGTTCATGGCCGCCAGCAGGGCGCCGCTGACCGCACTCTTGCTGCCTTCGGCGAGCTTGCTGCGAATCGCCTGGAAGCCGAACACCAGCACCATCAGGATGCCTACCAGCAAGGCTGCCTGCACGGCCCAGATGGCGGTGAGCTTGGCGATTTCGGTGGTCACCGGCGCGGTCATGCCGGGCAGGCTGAGGCTGTGGGTCTTGCCGTACCACTGGGGAATCCAGTGGGTGAACAGCAGGTTCATGATGCCCACCGCCAGCAGCGGCGACAGGGCCAGCCAGGGGTTGGGCAGCTTGATATCCTCGGCGGTTTCCGGTTCGTTGCGCAGCACGCTGCCATAACCTTCACCGCTGCGCTGGGCCTTGTTGCGCTGGCGCTGGAGAAACAGCATGCCGGCGCAGAACACGAAAATCGTGCCAATTACTCCCAGCCACGGCGCAGCCCAGGCGGTGGTGTTGAAGAAGGTACTGGGGATGATGTTCTGGATTTGCGGGGTGCCCGGCAGGGCATCCATGGTGAACGAGAAAGCGCCGAGGGCGATGGTGGCCGGGATCAGCCGCTTGGGAATGTTGCTCTGCTTGAACATCTCGGCCGCGAAGGGGTACACCGCGAACACCACGACGAACAGCGAGACGCCGCCGTAGGTGAGCAAGGCGCAGACCAGCACGATCACCAGCATCGCCTGGCGGGTGCCCAACAGGCGGATGGCGGCGGCCACGATCGAGCGCGAGAAGCCCGACAGCTCGATCAGCTTGCCGAACACTGCACCGAGCAGGAAGACCGGGAAATACAGTTTGATGAAGCCGACCATTTTCTCCATGAACACCCCGGTAAAGGCGGGCGCAACGGCGGAGGGGTCGGTCAGCAGGACGGCGCCAAGGGCGGCAATCGGGGCAAAGAGGATAACGCTATAGCCACGGTAGGCTGCGAGCATCAGCAGCGCGAGGGCTGCCAAGGCAATGATCACACTCATGGTGTGTCTCCTTCGATTGTTATTTTTTTAGGGGGTAAAGCAGGTGTGGAAGGGGCTATAGCGGGTTTTGTGCCAGGTCTTTAAGTTATTGATTTATAAGGTTTATTTTCTTTGTTGGTAATATTTTTTAATAATTTGTCTCAGTATTGAGATGTTTGTCGACGGGGATAACGTCATCGCGGGCAAGCCTCGCTCCTACAGGGGAGGGTAAACGCCTGTAGGGGCAGGGCTTACTCGTGATAGCGCAGTACTTGTCTCTCTATAAAGACTAAAGTCTCAATAGGGAGACTCGACAATTCCCAGCGCCACCATCTTCTTGTACAAGGTCGACCGCCCCAGCCCCAGCCGAACCGCAGCTTGCGGCACCTTGCCCGCGCATTGGGCCAGGGTGTTCTGGATCAACTGCCGGTCGAAACGTTCGCGGGCGGCGCTGAAGGTTTCGTTCAGTTGGGGCTCGATCAGCACTGCTGCCGCGCGTTGCACGGGCACCAGGCTGCCGATTGCCGCGCGAATTTCGCTGGCGTCGAGGATCAAGTCGTCGCTGAGCAGTGCCGCCCGCTCCAGCACGTTGCGCAGTTCGCGGATGTTGCCCGGCCAGGCGTGTTGGCCCAGCAATTCCAGGGCCGGTTGGTCGAGTTCGTGCTGGCTGCGCAGTTCTTCGAGAATCGCTTCGCTCAAGGCGGGCAGGTCGTCGAGGCGCTCGCGCAGGGGCGGCACCTGGATCGGCAGGACGTTGAGGCGGTAATACAGGTCGGCGCGAAACTCGCCGCGTTTGATCGCCGCTTCAAGGTCGGTGGAGGTCGCGGCGATCACTCGCACGTCACTCTGGATCATTTCATTGGAGCCCACCGGCTCGAATTCCTTCTCCTGCAGCACCCGCAGCAATTTGCTTTGCAGGGGCAGGGGCATGTCGCCGATCTCATCGAGAAACAGCGTGCCGCCCTGGGCGATTTGCAGCTTGCCGGCGCGTCCCTTGCGATCGGCGCCGGTGAAGGCGCCGGGGGCCGTGCCGAAAAACTCGGCTTCCAGCAGCGCTTCGGGAATCGCCGCGCTGTTGATGCTGACAAAAGCTTTATGTGCCCGGGGCGAGGCGCTGTGAATTGCCTGGGCCAGCAGTTCCTTGCCGGTACCGGTTTCCCCCAGCAGCAACACCGGCGAGTCGGTGCTGGCGCTGCGTCGGGCACGGCGCTTGACCTCCAGGCTGGCGGCGCTGGTGCCGATGAAATGGGCAAAGGTGTACTTGGCCTGGCGGGCCCGCAGCAAGGAGCGGGTGGAGGCCAATTCTTCCTGCATGCTCAGGTAGCGCTTGAGCATCGGCGACAGGCTGCGCAGCTCATCGAACAGGGCAAAGCCGATGGCACCGATCACGGTCCCGGCATCGTCGTGGATCGGCAGGCGCATCACCACCAGTGGTTCCTTGGAGGTGTCCTGCATGTCCAGCAGGATCGGCCGGCCGCTGCGCACCACCTCACGCAGCAAACTGCCGGGGATCACGCTTTCGCAGGCCTTGCCGATGGCCACGGCGGCGGATTCCAGGCCAAAGCGCCGGGCATAGCGCTCGTTCATCCAGACGATGTTGGCGTCGCGGTCGACTATCACCGTGCCTTCGCTGGATTGCTCGATGATCTCGAACAGTGAGCGGATCGCCAGCGAGCGTACGCGTTGGTAGTCCTTGAGGTTTTCGCCGGTGTTCATCGGTTCATTTCCGAGAGGTGTGTGGGGTGTGGTGGCCTCATCGCGAGCAAGCTCGCTCCTACATTTTTCAACCACAGATCCAATGTGGGAGCGAGCTTGCTCGCGATGGGGGCAATACGGTCCGCCCGCAGACGCGCAATCATGACCACCCCGGATGCGCTGCAGCCAACAGCTCCTTGGTATAGGGATGCTGCGGCGCATCGAACACATCATGACTGGCGCCGCGTTCAACCACCTTGCCGTCCTTGATCACGATCATGTCGTGGGCCAGGGCGCGGACCACCGACAGGTCGTGGCTGATGAACAGGTAGGTCAGGCCATGTTTTTCCTGGAGTTGGCGGAGCAGGGCGACCACCTGTTTTTGCACGGTGCGGTCCAGCGCCGAGGTCGGTTCGTCGAGCAGGATCAGCGCCGGCTTGAGCACCAGGGCGCGAGCGATGGCGATGCGTTGGCGCTGGCCACCGGAAAACTCATGGGGGTAACGATGGCGGCTCTGTGGGTCCAGGCCGACTTCCTTGAGCACCTGGATCACCTGGGCTTCACACTCTTGGGCGGTGCATTGGCTGTGGACCTCCAGGCCTTCGCTGATGATCTGCGCCACCGACATCCGCGGGCTGAGGCTGCCGAAGGGGTCCTGGAACACCACCTGCATCTGTTTGCGCCAGGGCCGCAGTTGCTTCTGGTTGAGGCCGTCCAGTGCCTCGCCCTGGAAGCGGATGCTGCCCTCGGAGTCGAGCAGGCGCAGGATCGCCTGGCCGAGAGTCGACTTGCCTGAGCCGGATTCGCCGACGATGCCCAGGGTCTTGCCCCGTTGAATGCTCAGGCTGATACCGTCCACGGCATGCAGCCAGGTTTTGCGCTGGAACAGCCCGCCGCCGAGGGGGAAACGCACGTTCAGGTCGGCAACTTCCAGCACCGCCTCGCGTTCATCCCGGGGCAGCGCTTCACCTTCCGGCTCGGCGTTGAGCAGCACGCAACTGTAAGGGTGCTGGGGTGCGGTGAACAGGGTTTCACAGGCGGCCTGTTCGACGATCTCGCCGCCGCGCATCACGCAGACACGCTGGGCGATGCTGCGCACCAGGTTGAGGTCATGGCTGATCAGCAGCAGCGACATGCCCAGGCGTTGCTGCAGCGACTTGAGCAACAGCAGGATCTTGCGCTGCACCGTCACGTCCAGCGCGGTGGTGGGCTCGTCGGCGATCAGCAATTCCGGTTCGCAGGCCAGCGCCATGGCGATCATCACCCGTTGCCGCTGGCCGCCGGAGAGCTGGTGCGGGTAGGCCTTGAGGCGTTCCTTGGGTTTGGCGATGCCCACCAGGTCGAGTAATTCGAGGATCCGCCGTTGCGCCGCCTTGCCGCCCAGGCCCTTGTGCACCAGCAGGGTTTCGCCGATCTGCTTCTCGATGCTGTGCAGGGGATTGAGGGAGGTCATCGGCTCCTGGAAGATCATCGCGATCCGATTGCCGCGCAGGCTGCGCAAGGTGCCGGCCTCGGCGCCGAGCAATTGTTGGCCACGGTAGCGAATGCTGCCCGAGGACTGGGTGCCACACTCTGGCAGCAGTTGCAGGATCGAGTGGGCGGTCACTGACTTGCCCGAACCGGATTCACCGACCAGCGCCAGGCACTCGCCGGCACGGATGTCCAGGCACAGGTCGCGCACTGCCACCTGGCCGTTGAAGGCCACGTTGAGGTCACGGATTTCGATCAGGTTGTCACTCATGGCAATAGTCCGTTTCAGCATCGTGGATCAAGATCGTGGATCAAGATCGTGGATCAAGATCGTGGATCAAGATCGTGGATCAAGATCGTGGATCAAGATCGTGGATCAAACGCGTCGCGCAAGGCTTCGCCGATAAATACCAGCAGAGACAGAATCAGTGCCAGGGTGAAAAACGCCGTCAGCCCGAGCCACGGCGCTTGCAGGTTCTGTTTGCCCTGGCCGATCAGTTCGCCCAGCGATGCACTGCCGGCCGGCATGCCAAAACCGAGGAAGTCCAGGGCGGTCAGGGTCGAGATGGCTCCGGTAAGAATGAACGGCAGGTAACTCAGGGTCGCGTTCATGGCGTTGGGCAGGATGTGCCGCACGATCACCTTGCGGTCGTTCAGGCCCAGGGCCCGGGCGGCCTTGACGTACTCCAGGTTGCGCCCGCGCAGGAACTCGGCGCGCACCACGTCCACCAGGGCCAGCCAGGAAAACAGCGCCATGATCCCCAGCAGCCACCAGAAATTCGGTTCGACGAAGCCAGACAGGATGATCAGCAGGTACAGCACCGGCAGCCCCGACCAGACTTCCAGCAAGCGCTGGCCCAGCAGGTCGACCCAGCCACCGTAGTAACCCTGCAGCGCCCCGGCGGCGATGCCGATCAGCGCGCTGATGACGGTCAGCGCCAGGGCGAACAGGATCGACACCCGGGCGCCGAAGATCACCCGCGCCAGCACATCCCGCGCCTGGTCATCGGTGCCCAGCCAGTTGACCTTGGATGGCGGGCTCGGAGCGGGCTGGTTGAGGTCGTAGTTGGGCGTGTCGTCGCTGAACGGGATCGGCGGGAACAGCATCCAGCCGCCGCCCTGGTGGATCAGTTTCTGCACGTAGTCGCTGCGGTAGTCGGCCTGGAACGGTAGTTGACCGCCGAATTCCTGCTCGGTGTAGCGCTTGAATGCCGGGAAGTACAGGCTGTCCTGGTAGCTGAGGAC
The DNA here is from genome assembly GCF_009834545.1 of Pseudomonas sp. S04. NCBI lineage: Bacteria > Pseudomonadati > Pseudomonadota > Gammaproteobacteria > Pseudomonadales > Pseudomonadaceae > Pseudomonas > Pseudomonas sp. S04. Next base: position 2,474,280 of record NZ_CP019427.1, read on the forward strand.
CAGCGGTTTGTCGTTGGCGATCAGTTCACCGCCCAGGGTCAGCAGGAACAGGCCGATGAACAGCCACAGCGACCACCAGCCACGACGGTTTTTCTTGAAACGCTCGAAGCGTCGGCGCGCCAGGGGCGACAGATTGAGCATCAGGCGTTCCTCGCGGCAAAATCGATGCGCGGGTCGACCAGGGTGTAGCACAGGTCTCCGAGCAGTTTTATCAGCAGGCCGAACAGGGTGAAGATGAACAACGAGCCGAACACCACCGGGTAGTCCCGGGATACCGCAGCTTCATAGCTCATGCGCCCCAGGCCATCGAGGGAGAAGATCACCTCGATCAGCAGCGAGCCGGCGAAGAACACACTGATGAACGCCTGGGGAATCCCCGACACCACCAGCAGCATGGCGTTGCGAAACACGTGGCCGTACAGCACCCGGCGCTCGCTCAGGCCCTTGGCGCGGGCGGTGACCACGTATTGGCGGGTGATTTCGTTGAGGAAGGAGTTTTTGGTGAGGATGGTCAGGGTCGCGAAACCGCCGACCACCAGCGCCGTCACAGGCAGCACCAGGTGCCAGAAGTAGTCGGCGATTTTACCCAGGGTCGACAACTGCTCGAAGTTTTCCGAGACCAGTCCCCGCACCGGGAACCAGTTGAGCGAGGTGCCGCCGGCAAAAATCACGATCAGGAACATGGCAAACAGAAAGGCCGGCATGGCGTAGCCGATGATGATCGCGGTGCTGCTCCAGATGTCGAACTGGCTGCCGTGATGCACGGCCTTGCGGATGCCCAGCGGAATCGACACCAGGTAGGTGATCAGGGTCGCCCAGAGCCCGAGGGAAATGGTCACCGGCATTTTTTCCAGGATCAGTTCGGTGACCGTGGCCCCGCGAAAGAAGCTCTTGCCGAAGTCCAGTTGGGCGTAGCTCTTGAGCATCAGCCACAGGCGCTCATGGGCCGGCTTGTCGAAACCGTACTGTTTCTCGATGTCCTTGATCAGCTGTGGATCGAGGCCGCGACTGGCCCGCGAGCCATGGCTCAGGGCATCGCCAGACGCACCGAGGCTGCCACCCCCGCCAATCCCCTGCAGATGCGCGATGGCCTGTTCCACCGGGCCGCCGGGCGCGGCCTGGACGATCACAAAATTGACTAGCAGGATGATCACCAGGGTCGGGATGATCAGCAGCAAGCGGCGCAATACATAGGCCAGCATCAGCGCGGTCCTCCGGGCTGGCCACGCTTGATGCGTTCGGCGGCCATTTGTTCATTGGTCAGCGGCGTGGTGCTCACTTGCCACCAACTCTCGATGGCTTCGTCATTGCTGGCCGGTACCGCCGGCATGCCAAAGCGGTTCCACCACACCGTGGAGCTGCCCGGCGGGTAGTAGTTGGGAATCCAGTAGTAGTTCCATTGCAGCACCCGGTCCAGGGCGTGGGCATGGCGCAGCATGTCGGCCTGGGTGGTGGCCTTGACCAGGCCATCGAGCAGGCGGTCGACGGCGGGGTTCTGCAAGGCCATGTAGTTGTTGGCGCCGGGGTCGTTGGCCGCGGCCGAGCCGAAATAGTTGAACAGCTCACCACCCGGCGAGGTGCTGACCGGGTAGCCGGTGACGATCATGTCGTAGTCGCGGCTCATCAGGCGATTGACGTACTGCGAGGAGTCGATCAGGCGGATATTGAGGTGAATGCCGATCTGCGCCAGGGTGCGTTTGTAGGGCAACAACAGGCGATCCATGCCGTTCTGGCTGATCAGGAACGTGAACGCCAGCGGTTCCCCCTGGGCATTCACCAGCCGATCGCCGTCGGGTTTCCAGCCGGCCTGTTCCAGCAGGTCCAGGGCTTGCAGTTGCTTGTCGCGAATCAGCCCGCTGCCATCGGTTTTCGGCGCTTCGAAGACCTGCGTGAAGACCTCGTCGGGAATCTGTCCGCGCAGTGGTTCGAGAATCGCCAGTTCGTCGGCATCCGGCAGTTGGCGTGCGGCCAACTCGGTGTTGGAGAAGAAGCTCTGCTGGCGGATGTACAGGTCACGCATCATCTGCCGGTTGCTCCACTCGAAATCCCAGAGCATGGCCAGGGCCTGGCGCACGCGGCGGTCCTTGAACATCGGGTTCTGCAGGTTGAACACAAAACCCTGGGACGTTTGTGGAGCCTGCTTGGCCAGGTGGGCTTTCTGCAGGCGGCCGTCGTTCAGGGCTGGACCGTCGTAGCCGATGGAATAACCGGTGGCGGAGAACTCGCGGTTATAGTCGTAGGCGCCGCCGCGCAAGACCTGGCGCGCCACGTCGGTGTCGCCAAAGTACTCGATGCTGAAGCGGTCGAAATTGTACAGGCCGCGGCTGACGGGCAGGTCCTTGGCCCACCAGTCGGGGTTGCGCTCGAAGGTGATGCTGCGCCCGGAGTCGATCTTGCTGACGCGGTACGGGCCGCTGCCCAGGGGCGCTTCGTAGCCGCCACCATTGGCGAAGTCGCGGCTTTTCCACCAGTGTTCGGGGAACACCGGCAAGGTCGCGATATCCAGTGCCAGGGTGCGATTCTGGTTGTTCTTGAAGTCGAAGCGAATGGTCCGTGGCGACTCGACCTCGACGCCTTTGACGTCGGCAAACTGCGTGCGATAGCGCAGGCTGCCCTGGGTCATCAGCAGGTCGAAGGTGTAGCGCACGTCCTCAGCGGTGATGGCGCGGCCGTCGGCAAAGCGGGCTTTGGGGTTGAGGTAGAAGCGCAGCCACATACCGTCCTCGGCGCGCTCCATTTTTTCCGCCACCAGTCCGTAGACAGTGTAGGGCTCGTCCAGCGAGCGTTGGGCCAGGGGCGAATACACCATGCCATCGAGCTGGCTGACGCCGATGCCTTTGTCGATGTAGGGCGAGACGTGGTCAAAGCGCCCGATCTCAATGGCCGAACGGCGCATGCTGCCGCCCTTGGGGGCTTGTGGATTGGCATAGGCAAAATGGCTGAAATCGGCAGGGTACTTGGCCGGTTCGCCGTAGACGGTGAGGGCGTGCTGGGGAGCTGCATTCACGGTGGTCGCGCTCAGCAGCAAGGCCAGGACCGTGGAGATCAATGAGGAGAAAGCCAGTCGCATTGTCAGCCTTAAGAGCCGGGTGATCGATGGTTCGATTTGTACGCTAGCGGCGCAGGCCTGGCCAGCCAAAAACGTTCGGCACAAACACAACGGCCCACCAGAAGGCGGGCCGTTGTTCAAGCAGTCGGCTGTGGATCAGTCCTGACGGCTGGTCACTTCCAGCAGGTGGTAACCGAACTGGGTCTTGACTGGGCCTTGTACGGTGTTGACCGGGGCGCTGAAGACCACGGTGTCGAATTCCTTGACCATCTGGCCAGGACCGAACGAGCCCAGGTCGCCGCCTTGACGGCTGGACGGGCAGGTGGAGTTGGCTTTGGCAACTTCGGCGAAATCAGCGCCGCCTTCGATCTGGGCTTTCAGTTCGTTGCACTTGGCTTCGCTGGCAACCAGGATGTGACGGGCAGTGGCTTTGGCCATGGGAAGAATCTCCATTCAATGTTCAATAAAGTGCTGAGCCTACCGGATTCAGAGGGCTATTTCTCGTCAATCTGCTGCCTGATCCTGAGCCAAGGGGCCGCCGGTCGAAAATATTGCACCGCCCATGATTCAGACGCCGGCCTGCTTCAGGCGCTCGGCGTGCTCCAGGTACAGGGCCACGGGATTGATGCCCAGGCGCACCAGGCCAGTGGTCTGGTTGATGCTGTCCATGTGATCCAGCGGGTAGTCTGAGCGCAGGACCGTGCCCAGGTGCGAGCTGAAGCGCCCGACCATGCCGTCGTTCTGCTCGGCCTCGCGGATGAAAAAGCGCGAAAAGTTGCGGCAGAACAGGTGCAGCGGATCGAGGGCGTTAGGGCCCTCATCCCGCAGGCGCCCCTGCACAGTGCCACTCCAGGAGTAATAGCGAACGCCGTTGACCTGCTCTTCGCCGTTGCCGCCCCAGGTGTCGGGCAAGCCTTGTGGGTATTTGCCATTGAAGGCGGTGACGCCCTCGGTGGTCAGGGCGTTGAGGGCGGCGATGGCGTTCTGCGGGATTTTCGGACTGCCGCTGATAAATCTGAGGAACTCGACAAACAGCGTCGAGACCGCCGCCGCGACCTGCTCGGGCAGATGCCCGGGGGTCAGCGCCTGGCGCAGGCGGTCGGCCAGTTCCGAGCCATGGTTCGGCCCGCTGACCGAAGTAATCGAGGCCACATGCCCGGGTGCCAGCGCCGCCGCATAACGCGCCGCGAGGGCGCCTTGGCTATGGCCGATCAGGTTGACCTTGGCGGCACCGGTTCCGGCCCGCACCAGCTCGATCTGTGTCAGTAATTGCTGGCCGCGCAGTTCGTTGCTGTGGGTGGCGGAGAGATAGGGGATGAACACGTGGGCGCCGGCGTTGCGCAAGGCCTGTTTGACGCCGTGGAAGAGATCGAGATTGCCGATACTGTCGAACCCGAAGAGGCCGTGAACCAGCATGATCGGGTATTGGGTGCTTGCATTCCGTTGCATAAGCGTGCCTGTATTCCGTGGGGTCGGGAATTGTTTCGCGTTCTCACTCTAATCCAGGCCACACCGGGGCGATGTGCGAAAAAGCCGCTGTCGGTTGCTGAAGGCGGAATAGAAGTGGCAGGAGGAGTCGGTGGTGAACCTTGCCGTTGCGCGCCAAATCGGCGCAACGGCGTATTCAGTCAAGAGCCTGTGGGCTTCAGGTATTGCGCAGCTTGCGGCTGGCCTCTCGCAGGAGCTGCTCAGTCGCCTCCCAACCCAGGCAACCGTCCGTCACCGACACCCCGTAGCGCAGGGACGGCCCCAGCGCCTGGCACCCTTCGAACAGGTGGCTCTCTAGCATCATGCCGATCAGTGCGCGATTGCCGTTCAGGCGTTGCTCCAGCACGTCGTTGAACACCGCTGGCTGGCGCAGGGGATCCTTGCCGCTGTTGGCATGGCTGCAATCGACCATGATCCGCGACGCGATGTTCAGCCGCTGCAGGTCGTCCTCGATCCGGGCCACGTGGTGCTGGTCGTAGTTGGGGCCGCGATGGCCGCCGCGCAACACCAGGTGGGTGTCCGGGTTGCCCTGGGTCTGGATGATCGCCGGATGGCCCTGGCTGTCGACGCCGAAGTGGCGGTGCGGGTGGGCGGCCGAGCGCATGGCATCGGTGGCGACGCCCACGCCGCCGTCGGTGCCGTTCTTGAAGCCGACCGGCATGCCCAGGCCGCTGGCCATTTCCCGGTGGATCTGCGATTCGGTGGTACGTGCACCGATAGCCACCCAACTGAGCAGGTCATCGAAGTAGCTGGCGGCCATCGGTTGCAGCAACTCGGTGGCAACCGGCAGGCCGAGGCGCAGCATCTCGCGCATCAATTCCCGGGACAGGTTCAGGCCGCCGACCATGTCGTCACTGCCGTCCAGGTGCGGGTCGTAGGCCAGGCCTTTCCAGCCCACCGTGGTACGCGGTTTTTCGACATAGGCACGCATCACCAGGAGCATCTCGGCGCTGACTTCGTGGGCGAGTCGGGCGAGTTTGCCGGCGTATTCAAGGGCCGATTGCGGATCGTGGATCGAGCAGGGGCCGACGACAACCAGCAGACGCGAGTCTTCACCTTCAAGGATGGCGCGGATGGCTTGGCGATGGGCGGCGACCTGTTGGCTCAGGGCGAGGCTCAGGGGCAATTGTTGCTTGAGCTGCAATGAGCTGGGCAGACGCTGGGTCAGTGCTTCATTGGCAGGGTTGTGGGTGGACAGCGGCAGAGCGGATACGCGGGAGTTCATATTCAGGCTTCCTGGGCTGGCGGCGGGTTCGTGCCCGCGCGCTCGGCCCTACTGGGGTGTTCGACAATTGGCCGTGTTGGCTGGGTGTGTGCGCTTGCCACCTGTGGGTGACCGATCGGAGGCGGCAGGCTGTCCCGAGCGGAGGCTGGTAAATCGCCAGGCGGTAAAACTGTCGTGACGGTAATAAGTGGTGTAGTTCATGGGGTAATTCCTTGAAGTCAGTGATGTTGCTAAAAAGTTAGGGCCTTGAAAAAACAAAACCCCCGGTCGGGGAGCCGACCGGGGGTTGAGAATTCTCTGGCAGGCGACCCCTTGAGTAGTGGCCGCCGTGTAGGTATCAGGCGCGCCAGTGGCTAAACCAATACCCAAAATAAAAGTTTGCTGGAGCCCAGTTGCCATTCGCCCGCGCAGCCGCAGCCGAGCGCAGGGCGCTAGGGGTGCAAAGCTGGGAAGGGGTATGCGACATGCAGGTACGTCTCCGTTGAATGCCCCGAGCTTACTAGAGGCCGGGACGCAGTTTCAATCAGAAAATGCTATCGGGGTGAAGGTTGCTCGCTATGGCTTAAGTCGTGATGCGCTTTATGCCAGACTCGACGATTGCCTCCGAACCCTCATCAAGGAAAGCTGGGATGACCACACTGACTGTTGCAGCGGCTCAATCGATCTCGATTGCTGGCGATGTCCACGCCAATATTGCCCATCACCAGCGTTTCATCATGGCCGCGGCGAAGCAGGGTGTGCAGGTGCTGGTGTTTCCCGAGCTTTCCCTGAGCGGTTATGAGCGTGGCCTGGCGGCGCAATTGGCGATCGCCCCGGATGCGGCGTTGTTGCAACCCTTGCGGGACCTGGTGCGAGAAGTAGGCGTGACGGCTGTCGTCGGTATGCCGATTCGCCTGTCTGACGATTCCCCGGTGTTGATCGGCGCGCTGGTGCTGGCGGCCGACGGCTCGTTGGCCGTGTACAGCAAGCAGCACCTGCACCCCGGCGAAGAAGTGGCGTTCGCACCGGGGGCGGGCGGCGCACCCTTGATCGTGGGTGATGACACCATTGCGCTGGCGGTCTGTGCCGACTTTTCCCACGCCAGCCATGCGGCAGCAGCCGCTGAAGTGGGGGCGAACATCTATGCCGCCGGGGTGTTGATCACCGAAGGCGGATACGCCGCCGACAGCGCCTTGCTGCAAGGTTATGCGCGCGAACACGGGATGCTGGTACTGATGGCCAACCATGGTGGCGCGACCGGCGGCTGGGAGTCGGCGGGGCGCAGTGCTATCTGGGCAGCGGACGGCAGGCTGCTCGCCGCCGCTCCCGGGAAGGGCGATGCGCTGGTGATCGCTCGTCGCCAGGCGGCGTTATGGCGCGGTGAAGTGGTGCCGGTGCAGCATGCCTGAGCCCGGATTGGCGCTGCGTCTGGCCACCACCGAGGATTTGCCGTTCGCCCGGGCACTGGCCCGGCGCGGCATGCTCAGTTATTACGTGCGCCATGACCTGTTGTGGCTCGACGAGGGGTTCGACGTGGCCTGGGCCGGGCGGCAGAACTGGTTGATTTGCCAGGACGCGGCGGTGCTCGGCTTTACCAGCCTGAGTCGCGACGCTAATGCCCTGTACATTCGTGAGTTGCACGTGGTCGAGGCCGCGCAGGGGCGGGGCATTGGCAGTTGGACGATCGATCAGGTTTTTGCCCTGGCCAGCCAGGAGCGGCGTCCGGCCCTGCGTCTGACGGTGTTCACCGACAACCCGGCGCAAGCCCTTTACCTGCGCATGGGATTGCAGATTGTCGGGCAGGATGATTGCTTCTTGCGAATGCAACGCCAGTGTCCGCGTTGAAAGGTCTGTAAGGCGCGTAGTACAAGCGCTGCAAGATCTATTGAAACCATTTTAAATCTTGGGTTCTGCTAGGTCTGCCGGATGCTTTTTGCTAAGGTGGCGGGCAACCAACAAGACCATATCGCGGGGTGTCTGCTTGATTAGGGTGCTAGTAGTCGATGACCATGATCTCGTTCGTACAGGTATTACACGAATGCTGGCTGACATCGATGGCCTGCAAGTAGTCGGCCAGGCCGAGTCGGGAGAGGAATCCCTGCTCAAGGCGCGCGAACTGAAACCCGATGTGGTGCTGATGGACGTCAAGATGCCCGGCATCGGCGGCCTGGAAGCCACGCGCAAGTTGTTGCGCAGCCATCCGGACATCAAGGTCGTGGCGGTCACCGTGTGCGAGGAAGACCCGTTCCCGACGCGACTACTGCAAGCGGGCGCGGCAGGCTACCTGACCAAGGGCGCCGGCCTCAACGAAATGGTCCAGGCGATTCGCCTGGTGTTTGCCGGCCAGCGCTACATCAGCCCGCAAATTGCCCAGCAATTGGCAATCAAGTCATTCCAGCCGAGCAACGATTCGCCGTTCGATGCCCTTTCGGAACGCGAGATCCAGATCGCCCTGATGATTGTCGGCTGCCAGAAGGTGCAGATCATCTCCGACAAGCTCTGCCTGTCACCCAAGACCGTGAACACCTATCGCTATCGGATTTTCGAGAAGCTTTCGATCAGCAGTGACGTCGAGTTGACCCTGTTGGCGGTGCGTCACGGCATGGTCGATGCCAGCCTCTGAAATGACTCAAGCCTTTGATCCAAGCGCCTTTCTCGCCACCTGCAGTGGGCGCCCCGGGGTGTATCGCATGTTTGACAGCGATGCGCGCCTGCTCTACGTGGGCAAAGCCAAGAACCTGAAAAAACGCCTGGCCAGCTACTTTCGCAAGACCGGCCTGGCGCCCAAGACGGCGGCGCTGGTGGGCCGTATCGCGCAGGTCGAGACCACCATCACCGCCAACGAGACCGAAGCGCTGCTGCTGGAGCAGACGCTGATCAAGGAGTGGCGGCCGCCCTACAACATCCTGCTGCGCGACGATAAGTCCTACCCCTATGTGTTTCTTTCCGACGGCCAGTTTCCACGCCTGAGCATTCATCGCGGGGCAAAAAAGGCCAAGGGCAAGTATTTCGGTCCTTATCCCAGTGCCGGGGCGATTCGCGAAAGCCTCAGCCTGCTGCAAAAAACCTTTTTCGTCCGCCAGTGTGAAGACAGCTACTACAAGAACCGCACCCGGCCGTGCCTGCAATATCAGATCAAGCGCTGCAAGGCGCCCTGTGTCGGCCTGGTGGAGCCAGAGGTGTACGCCGAGGATGTGCGGCACTCGGTGATGTTTCTCGAGGGCCGCAGCAATGCCCTGACCGACGAACTGTCGGCAGGCATGGAGCAGGCAGCCAGCACCCTGGATTTCGAGCGCGCGGCCGAGTTGCGCGATCAGATTTCCCTGCTGCGCCGGGTCCAGGACCAACAGAGCATGGAAGGCGGCACGGGCGACGTCGATGTGGTCGCGGCATTCATCAACCCGGGTGGCGCCTGTGTGCACTTGATCAGTGTGCGTGGCGGGCGAGTGCTGGGCAGCAAGAACTTTTTCCCGCAGGTGGGTATTGAAGAGGACGTTGCCGAGGTCATGGCGGCGTTTCTCGGACAGTATTTCATCAGCAGTCCTGAGCGCGACCTGCCGAGTGAGCTGATCGTCAATGTGGTCCATGAGGACTTTCCCGCGCTCATCGAAGCCATTCACGAGCTGCGCGGTCGCGAGTTGACCATCAGTCACAGGGTCCGTGGCACCCGGGCGCGCTGGCAACAATTGGCAGTGACCAACGCCGAGCAGGCGCTGGGCGCGCGCCTGGCCAATCGTCAGCACGTTGCCGCGCGTTTTGACGCCCTGGCTGAAGTGCTGAATCTGGATGAACCGCCACAGCGCCTGGAGTGTTACGACATCAGCCACTCCAGCGGCGAAGCGACCGTGGCGTCCTGCGTGGTGTTCGGCCCGGAAGGGCCGTTGAAATCCGACTACCGCCGCTACAACATCGAAGGGGTGACCCCGGGGGATGACTACGCGGCGATGCATCAGGCGCTGACCCGGCGCTTCAGCAAACTCAAGGACGGCGAGGGCAAGCTGCCGGACATCCTGCTGGTGGACGGCGGCAAGGGCCAGTTGTCGATGGCGCGTGACGTGCTCAATGAACTGGCGGTGCCCGACCTGATTCTGCTGGGCGTGGCCAAGGGCGCGACCCGCAAGGCCGGCTTCGAAACCCTTTACCTGAATGATGCGGCCCATGAGTTCACCCTGCGCGGCGACTCCCCGGCGTTGCACCTGATCCAGCAGATCCGTGACGAGGCCCACCGTTTTGCGATTACCGGGCACCGCGCGCGACGTGGCAAAACCCGCCGCACCTCAACCCTGGAAGGGGTTGCCGGGGTAGGGCCGACCCGGCGTCGGGACCTGTTGAAACATTTTGGTGGATTGCAGGAGCTGTCTCGTGCAAGCATCGACGAAATCGCCAAAGCACCGGGGATCAGTAAAAAGCTCGCAGAGTTGATTTATGCAAACCTGCACAGCGAGTAGAATGCCCCCTCACCTCGTAGCCAGTTGTGCCGATGAATATCCCTAATCTGATCACCGTACTACGCGTTCTGCTTATCCCGATCTTTATTCTGCTGTTCTACATGCCGTATCACTGGAGCTACATGGCCGCCAGTTCGGTCTTTGCGTTCGCTGCGGCGACGGACTGGCTGGACGGTTACCTGGCCCGCCGGCTGGAGCAGAGCACCCCGTTCGGGGCGTTTCTCGATCCGGTGGCAGACAAGCTGATGGTCGCCGTGGCCCTGGTGCTGTTGGTCCAGGAGCACGCCAACCTGTGGCTGACCTTGCCGGCAGCCGTGATCATTGGCCGCGAGATCGTCATTTCCGCCCTCAGGGAGTGGATGGCCGAACTGGGCGCACGGGCCCAGGTGGCCGTGTCGAACCTGGGCAAATGGAAAACCGCCGCGCAAATGCTCGCGCTGGTGATCCTGCTGGCCAACCCGTCGGACTTCAGCTTCTGGGTACTGGTGGGCTATGCCTTGCTGCTGGTCTCGGCCGGCCTGACCTTGTGGTCCATGGTGCAATACCTGCGCGCCGCCTGGCCGCACCTGAAAACCGACGTGCAGAAAAAATAAAACTTTTTTGAATCAAAGGGTTGACGCGTATTCGAATTGCTATAGAATACGCCACACCAAGACGCGGGAATAGCTCAGTTGGTAGAGCACGACCTTGCCAAGGTCGGGGTCGCGAGTTCGAGTCTCGTTTCCCGCTCCAAATATAGACCTGCAAAAGTCACTGGCTTATGCAGGTCAACAAAAAAGACGCTTCGGCGTCTTTTTTCGTTTCAGTACTATCCGCCGACATCGATTATCCAACAAATTTGACATACACCAGTTCAGGGTCGTGTTCGTCAAGATTATCGATTCGCCCGCTCGGTACAAAACCCGCTTTCTTGAACAGTGACTGCGAAGCCGTGTTGGATGCATTGGTTGAAGCAAACAGCTTGGCTGTCTTGCACGCGGCTTCGGCTGCCGCTAGTAAATCGAGCGCTATGCCTTGCCGTTGCTGTGTCGGTGACACGACCACCAGCTCAACGAAGCCATGGCTGAAAAAATCATCGGTAAGTACCAGGTAACCTGCGCACTGATCGGCAGCGACGGCTACCAGGCATTGCTGGCGAACGACGGCATCATGGATAAAGTCGCGACGACTGGCGTGTTGCGTCGCATAGGTATCCAATGCGATCAGTGCGGGCACGTCCTCGGTCGTCCCGTGGCGGATGAGCCAGTTCAAGCTGATGGGGAACAGGGGGCTGCCGTGGGGCATTGGGATTATCCTTCAGCCGGTGCTGGTATCGAAGCTGTGTTTATAGACCTTGCCCGTATTGCCATTCAAGGGTTGTGAGCTGCCCCGCACGCTGCTGCGTGAATTCCTGGGGCAGCAGGTGCGGCGGCGATAGGTCAAAGCTTCGGCAACTGCCCGATACGCCCCATCATTTCCGTGACGATCTGCAGGTCCAGCATGAACTGTTCGACGGTCTTGAACTCGTTGTCGTTGTGCCCGGTGTACTTGACGTCGGGCATGGCCAGGCCGAATTGCACGCCGTTGGGCAGTTCATGTACCGAGGTGGCACCGGCGGAGGTGCCGAACTGGTGTTTCATGCCCAGGTTTTCGCTGGCCACGGCCAGCAGGGCCTTGACCCATTCACCTTCGGGGTTGCGGAACATCGGTTCGGCGATCGAGTAGTCGAAGGCTGGCGCGATCCCGGCCTTGTTGCTCCAGGCACTGAGCTTGTCGGCGATTTCGTTCTTGAGCACTTCGGGAGACTTGCCCTTCGGCACCCGCAGGTTGACTGCCAGCTTGAAGGTTTTGTCGTCCATGCCGACGTAGGTCAGGGAAGCGGTTAGCGGTCCCATGAAAGCATCGGCAAAGCCCACCCCCAGTTTGCTACCCAGGTAGTCCAGGCCCCAGTTGTCGGCGGCGTAGCGGGCTGCGTCGGTGATCTGGTTGTGCTTGAGCGCGACCTTACCGTCGAGGCCGTTGATGAAGTCGAGCATCCGGGCCACCGGGTTGACCCCAGACTCAGGCTCGGAGGAGTGAGCGGAAACGCCAGTGACGATCAGTTGCACGTCTTTGCCGACGACCTTGGCGGTCACAGTGAAATTGCCACCGTTGCGCTTGGCGTAGTCGGCGCCGGCTTGTTGCAGGCTGGCGGCCAGTTCGGCGGGTTGCTCGGTGAGCAGGGTGGCGACCGAGGTCGACGGAATCTGGTTGGTCGCCAGCCCGCCGGTCATGGTGCTGATTTCGGCGCCTTTGCCCTCGGCGGTGCGCCGGGTAAAACTGGCCATGACCGTGCCGTAGCCTTTCTCGGCGATCACCACCGGGTAGCCGCCATCCAGGGCCAGGTTGTAGTTGGGCGTCGGATTGCGCTCGAAGTAATAGGGGATGGCATCGCCGCTGGTTTCCTCGGTGGTGTCCACCAACAGCTTGAAATTGCGCGCCAGTGGCAGCTTCTCGTCCTTGATGATCTTCATCGCGTAGAGGGTCACCACGATGCCGTTTTTGTCATCCTCGGTGCCGCGGCCGTACATGCGGTCGCCAATCAGGGTGACCTTGAACGGGTCCAGCCGGGTGCCGTCTTCCAGTACCCAGTTCTCTGGCGTCACGGGCACCACATCGGCGTGGGCGTGGATGCCGACGACTTCATCGCCAGCGCCGTCGAGGGAGATTTCATAGACCCGGTTGTCGATGTTGCGAAATTTCAGATTGAAGGCCTCGGCCAGGCCCTTGATCTTGTCGGCGATCTTGAGGAACTGCGGATTCTCGTGCTGCGGTACGCCTTCGATCTCGAAGGTCGGGATGGCCACTAGTTCGCGCAGGGTCTCGGTGGCAGCGCTGCCATATTTGACTCGCGCGTAGAGGCCCAGCAGGCGATGGATTTCATTCTGCTGCTCGGCGTTCAGGCTCTGGTTGGCGAGGAAGGCATTGATGGCCGGGGCGAGGTCGTCGTTTTTCGCCAGCTCGCTTTTGGCCAGGCGCGTGAGGAACTGCCTGAAGTCCGTGACTGAGCTGTTGTTGAAGGTCTTGAGGATGGCCGCGCTTTGTTGCGGGGTGATATTGGCGTGGGCCGGCGTGGTGAACGACGCCAGGCTGGCCAGCATCAGGGTGGTTGCGGCCAGGTGCTTGAGGGAAAAATCCATGGTGGTGGGCATTCCTTTGCAGGGGTGTAGGGGAGATGAAACAAATCATTTCCAAATTAACACCACAAGGCTACGAAAGGGCAGCCCCTGAAGTGGGATCTGTCCCACAGAAATGTAAGTGCGCCCCACATGCCCAATCCTGAGCAAGGCGCCTGTACTTGCCAGCGCAGCCTTACGGTCTAGCGGGTTGTGGACGTTGATCGACAGGTGGCCAGATCTTTTCCATCTCGAGCACTTCAACCGATCCGCCGGGGGACTGGACCGTTGCCGACAGCGCTGGGAGCATTTTTTTGTCCTGAGTGCGGGGCTGGCGGTCAAAGTTGACGGTTACGCGAGTGCCGTCGGCGAATTGTGAGCGCTGTACCAGGCGGTCGCGGGACAGGGATTCAAAGTGAGTCATGGCCTGGGTGAACAAGCGCTGATGCAGGGGCGAAAAGACCCGGTCATAGGCTTGAATCAACGGCAGGTCGCGACGCAGCACCGGGTCGCTCAGGTGATACAGCGGTGGCACCATGTACAACAGTTGCAGCAATGCCGTCTGGTCGCGTTCGGTGGTGAACTTCAGCGAGCCATATTCCCAATGATGGGTGCTGACGATGCTGTCGTGCAGGGCAATTTCATACAGTGGCAGGCGAAACTGTGGACGCGTCACATAACGCGCTACCGAATCCGCCAGCGGTACGGGTTGAAAGTACAGTGAGGGTGCTTCCGGCGGCCAGTATCGGCCTCGGTAGTAAGGTGAGCGGGGATCCTGGATGGCGGGGTCCATCCAGGCAAAAGGCGGTGTCAGCACACCGTGGGCAAACGCCACCTGTGCGGCAAACATGGAAAGCACGCCCTCACTTCCGGTGACCAGGCCATGGGTCAGGGCAGGGTACTCCAGGCGCCGACGGTGGGCCTGGGCGTCGTCAGCCTGATTCATTTCCCGCCCAGGCGTGTAGTCCTCCAACATGGGGCCGGCGCCGTCGACGTCGAGAAAATAGCTGTTCAACTGCCCGGCCCCAGCGACGGCACTGATGCGCCGCTGGGCATAGGGCTCGACGACCTGAGGGTTGGCATACACCCCACGACCTGCAAAACCGACCGCAAGTTTACCGTCCTGGTCACGATAACCCGCGCCAGCCAGCGCATTGCCCATTTGCGCGGTTGGCCAGGTATTGGCCAGGTCCTCCCGATGGGCGCTGCCATAGCTGTCATATACCCCCACCAGATACCCTGCGGCTTTGGCAGCGGCCACGGCCTCGGGGCGCCAGAAACTCGATAGCCAGTTATCGGCGCCCAACCAGGCGCGCTGTAGTCCGGCTGTGCGCAAGGCATCGATGGTGCTGGTGGACAGTCCATCGCCCCATTGTGCCGGCGGCTGCAGGGTTTCACCGAAGGTCTCCAGCAGTTGTTCGCGAACCGTGCGCCCCCAGGCTACTTCGGCCATGGGGTCGTGCTTGCCCGGCAGCGGCGCCACTGGCATGCGGGGCACTGTCTGGCGCAGGCCGCTGTTGAGGGCGTGGATCAATGGCTGTCGCCGCCAGGTGCTGAGACTGCCGTTGACCGACTCGTTGAACGCCGCTTCGAATAGGTCCCGGGTCTGCGTGTCAAACAGCTGCCACACGCGAGCGGCCAGGCTCCCCGATACCTGTCGGCCCGCCTGCAGGCGCTGGAGAAAGCCAGGCCAGTCGGCGATGTCGGCGGCTTTCAACAACCCGCTGTCCCAGAGATAGATGTGGGCGGCACCGCCGAGTCTGGCGGTGGCAGGCAGGGTCTTGATCTTTTCGTCCAGCGAGACGAACTGGCCGGTTTGTTGCAACCAGTCTCGGTAACGCCGCGCCCCGGCCATGACGTCCGGGCCGGCAATGTGCAGGCGTACGATGTAGGGTGCGTCCGGGGCCAACCGGGTGAATGCATGGCGCAGTCGCATTTGCGGGCGCCCTCCGGTATCGACAATCGAAAATTCCGTGTTCAGCGGCGTCTCGACCATCCAGGTGAGCGAGTGCTTCTTGCGCAGTTCGGTCCAGAACGGCATCGACAATGCACCGGCGACACTTTCGTTTTGATAGCGGCGTACCAGCCAGTCCAGCCAGCCCGGATCGGTACTGGGTACGTAGTTGCCCTCGCCAAAGGGAAAGGCATAAGCGTCGATCGCAGAAGGTTGGGCCGAGATCGGCCAATCCAGCGTGGCGGGTTGTGCGGCGCGGATGCTGACCTGGAGGTCATTCTGGTCGCGCGTGACGGCGATATCGAAACGCTGTCGCCCCTGCTGGATCTTCCATCCTTCGGCAGTCAGGGGGGTGGTGTTTGCACCGCTGAAAGCGGGAGCCGCGAGGGGCAATGTGGGACCTGTAGGTGGCATGAGTTCGATGGCCAGGGTAGCCCGATCGATTCGCCAGGTACCGGCTGCCGTTGGCACTTCGTGCCAGTCCGTGACTGCGGCGAGGGCATTTACACTCAGGCCGCAGAGCAGCAACAGCAATATCCCACGAAGTACCTGCCAGGCCATGCCTCGACTCCTTGTCGTCGTCAATCACGCTAGCGCATGGGTTCGAGCAGTAAACAGCGGTCTTGCGCC
Organism: Pseudomonas sp. S04; assembly: GCF_009834545.1. Classification (NCBI taxonomy): domain Bacteria; kingdom Pseudomonadati; phylum Pseudomonadota; class Gammaproteobacteria; order Pseudomonadales; family Pseudomonadaceae; genus Pseudomonas; species Pseudomonas sp. S04. Next base: position 2,490,187 of record NZ_CP019427.1, read on the forward strand.
GGTGACTGACTACCGTACTCATCGCCGTCGCCACTGCCAACGGGTTGTTGCGTGAAATGCATTCAACATGTAAGCGCCGGGATGGAACTAACCTTCACGTCAGCCTCTATATTTCAACGGCCCCCAAAAAAACAAGGAACGCTCCATGTCCAGATCTCGTGCGTTGATTGCAGCTGTTACGTCTCTTGCATTGGTTTGCGGCTCGGCGCTGGCATGGGCCGATCCAGGGAATGGCAAGGGCCAGGGGAACGGCAAGGGAAACCCGCCCAATAGCCAGGCGCATGGCAATCAAGGTGGGCATGGCAACCAGGGCAAAAACCCCGCAGGCGGTGATTGGGGTAACGGTCCGAGCATCAACCGCAGCAGTGTGCTGGGAATTGTCGGCGGCTACCGGGACTACTGGAGCCCCGGACCGGCCTTGCCGCCTGGGATTCAGAAGAACCTCGCACGGGGCAAGCCCCTGCCGCCCGGCATCGCCAAGAAGCTCGATGGCCGGCTGGTTGGCCACTTGCCCCATTACGATGGCTACGAGTGGCAGCAGGCGGGTACGGACTTGATTTTGGTGGCCTTGGCTACCGGGCTGATTTATGAAGTGCTCACGGGAGCCTTTGATTAACGCACCCGGCTGTGGGCCTCCATCCGTCGTGTGGCTTGAACTGGATGGGGTTTTTCGCGTCTGACCCTATGCGGTATCCACCCTTATCGGAAGCACATCATGCTTTTAAAGAACAAAAGTCTGTTTGCTGTTATGTCCTGCGCCCTGATGCTTGCAGCAGCGCCTTTACTCCCTGCTGACCTGTCCATCATGAACTCCGCCTATGCGAAGGAAGGTGGTGGTGGTGGTGGTGGTGGTGGTGGTGGTGGTGGTGGTGGTGGTGGCGGCGGTCACGGCGGTGGCGGTGGCGGTGGCGCAGGTGCTGGCCATGGTGGCGGCACCGGTGGCGGTCACGCCGGCTCGGGTCACTCGGGCAGCAATGGCCAGGGCAAGGGGTTGAGCAGCGATCACGCCGGCAAGGCCGTTCGCGATCATGGTGTCAGCGGCAATCAATACGGCAGTGAGCGTAACGATGACCGTGGGCATGGCACCACGACTTCGGGCATTGCCCAGTCCAAAGATACCCGTGGCGTGACTAAGGCCACTGCAATTTCGACTTCGACACCTGGCGATCACAACACCAAAGGCTTGAGCAAGGCCGGGCCATCGGCAACCAAAAAATCCTATTGATCGACCTTCGCTGCACCCACACGACACCTGTGCGCGTTGCGCGCAAGGGTGTCGTGGCACTTCAGCCGGGTCAGTGCGTCTTTGGCCGGTGAATCAGCAAGTGCTCAGTCGCCGTTGTACTTGTGCGCTGGCCGGCTACCTGGAACCGGACGAGCGCTGTGCCGGCCGAATGGCTCGGAGGCGCTGAGAATCGACAGTTCGATGCGTCCGCAGTGTGGGCACAGGGCCTTGATCTTGGCCTTGGCCGCGCTGTCGGTGTCGGCCATCACTTCGCCGTAGACCGCGTGCTGGGCGTGATCTTTCGGGTAAGCGGTGTAATCGTAGAGCCGCATGGTTCAAACCTGAGGTGGAGAGTCTGCCGCCGAACTCAAAGGTATAGGTCGCCAAGGCCGGTTCGTCCAGTGTCGGGTTTGAAAGGTGACTGGCGGTTCACCTTGCTACATCGGCTTTACGCTCAGTCACCCCGGCAGGGCAGGCTGCGAGTCCTTGAACTGGGCGAGCTCCAGGGTGATTTCCTTGGCCACCTGATTGATTTCGCCGCGCAGCCATTTGTGCGCGGGCGATGCGTGCAGGCGTTCGTGCCAGACCTGGGAGACGGTGAATCCCGCCACTGCTACTGGCGGTTCGAACAGTTGCAGGGGGACTTCCTTGGCGATGCGCAGGGCCGTCAGCTCGGCGATCATACCGATCATGTCGGTTTGCGAAATCAGGATGTGCGCCAGCAGGAAGTGCGGCACCGTCAGGGAGGTCTTGCAGCGGATGTCATGTTGTTCGTAGAGGCTGTCGATGGCCTCCTTGACCGCCCCATGGTTGCTGCTGATACGCAGGTGCTTGCCGTTGCGAAATTGCTCCAGGGAGAGGCTGCCGTTGATCTCTGGGTGGCCGACGCGCACCACTGACTTGAGCCGGTCGGAGAATAGTTTGCGCACGTGGAAGTTGGCCGGGGCAGTCTTCTCGTTCCAGATGATCAGGTCGAGCTTGCCGTCCTTGAGCAGCGGCAGATCCTCTTTGGGGCGCAGCGGCTGGATGTTCAGCTCGACCCCGGGCGCGACCTCGGCGAGGCGCACCATCAGGCGCGGCAAGAGGATAAAACCGATGTAGTCGGTGGTGGCGATTTCGAAGCTGCCCTGGAATTGCCCGGGGTCGAAAGCCTTGACCGGCTCGATCAGCTTGTTCAGCGCCGCCAGGCTCTGCTGCAACGGCTCCACCAGCTCCAGGGCGCGGCTGGTCGGCAGCATGCCACGGCCCATGGAGACGAACAGTGGATCGTTGAACAGCACGCGCAGGCGAGCCAGGGTATGGCTCACCGCCGACTGGGTCATGTTCAGTTGCTCGGCGGTGCGGGTGACGTTGCACTCGTTGAGCAGGCAAAAGAACACGTGCAAGGATTTCATATCGACGTTTTGCATGTGCCGGGCGCTGGCCTCGCGGTGAAGGATGGACAATACCGGCCGCCACTTTACCGAGGTTTGCGCCCGAAAGCTGGTCAACGCTTCAGACCATCGGCACCAGCGTATGGGCGAAGTCCTTGCGCCGCTCCATCAGTTGCAGGGTCTGGGCCTGCGCCGCCTGGAGCAAGGCCGTCTCGTCGACCAGGGTACTGCGGCCGTTTTCCAGGATCACCTTGCCGTCCACCAGCACGGTTTTCACGTTCGAGCCACGGGCCGAGTACACCAGGTTCCACAGCACGTTGGTCTGTGTCCCTTCCCAGACGATCGGGCACATGTTCGGCTGAGCCAGGTCGAGCAGCAGCAGGTCGGCACGCTTGCCGACTTCGATCGAGCCGATCTCCCGGTCCATGCCCAGTACCCGGGCACCCTCGATGGTTGCCATGCGCAAGGCGACATTCGCCGGCAGGGCGGCGGCATCCAGACGGTGGGCCTTTTGCAGCAGTGAGGCGAATTTCATTTCTTCGAACAGGTCGAGGCTGTTGTTGCAGACGTTGCCGTCGGTGCCCAGGCCGACGCGGATGCCGGCGGCGAGCATTTCCGGAACCCGGGCGATCCCGCTGGCCAGCTTGGCGTTGCTGCTGGGGCAGTGGGCGACCGCGGTGCCGGTGTCGGCCAGGCGCTTGATCTCTTCATCGTTGAGCCAGACGCAGTGGGCGATCAGGGTCTTTTCGCCGAGGATGCCCATCTGGTCCAGCATCGGGATCGAGCGTTTGCCGAAGTGCTGGAGCACCGCCTGTTCTTCCTCCTTCTGCTCGCAGGCGTGGGTGTGGATGCCGATCCCGTAGTCGCGCGCGCAGTCGCGGGCATGGGCGTAGGCCTTGGGTGAGCAATAGAACAGGTGCTCCAGCCCCATCCACACTCGCACGCGGCCGTCGTGGGCCATGTGATGGGTTTCGATCAGCTTGCGGTTGGCCTCCGGGCTTTCGAAGAAGTCTTTGCCGGGCAGGTCTGCGGCATAGGGCGCCAGATGTACTCGAATGCCGATTTCGCCGGCGGCGTCGGCGCAGCGGTGCATGAAGCGGTACATGTCCATGACGCAGGTGGTGCCGCTCTTCAGGGCTTCCAGGTAGCACAGGCGCGCGGCGTGGTAGGCGTCCTCGGCGTTCATGGCGCGGTGTTCGAGCTGGTAGTAGGGCAGCCATTGCATCAGCGGCATGTTTTCGGTGATGCCGCGCATCAGGCTGGAGTGCGAGTGGGCATCGACCAGGCCTGGCAGCAGGGCCATCTGGCCTTGGCAATCGATGACTTTGGCGTCGGCGGGCAGGGGCATGTGTTCGCCCTGGCCGATGGCTTCGATGACGCCGTCGCGGATGACCACGTGGCCGTTGGCGAGGACCTGGTCCTGGGGGTTGACGGTGAAGATGATGGCGTTGCGGATCACGGTGTAGGTCATGGGTGGGTCCTTGTTTTTTTATGGTTGGAGGGGGGGCGCACGAGGCGGCCTGCTGGGTTCTTACTGTAGGAGCGAGCACCCGCTTGCGGCGCCCGCTGCGGCGCCCGCTTGCGGCTAGCGGCTTGCTCGCGATGGCGACTTGCGCCACACCATAGATCTCGGCAATGCCCCCAATCCCCCCACCTAATACTGCACCCGCATCACCAAGAACACCGACAACGCCGCCACCCACCACATGATGGGCTTGACCGTGTGTGCCTTGCCGATCAGCAACTTGAGCAGGACAAAGACAATGAAGCCCAGGGCGATGCCCAGGGTGATGGAGTAGGTCAGGGGGATCAGCAGGATCACCAGGAATGCCGGGATCGCTTCTTCATAGGACTTCCAGTCGATTTTGCTGATGGTGTCCATCATGAACACGCCGATCATGATCAGCACCGGCGCGGTGGCGATTGCCGGGACCAGGGACAGCAGGGGGGAGAGGAACAGGAATGGCAGGAACAGCACGGCGGCGACCAGGGCGACCATGCCGGTGCGACCGCCCTGGGAAATGCCGGCGGCCGATTCAATGTAGGCCGTTGCCGGGCTGGTGCCCAGGGGCGCGGAGGCCAGGGCCGCGAGGGCGTCGACGTGCATTGACTGCTTGATGTTGCGCGGGTTGCCGTCGGCGTCCTTGAGGTCGCCCGCTTCGGAGATGCCGAGAAAGGTCGACAGCGACTCGAAGAAGTTGGTGAACACCAGCACGAAGATGTACGGCAGGTACTCGATGTGCAGCGAGCCCAGCAAGTCGACCTGGCCGAGGAAGCTGAAGTCCGGCGCGGCGAACAGGCCGCTCCAGTTGACCAGCGTGACCGTGCTAGCGCCCTCGGGCCAATAGGCTGTGGCATCGCCCCACAGGCGGCCGATCGGGATCGCCAGCAAGGTGGTGCAGATGATCCCCAGGATCAGCGCCCCCGGCACCTTGCGCGCCACCAGGGCAATGGTGATCACCAGGCCTGCGAGGAAGGTCAGGATGATCGGATTGAACGGTGCCGCGTGCACCACGGTGAACGGGTCGGCGCTGATGAACTTGGCGTTCACCAGGCCGATCAGTGCGATGAACAGGCCCATGCCACAGGAAATCGCATTGCGCAGGCTCGCCGGGATGCCGTCGATCACCGCCTGGCGCACGTTGAAGAATGCCAGCACAGTGAAGATCACACTGGCCCAGAGCACGCAGCCCAGGGCGATCTGCAGCGGGATCTTGGCCCCGACCACCATGGTGTAGGCGAACAGGATGTTGATCCCCATGCCGGGGGCGATGAGGATTGGGTTGCGCGCGTACAGGGCCATCGCCAGGGTGCCGAGAAAACTCACCAGCACAGTGGCAGTGACCCCGGCGGAGAAGGGGATGCCGGCCGCCGCGTTGATGTCCGGGTTGACCACGATCACGTAGGCCGCCGCGAGGAAGGTGGTGGCCCCGGCGATGATCTCGCGCCGCAGGGTCGAACCTTCGCGATGGATGCCGAAGTAGTTTTCCAGCCATAACCTGAGTCTTGCGATTAACCCGATGGGCGCATCGCGCAAACTGACCGGTTGGTTCATGTTGATCTCCTCAAAGCGGCAAGGCTCGGTTGTTTGTTGTTGTTATATTTTTTTGGTTTGATTCGAGTCGAACATGGGTCAGGCGGTTGCAGTGGCGAAAATCCCCGACATCACAGTGAAACCGGGCAAGCGTTTGATCCGGTCGGTCCAGCGCCGGATCGCGGGGTAGTCGATCAGGCTGATGCCAGCCTCGTCGGACAACATCACATAGGGAAAGCAGGCGATGTCGGCCACGGTCGGCAAAGGTCCGCTGCAGACCCATCCCTGGTGTTGCCGCTCGCTGAACCACAGTTGTTCGTCGAGGATGCGGAACAGGGCGTGGGCGCCGTCGCGGGCTTTTTCGGCGTCAAGATCATAGTTGAAAACATCCGCCAGGCGCGCGGCCGAGGCAGTGGCTGTGATGCCGTCGGCAAATGCCAGCCACATGTTGACCTCGCCCAGGCGGCGCGCGTCCTGCACCGGGTACCAGGTGCCGCTGGCATCGTAGCGGGCGGCCAGGTAGGTGAGGATCGCCTGGGCGTCGCGCAGGACATATCCGTGGTCGTCGAGCACCGGCAACTGGCCGAGGGGGTTGATGGCCAGGAAGGCCTCGCCCTTGTGCTCCTTGCCCGGGTAGAACTCCAGGTCCACCGTGCTGAAACTCACGCCCAGCAGGTTCATGAACAGGCGCAGCTTGTAGCAGTTTCCGGACAGCTCGTAGTTGTAGAGTGTGATCACCTGCCTGCTCCCTTAAAGATCGAGCACCAACAGCTCGGATTTGCTGCGCGATACGCAAGGCATCAGGCAGCGGTTGGCTTGCCGCTCTTCGCGGGTCAGATAGACGTCGCGGTGCTCCGGTTCGCCATCCACCACCGCAGTGCGGCAGGTCCCGCACACACCTTGTTCGCACGAGGTGTCCAGCGTTATCCCGCGGGCCTTGAGGCTGTCCGCCAGGCTGACGCCGGCCGCTACGGTAAATTCCTCGCCGCTGCGTTGCAGGCGTACACGGAAGGGGTGGTCGTGGTCGTGGCTGACCTCGTTGGCGAACAGTTCGAAGTGCACCTGGCTGTCGCTCCAGCCGGCTTCGCTGGCCAGGGTGCTGACCAGGTCGATCAGGGCCTTGGGGCCGCAGACATACAGGTGGGTGCCGGCACTCGCCTGTTGCAGCACGATGCGCAGGCGTTCGCGGGTCTGCTGCGGGTCCAGGCCGGTGTGGATGCAGTTGTGCCGCAGCTGATGCAGGCGCTCGGGGAACGCCACGTGGGATTCGCTGCGCACGAAATAATGCAACTCGTAGGGCCGTTCGGCGGCCTGCAGGGCCGCGCCCATGGCCAGCAGCGGGGTGATGCCGATCCCGCCGGCAATCAGAATCCCGGCGGTGCCTGGGACCAGGCGAAAATTATTCTTCGGCGCCGAGATGCGCAGGCGCTCGCCGGCTTTGAGGTCGTGGTGCATCGAACGAGAACCACCACGCGACTGCGCCTCCAGCTTGACCCCGATCACCAGGTGCTCACGCTCGTCGGGGGCGTTGACCAGCGAGTACTGGCGCACCAGCCCGCCGGGTGTATGCACATCGATGTGGGCACCTGCTTCGAAGCTGAAGCCGCCATCGGCGGGCAGGGCCAGCTTGAGGGCGACGATCTCGCTGGCGGTGGTCCAGTGCTGCAACACCTCGACTTCCAGGGTCTGCGCCGGACGGCGTACCACTGTGGCGGGCGCGATGCGCAGGCTGTCAGGGGGCCGGCTGCTGGCGATCAGTCCGGCCTGGTTTTCCAGGCGCTGGCGCAGCACGTTGAGGATCCGGTTATGCCAGCGCAGTGGGTCGATGCCGGGGCGCCCGACGAGGGTGCTGCTGTGCACGATGGTGCGCTCGGCACTCGCCGGCTGTAGCCAGAATTGCACCTGGCAGGGCTGCTCGGCGCTGCGCCAGGACAGTTGCAATGTGTTGTCGGTCTGTTGCAGTTGCACCGAGTCGAGCTGGCAGTCCGGATCCAGTTGGGCGTAACCGGCCAAGGCCTGGCGCACGTCGTCGAGGGCGGCCTGGAAGGGCAGGCTGCGCAGGTGCAAAGCCAGGGGTGGCAAAGCCGCTGCTGGCAGTTCTTGAGCCTGTTGCGCCTGCAGGTTGACCCAAATCATCCCGTGCGCTTCGCTCACCGCAAAGGTCCGCGCGCACACGCTGGCCGGCGGGGTGCTTTGCGAGGCCGCCGGAATCAGCGTGCAGCGGCCATCACCGCCCTGGTACTGCCAGCCGTGGTATTGGCAGCGCAGCCGGGAGCCGAGGTTGACGCCCAGGGTGAAACGCACGCTGCGGTGCGGGCAGCGGTTTTCCCAGGCGTTGACGCGCTGCTCGTCATCGCGCCAGAGCGCCAGTTCCACTCCCAGCAACTGACCGTGAAACACATGGCGTAGGGCAAGGTCGCTGCTCTGCGCCACCGGGTGCCAACGATTATCGGTCTGCTTCATGGCTGGCCTCCTGCAGCCTGTGTCGGCTGGTAAGTGCCGTAGCGAATGCCCTTGTCGCGCAACCAGCGGCGATAGGCACTGGACATCGCGTCGGCCCGGGTCGGGATCTCGAATTTCGGGTCCAGGGGCAGAGTCCGGGGCAGGTGGTTGGAGAGGATCATCAGGTCCTGGCTGAAAATGGTCTGCTGGAACAGGCGCAGATCGCGGTCGCTGCTGGTGGCGTCGACATAGGCCAGGACCACGTGGGCGATGCACCACTCTTCATCCAGCGGCTGGACAAACAGGCAGATGGCGTCGCGTCGCTCTGGCTGCTCGGGGCTGGTCTTGTACAGAATGGCGACGAAGGGGCGGGTCACGCGGTACACGTAGTGCGCCTCGATCGCTTGTTTCGACCCGGCGGCTGCCATGGGCTGGAATATGCGGCAGTCGGTGGCCAGGATCTCGTCCCGCTCCTGGTCGACCTCTACCTTATAAGTGCTGATATCGGTGTAGGGTTCGGCCCCGAGAAAGCCGGTATGGACGTAGGGGAAGTGCGCCATGTCGAGAAAGTTTTCCACCACGCGCAGGCCTGAGGCATGCACCTTCATCGAACCGGCCCCCAGCACCCGGCGGTCTGGTTCATCGAACTCCGCTATCTGGAAAAATTCCGCGTCAGGTTCGCCCAGGCAGACCCAATGGGTGTGATACAGGGTCGTGGTGCGACAAGGCGCGCCGCTGTCGTCGGCACGGATGGCGCTGAAGTGGCCCGCGCCGTCGCGACCAAAGCGGACCTCGTGGCCCAACAGCTGCGTACGGTAAATCCTGCCATCGACCAGGTCTTCCACGACGGCCAGTGGATACCACTGGTTCCAGATGCTCGATTCGATGCTCATAGGTTCCTCACCGGCGGATTTTTGTTTTTCCCCGACAGTAGAGAAATCCACGGCATGAAACTAACGAGTAATGCTAATGGCTGGTATGAAAAAAAATACTACCTGGAAAAATGACCGGGTAGGCACCGCCAACATCGCCGATGGCGGTGTGTCAGGCGCTATCAATGTTGAAAATTCCGGCCCCATCGCGAGCAAGCTCGCTCCTACAGCGATGGGGCCGGTCCAGTCTTCCCCTTAGTGAGAATGCCGTGGCTCGCCGCTGCGGGCGATGATGCGCAGGTGCAGGGTGGCCGGTTCCAGGCAGCCGCCGGTGGACAGTTGCCCGACCAGTTGCCGGTAGAGTTCCTGCCACGGGGTTTGCGAGGCCGGGATGTTTGGCTCCCAGGCTGCTCGGCGACGGGCCATTTCGGCTTCGTCGACCAGCAGGTTGACCGTCCGCGCATTGAGGTCGACGCTCAGCCGGTCATTGGTTTTCAGCAGGGCCAGGCCACCGCCCACGGCGGCTTCCGGGGACATGTTGAGGATCGACGGGCTGGCCGAAGTACCGCTCTGACGGCCGTCGCCCAGGCACGGCAGGGAGTCGATGCCTTGCTTGATCAGCGCCGCGGGTGGGGCCATGTTCACCACCTCGGCACTGCCGGGGTAACCCACGGTGCCGACGCCACGGATCACCAGGATGCAGCGCTCGTCGATTTCCAGCGCCGGGTCGTTGATCCGCGCGTGATAGTCCTCCGGCCCCTCGAACACGATGGCCCGGGCTTCGAAGCTGTTCTCCGCGCCGGGTTCCGACAGGTAGGTCTTGCGGAACGCTTCGCCCACCACCGACATCTTCATGATCGCGCTGTCGAAGAAGTTGCCGCTGAGCACGATGAAGCCGGCGCGGTGCTTGAGCGGAGTGTCGAAGGGGTGGATCACGTCGGTGTTGCTGGTCAGGGTGCTGCGCACGATCTCGCCGATGGTCTGGCCGCTGACGGAGGCGCAGTCCTCGTGCAGGCGACCGGCCTTTTGCAGTTCGTGCATCACCGCCGGTACGCCGCCGGCGCGGTGGAAACCTTCGCCCAGATACTTGCCGGCCGGCATGCAGTTGACCAGCAGCGGCACGTCTTCGCCAATCCGTTGCCAGTCATCCAGGCTCAGCTCGACGCCCATGTGCCGGGCGATGGCGATCAGGTGCGGTGGGCAATTGCTCGAGGCGCCCAGGGCCGAGGCCACGGCAATGGCGTTCTCGAAGGCTTCGCGGGTCATGATCTGCGACGGTCGCACATCCTGGCGCACCAGCTCGCAGATGCGCTTGCCGGTGGCATAGGCCATCTGGCCGCGCTCGCGATAGGGCGCCGGAATGCTCGCGCAGCCGGGCAGGGACATACCCAGTGCCTCGGCCAGGGCGTTCATCGACAAGGCCGTGCCCATGGTGTTGCAGTGACCCACCGAAGGCGACGCCGCGGTGGTCATTTCCATGAAGCCTTCGTAGTCGATATCGCCGGCGGCGAGCAGGTTGCGCGCATGCCAGAGCACGGTGCCGGAGCCGATCAGTTCACCCTTGTGGTGACCGTCGAGCATCGGCCCGCCCGACAGCACAATCGCCGGCAGGTCGGTGGTCGCGGCCGCCATCAGGCAGGCCGGCGTGGTCTTGTCGCACCCGGTGGTCAGTACTACGCCATCGAGTGGATAGCCGTGGAGGATTTCCACCAGCCCCAGGTAGGCCAGGTTGCGGTCCAGCGCGGCGGTGGGACGGCGAGTCTGCTCGGCAATCGGGTGCACCGGGAATTCCATGGGAATGCCGCCGGCATCACGGATCCCGGCCTTGACCCGTTGCGCCAGCTCCAGGTGGTGCCGGTTGCAGGGCGTCAGGTCGCTGCCGGTCTGGGCGATGCCGATGATCGGGCGACCCGATTGCAGCTCTTCACGGGTCATGCCGTAGTTCATGTAGCGCTCGACATACAGCGCCGTCATGTCGGCGTGGGCCGGGTCGTTGAACCATTGCTCGCTACGCAGCGGGCGTTTCGGGGTGTCACTCATGATTCATAGCTCTCTTATAATTGGATGAATCGACAACCGGCGTCGGGCTTTAGCGGGCGAGCAGGCCTCGGGACGCCAGGTTGCGCAACAAGGCGCCGACGCCAAAGGTCCAGGGCGTGGCGGCAGAACTGTGGGTCACGCGGTTGTGCAGGCTGCCGAGCAACGGGCTGCTGATGCGTACCTGGTCGCCCAGTTTGTGGGTGAAGCCGCTGCCGACGTGATCACGGTCCTCGGTCGGGGCGAACAGGGTACCGAGAAACAGCAGGAAACCGTCGGGATATTGGTGATTGGTGTTGAGGGTCTGCCCGGCCAAGTCCTCGGGATCACGGCTGATCTGGCTCATGGAGCTGGAACCGTGCATCCGGTAGCCGTCCGTGCCCTCGACCTGCAAGTCGACCACACAGGCGCGCACATCGTCCAGGCTGAACTGCTCGTCGAACAGGCGAATGAACGGGCCGATGGCGCAAGACGCGTTGTTGTCCTTGGCCTTGCTCAGCAACAGCGCGCTGCGACCCTCGAAATCCCGCAGGTTGACGTCGTTACCCAGGGTTGCGCCGTGGATCTGCCCGCGGCTGTTGACCGCCAGCACCACTTCCGGCTCCGGGTTGTTCCAGATCGAGCCGGGATGAATGCCGATCTGGCTGCCGCTGCCGACGGCGGCGAGCACCGGCGCCTTGGTGAAGATTTCCGCGTCCGGGCCGATGCCCACTTCCAGGTACTGCGACCACATGCCTTGTTCGATCAACAGTGCTTTCAACTGCGCCGCTTGTGCGGAGCCGGGCACGATCGAGCGCAGGTTGTCGCCAATCACCCCATGGACGATAGCCCGCACCTGCTCGGCCTTGCCAGCATCGCCACCGGCCTGCTCTTCGATGACGCGCTCGATCATGCTCGCGGCGAAGGTCACGCCAGCGGCCTTGATCACTTGCAGGTCCAGCGGTGGCAGCAGGTAGGGTTGGCTCGGGTCGGCATCAGGACCGGTATTGGCCAACAGGTTTTCGACGCTGGTCAGGAACGTGCCGGGGGTTTGGCGTACTTCGGCCAGGGGCGCGTCCGACTCCAGCAAGTCACTCAGGGTCGCGAAGCGCTGCGACAGATCGAACACGCCATCGGTCCGCAGGACAATCAGCGAAGGGCCGGCAATCGGCCCTGGAACCCAGGCGCGACCAATCAAGGTACCGGCCACGCCATCGACCGGCAGGGTGTTCTCGGGAGTAAGCAGTAACGACATGGCAAATCTTCCTGGTCCGTAAAGGCTTCACGCTATGACTGGCACTCGATAAACTCCAATGAGATATTTTCAGTAATCGATAACTCCTGGTTATTGTTTGACGAGGCACACCCATGTCCGAACTGTCATTCTCCAGCTTCTGCGGCTGGCTCAAATTCCGCCATCTGCTGCTGATCGACACCCTGGGCCGCACCCGCAACATGCACTTGGCGGCGCAGCAGATGAACCTCAGCCAGCCGGCTATCAGCAAGATGCTCAAGGAAATCGAAAGCCTGCTGGGGTTTGCCTTGTTCGAGCGCCAGCCGCGCAGCATGCCGCCCACGGCGCTGGGCGAGCATGTCTTGCGGTATGCGCAGATCGCTCTGAATGACGCACGTTCGTTCGTCGAGCAGATCGGCAGCCTGCGTGAGGGCGGCCATGGTCATCTCAAGGTCGGCGGGATTTTTGCCGCCACCGCCATCGCCCTGCCCGAGGCGATTCTGCAGATCAAGCAGCGCTGGCCGCTGTTGTCGATCGAGGTGGTGGAGCAGACCAGCAACCACCTGATGGAGATGCTCGAAGAGAAAAAACTCGACCTGGCGGTGGCCCGGTTCACCGAGCACAGCCAGGAGCAACGCTACGACTTCCAGCCGCTGGCCCCGGAACCGTTCTGCATCGTGGTCAACAGCCGCCACCCGCTGGCAGACGCCGGGCCGATCTCCTTGCAGCAGTTGGTGGACCTGCCGTGGATTCTGTACCCGGTGGGCACGCCGATTCGTGCGCGCATGGAACTGGCCTTCGCCGAGGCTGGGGTGGCGCTGCCGCGCAATACCGTCGACACCATCTCGATGCAGACCTTCCTCCAGGTCCTGCAGCGCGGGCCGATGATCGGCATGCTGCCGGATGCCATGGTCTATCCACTCCTGGAAAACGGCCAGTTGAAAGCCCTCGACACGCCCCTGCACCTGGCGCCACAGGACTACGGCATCCTCACCCGCAAGGGCGAGCAACTGGTGGGGGCGGCCCTGGAGTTCGCGCAGATCCTCACGGACAACGCCCGCCTGGCCAGGGACCAGGTGGCTGAAAGTGCGGCAGTCGCAGGTGAAACTCGATAACGCTTGGTTATCGGTTAATCCAAAAATGCCATTGGGAAAGAATCGATTCGCGGCAGTAGAGTACCGACCAGATTTCACTCTGGGTCAGGAGACTGTCATGCCCGAACTGTCTGGTCACAACTTCATCGCCGGTGGCCGTAGCGCCGCCGGCTCCGTGGTCCTGCACAGCGTTGATGCGACTACCGGGCAGCCGCTGCCCATCGCCTTTATCCAGGCCACGGCCGAGGAAGTGCACGCTGCTGCCACGGCGGCCCATCAGGCCAGCGCGATCTACAGCAATTTGCCGGCCGAGCGCCGGGCCGAATTCCTCGACACCATCGCCAGCGAGCTGGATGCCCTGGACGAGCAATTCGTCGCCCTGGTCTGCAGCGAAACCGCCTTGCCAGCGGCGCGCATCCAAGGCGAACGGGCCCGCACCAGCGGGCAGATGCGCCTGTTCGCCCAGACCTTGCGCCGTGGTGACTTCCTCGGTGCGCGGATCGATTTGCCGCTGCCCCAGCGCCAGCCTCTGCCACGGGTCGATCTGCGTCAGTGCCGCCTGGGCGTCGGCCCGGTCGCGGTGTTTGGTGCCAGCAACTTTCCCCTGGCCTTTTCCACCGCCGGTGGCGACACCGCTGCGGCCCTGGCCGCTGGCTGCCCGGTGGTGTTCAAGGCCCACAGCGGGCACATGGCGACGGCCGAGCAGGTGGCCTTGGCAATCATTCGCGCCGCGGAGAAGACCGGCATGCCGGCCGGGGTGTTCAACATGATCTTCGGTGCCGGCGTCGGTGAGGCGCTGGTCAAGCATCCGCTGATCCAGGCGGTCGGCTTCACCGGCTCGCTCAAGGGCGGCCGGGCGCTGTGCGACATGGCTGCTGCCCGGGCGCAACCGATCCCGGTGTTCGCCGAGATGAGCAGCATCAATCCGGTGCTGGTGCTGCCGCAGGCGCTGCAGGTGCGCGGCGAGCAGATCGCCCGCGAACTGGCCGCCTCGGTGGTGATGGGCGCCGGACAGTTCTGTACCAATCCGGGCCTGGTGATCGGCATACGTTCGCCAGCGTTCAGCGCTTTCCTGCAATCGCTCAGCGTGCTGATCGCCGAACAACCGGGGCAAACCATGCTCAACGCGGGCGGCCTGCGCAGTTACGTCGAAGGCTGCGCCACCTTGCGCGCCCATCCCCAGGTCACGCACCTGGCCGGGCAGGCGCAGGAGGGCAATCAAGCCCGGGCGCAACTGTTCCTGGCCGACGTCCAATTGCTGCTCAGTGGTGATGAACTGCTGCAGGAAGAAATCTTCGGGCCGGCCACCGTGGTGGTGGAAGTGGCTGATCGCGCTGAATTGCTGGCGGCCTTGCAGGGCCTGCGCGGGCAACTGACCGCCACCCTGCTGGGTGAGCCGGACGAGCTGGCACACGCTGCCGACCTGGTGGCGTTGCTGGCGCAGAAAGTCGGCCGGGTGCTGGTCAACGGTTACCCGACCGGCGTCGAGGTCTGTGACGCCATGGTCCACGGCGGCCCTTGGCCGGCGACTTCCGACGCCCGTGGCACCTCGGTGGGCACCCTGGCCATCGACCGTTTCCTGCGTCCGGTGTGCTACCAGAACTTCCCGGATGCCTTGCTTCCCGAAGCGCTGCGCAACAGCAATCCATTGGGGCTGACGCGCCTGGTCAACGGAGAAAAAACCACCCAGGCACTCTAGTCCACGCTGCATCGCCGGGTGAATTGCTCGCCCGGCGTGACCCATTCGATAAAAACAATCAGGCATGTCCACATGCCCAGGGGTTATCTCCATGCAAACGATATCCGAGCATCTGCCCGCGCAGGCGCAAGCCAGCGAACTCGACTTTGAAGACCGCACCTACCGCAAAGTGATCTGGCGCATCCTGCCGGTGCTGCTGCTGTGCTACATGGCCGCCTACCTGGACCGGGTCAATATCGGCTTCGCCAAGCTCGACATGCTCAACGAGTTGCAATTCAGCAACACCGTCTACGCCCTTGGCGCCAGCATGTTCTTCTGGGGCTACTTCCTCTTTGAAGTGCCCAGCAACCTGTTGCTGCATCGCTTCGGCGCGCGCTTCTGGATCGCGCGGATCATGCTCAGCTGGGCGGTGATCTCCATGGCAGTGGCCTACACGGTGCCGCTGGCGGGGTTCTTCGGGCTTGAGTCGAGCACCATGTTCTATGTGCTGCGATTCCTGCTGGGGATCTGTGAAGCGGGCTTCTTTCCCGGGGTGATCCTGTACCTCAACTACTGGTTCCCGACCCATCGCCAGAGCCGGGTGATGTCCGGGTTCCTGATGGCCATGCCGATCAGCCTGACCCTCGGCGGAATCCTCTCCGGCTGGCTGATGAACAGCATGCAAGGGGTGCATGGGCTGTCGGGCTGGCAGTGGATGCTGATCATCGAAGGCATTCCTTCGATCATCATGGCCTTCGTGGTCATCGTTTGCCTGGCCGATAACATCGACAAGGCCAAGTGGCTGTCAGCCGCCGAGAAAGCCATGCTCAAGGCCAACCTGCAGACCGACAACCAGGGCAAGGTGTCGCGTCTGGGCGAGGTGTTCTTCAACCCGCGCGTGTGGTTGCTGGTGCTGATCCTGCTGACCTTCAACACCGGCTTCTATGGCCTGGCGTTCTGGATGCCATCGATCATCAAGAGCACCGGCATCACCAACAGCCTGCACATTGGCCTGCTGACCGCGATTCCCTATGCGGTAGCCACGGTGGCGATGCTGCTCAACGCACGCCACTCCAACCGAACCGGCGAGCGCCGGCTGCATGCGGCGATTCCGGCCTTCATCGGCGGCGCCGGGCTGATCCTCAGCGCCTTTTTTGCCGACAACCTGATGCTCTCCGTGCTGTTCCTCAGCGTCGCCGCCTCGGGGATCCTCAGCCTGATGCCGATTTTCTGGACCTTGCCAGGCACCGTGCTGTCGGGTGTGGCGGCAGCAGCCGGGATCGGCATGATCAACGCCATCGGCAACCTGTCCGGCTTCACCGGCTCGATGATCACCGCCGTGGCCGAGAACCTCACGGGCAACATCAACAACGGTACTTACGTGCTGGCGGTGTGTCTGTTCATCAGCGGCGCGTTGATCCTGGCGATCCCTGCGGCGATGCTCGGCCGGACGGCGAAAACCGCGGCCAGCAGCGCTAACGTGGAGCGAGTATGAAGATGCACAACAAGCGGGTGCTGGTGACGGCGGCCGGGCAGGGCATCGGGCTGGCCAGTGCCATGGCCTTTGCCGAGGCGGGTGCGCAGGTGTTCGCCAGTGATATCGAGGTGCGCGGGCTGCAAGGGATTCCGGGTATCGAAGCCCTGACCCTGGACGTTACTTCGGCTGGCGCCATCAGCGAGGCCTGCCAGCGGATCGGTGGCCTGGATGTGCTGTTCAATTGCGCCGGGTATGTGCACAGCGGCAACATCCTGGAGTGCGATGAAGCGGCCTGGGCCCGGTCCATGGACATCAACGTGACCGCCATGTACCGGATGATCCGCGCGGTGCTGCCGGGCATGCTCGAGCGTGGCGGCGGTTCGATCATCAACATGTCGTCGGTGGTCTCCAGCGTCAAGGGTGTGCCCAAGCGTTTTGCCTATGCCGCGAGCAAGGCAGCGGTGGTGGGCCTGACCAAGGCGGTCGCCGCCGACTTTATCGGCCAGGGCATTCGTTGCAACGCAATATGCCCGGGCACCGTGGAATCGCCGTCGCTGCGCCAGCGGATCGCCGAGCAGGCGGCGCAGCAGGGCGTCACCGAGGCGCAGGTGTACCAGCAGTTCCTCGACCGCCAGCCCATGGGCCGTATCGGCAGCGCCGCGGAGATCGCCCAGTTGGCCGTGTACCTGGGCAGCGATGCCTCGGCCTACACCACCGGTGGCGTGCATGTCATCGATGGCGGCATGAGTATCTGAGCGCCACCCGGCACCTTTAATTAGCAGCAGGAGCGACACATGAAATTAGTGCGTTATGGCGACAAGGGTTCGGAAAAGCCGGGCCTGTTGGATGCCAACCAACAGCTTCGCGATCTCTCGGGCCACGTTGCCGACATCGCCGGGCAGACCCTGACTCCACAGGGCCTGGCGGCCCTGGCGGCGATCGACCCCGCCAGCCTGCCGCGGGTGCCAGGCCAGCCACGGATCGGCGCCTGCGTCGGCCAGGTGGGCAAGTTCATCTGCATCGGCCTGAACTACGCCGACCATGCCGCCGAGTCGAACATGGAAGTGCCCAAGGAGCCGATCATCTTCAGCAAATGGACCAGCGCCATCTGCGGCCCCAACGACAACATCGAGATCCCCCGTGGTTCGCTCAAGACCGACTGGGAAGTCGAACTGGGGGTGGTCATCGGCAAGGGCGGGCGCTACATCGATGAGGCTAATGCGATGGATCACGTCGCCGGTTACTGCGTGATCAACGATGTCTCCGAGCGCGCCTGGCAGTTGGAGCGCGGCGGCACCTGGGACAAGGGCAAGGGCTTCGACACCTTCGGCCCGATCGGCCCGTGGCTGGTCACCCGCGATGAAATCGCCGACCCCCATGCGCTGGACTTGTGGTTGGAGGTCGACGGTCACCGTTACCAGAAAGGCAACACCCGCACGCTGATCTTCAGCGTGCCGCAACTGATCGCCTACCTGAGCCGTTGCATGAGCCTGCAACCTGGCGACATCATCTCCACCGGCACCCCACCGGGCGTCGGCCTGGGCATCAAGCCCGACCCCGTCTACCTGCGCCCCGGCCAGACCATGCGCCTGGGCATCGCCGGCTTGGGCGAACAGCTGCAGGTGACGGTACAGGCGGATTGAGCCTCACCCCTCACCGCGGGATTGACAGGTGGGGGGCTGGGCCAACAGTATCGAGCCATGACCAGAACCCACCGCCTGAACATGATGTGCTGCTCCATGACCGCCGCTGGCGGGTCATGAGGTCAGGCGCGTTCAGGATATGACGTTATGACCCAAGGCCCCGCCAGCAATGGACGGGGCTTACCGGCGCTGCGGTTACCGGGGTGAGCAAACGTCCATCTACCATTCACCCTCGGGCCTGCAACTGGCTTGTGTGCCGATGGTGAAACAGCTGGGCTGAGCCCGGCCGTCAATCCTTGCCGGGATAACGCGTCTCCATCACCACCGACAGCGCGTCGGGGCGCCAGAATTCCTGGTCGAATTCCACCGGCTGGTCGGCCTCGCCGAAGTTCAGGCGCTCCAGGTAGACACTGGTGGAGCCCGGCGACAGTTGCAGCAGTTCGGCCTGTTGCTCATTGACCGTGCCGATGTGCATCTGCAATTCGCAGCGCGATTGCACCCGCGCAAAATGCTCGCGCAGGACCCGGGTCAGAGAGGTGTCGAGGTCGACGTCGAGCAGGCCCGGGCACCAACTGGCGAGCAGCGCGTTGAATTCCAGCAGCACCGGACGCCGGTCGATCCAGCGCCGGCGTTGAAGAAAAAACACCGGCTCTTGTGCCGACTCCAGCCCCATGCGTCGGGCCAGCCAACTGCCGGCCGGGCGCAATTCGGCCTGCAGGCATTCGGTGCGCGGTGTGCGCCCCTGGGCACTGACGTAGTCCATGAAGCCACTGATGCGCGTCGGGTCGTAGCGGATGCGCTGCGGGCTGACGAACCAGCCGCGACGATTCTCGCGGTACACCCGGCCTTCGGCTTCCAACTGCTGCAAGGCCTGGCGCAGGGTCACCCGGGTGCAGCCGAAACGTTCGATCATGTCCCGTTCGGAAGGGAACTTCTGGTCGGCCTGGGGGATGCCGTTGGCGAGGTCCTGGGCGATCTGCTCGCGGATCCGCTGGTAGTGCGGTGAGACTGGGTCAAAAGGCATGACGTGGGACGCCCGATGGCGGATCGAAGAGGACGATGGCGCCCGGGGACACCATCGACGGGTTACCTACACTAACCAATCGCCCGGCCAGCCGTCGAGGGCTGCGCGCCGCCGTCCGCAATCCCTGGCGCTGGCCGCTCCTGGCGCGCCAGGTCCTGCTGCCAGGCACGCAGGCCGTAGATCGCCAGCAGCACAAAACCGGCGTACAGCGCGGCGGTCAGGCGCAGGTCCTTGAACAGGAACAGGCCGACATACAGGCAGTCGAGGACGATCCACAACCACCAGCTGACCACGTACTTGCGTGCCGCCCAGACGCTGGCGACCAGGCTGAAGGCAGTGAGCGACGCGTCCATCCAGGGCACGGAAGCATCGGTGTAGGTGTGCATCAGGGCGCCGAGCAGCCCGGCACCGAGGGCCCCGCAGAGCAAGCCGAGCAGGCCTTCGCCCAGGGGCAGCCGCGCCACCCGTACCTTGCCTTGTTCCAGGTGGCCCTGGCTCCAGCGCCACCAACCGTAGCCTTGCAGCAGGGCGAAGATGCCCTGCAACAGGGTGTCGGAGTAGAGCTTGGCGTCGTAGAAAATCCAGGCATACAGCAGCACCGCCAGCACGCTGACCGGCCAGCACCAGCGGATGCGCCGGGCGGTCAGCCAGACGCCGAGGAGGTTGAGAATGACAGCGATGATTTCAAGATCGGACATAACGGTTTCCTCAAGCGTGGCCTTGGCGGGCCGGATCAGAAGTTGACCGATGCACTCAAGCGGGCGGTCAGTGGTGCACCCTGGAACACGTAGTTGTCGCCCATGTACTCCCCGACATCGCGCCAGTAGCGCTTGTCGAACAGGTTATCGACGGTCAGGCGGAACACCGTGTCGTAGCCGTCGATGCGCGTGCTGTAGCGGCTGCCGATGTTGAACACGGCGTAGGCGCTGGCCTCGACCTGGCCTTCCTGACTGGCGTATTTGCTGGCGCTGTATTGCACCCCACCGAGCAGCGCGAGGCCGTCGACCCACGGCAGGGCATAGTCGCCATAAAGACTGGCGCGCAGGTTCGGTACGTTGATGGTCTGGTGACCTTCGTAGGCCGGGGTGTCGCTGCCGCTGACTCGCGAGCGGATCGCCGCGACACTGGCGGAAATCTGCAGGCGCTGGCTGGCCCAGCCGTTGGCCGAGAGTTCCAGGCCAGTGTTCTTCTGCTCGCCCTGCTCGGTGTAGGTGAAACTGCCGTCGGCATTGGGCCGGGAATACTGATAACCCTGGCGGATCTGGAACAGCGCTGCGCCGAGGCTCATGCGTTGCCAGTCGTACTTGATCCCGGCCTCGATCTGCCGTGACACGGTCGGCGCGAGGATCTCGAAGTAATTGCTGGCAAACCACGGCGCCTCGCCACCCAGGGACAGGCCCTTGCTGTAGCGGCTGTACAACGCCAGGTTCGGCAGCGGTTTGTAGATCAGCGCGGCCTGGGGCAGGAACTCGTAACGCTGGGTGTGGCGGGTGGTGTCGCCCTCGCTGTCGAAGGTCTCTTCATCGAGGCGCACTTCGCGCCCGCCGAGCACGGTCTGCCATTGTTCGTTGAAGCTGATCCGGTCGTTGAAGAACAGCCCGTACTGGCGGCTGTCCAGGTGTCGATACGAATCATTGAGCGGCCCTGCGTAGCGCGGGAAATCGGCCGGCTCGCCGGCGATGTTGGCGCTGCCGATCCACTCGTTGATCGGTTCGCGCTTGTCGACGATCCGCCGAAACGCGCTGCTGCCGACGGTCAGTTCGTGGCCCAGGCCTGCCGTGTCGAAGGTGCCGCTGAGGGTGGCCTGGGCTTCGTCGTTGCGCCGGGTGTCGTCGGGGCTGCGGAAGTCGTAGATGTCGTAGTCACCCTCGGGACTGAAGTAGTTGGGCACCGCCGCCTCGGGACAACTCTTGATGGGGTCGCAGCCCCAGGCGAACGAGCTGTAGTCATCGATCACCACCCGGCTGCGCGAAGCGCTGAGGTTGCCTTTCCAGGTGTCGCTGAAGCGGTACTCGAAGTTGCCGTTGAGGTTCAGCGCATCGGTGGTCACCGGTTTCGTGCCGCTCTGATGCGCCAGCAACTGCTTGGGCGAGGCGTGGTGCGGCAACTCGGTGCCGCCGAGCAACTGGTAGCCCGGTGCCGAACGCTGTTGTTTGGTCTGGTACTCGACATCCAGTTGCAGCAGCGCGGCGTCGCTCAGGGTCCAGTCCAGCGCCAGGGAGGCAAAGTCGCGCTGGCCGTTGGTGTGCTCGACGTAGGAGTGCAGGTCTTCATGGGCCAGGTTGGCGCGCAGGCCGAACTGTTGTTCGCTGCCAAAAAAACCACCGACGTCGGTGGCCAGGTATCCGCTGCCGCGATCGTCGGTGGACACCGTGACCGAGTGCACATCGGTCGGCCGCTTGGTCACATAATTGATCAGCCCGCCGGGCTCGCTGACCCCACTTTGCAGGCCCGCCAGGCCCTTGAGCAGTTCCACCTGCTGTTTGTTT
Source organism: Pseudomonas sp. S04 (assembly GCF_009834545.1). Classification (NCBI taxonomy): domain Bacteria; kingdom Pseudomonadati; phylum Pseudomonadota; class Gammaproteobacteria; order Pseudomonadales; family Pseudomonadaceae; genus Pseudomonas; species Pseudomonas sp. S04. The sequence goes on from NZ_CP019427.1 coordinate 2,511,788, forward strand.
TCCAGGCCGACGTTCTGCTCGCCGGTGATGGTGCGGCCGTTGATCTTGTAGCTGCTGGCGGCGTTCAGGGAGAAGCCGCGTACCACGAAGTTCTCGTAGTAGCCGACCGGTGCGTAGCTTTCACCCACCGAGGCGTCGTTTTTCAACACTTCACTGAGCAGGCGTGCTTGCTGGTCCTTGATCAGGGCTTCGTTGATCACCGCAATCGAGGCCGGCGTGTCGAGCAAGGGCGCGGGGTCGAACCCACCGACAGCGGCCTCGGACACCTGGTAGCCGGAGTGGTCCTCGGCATTCACAGTCACGGCCGGCAGCAGGGTCTCGGCAGCGTGGACCGAGGGCAGGGCGCTGGCCAGCAACAGCCCGAGGGTCAGTTGATTGAAGGCAAAGCGCGGGGCGCAGCCGTCCTGGGGGGACGTCCGGTAAAGCCTATCCATGTGAAACTCCTTGATGACTGCGAGCCCGGGGCAGGCGAACACCGGGCATAGGGGCCCAGGTGCGCTCCAGGAAAGCGCTGTGCGGTAAAAACAGGAAATCAGGTTAAATACGTGCCCCTGAGGGCATCAGTCCGGAGTTGCTCCGGTGGTCATCGGCAAGTTTGAATCCGCGGCCCATTCTTGCAGCGAGCCATCATACAAGAGCACGTCGTCGCGGCCGACCAGGGTTAACGCCAGGGCCAGGGCCGCCGCAGAAATTGCGCCGCCACAATACAGCACCAAGGGCCCTGGCACGTCGAGCAGTAGCGCAGCGAGTTGCTGTTGCAACTGGTCGCGTGGCAGGTACCGGCCATCTGCGTCGAGCAATTGCCGCGCTGGCAGGTTGCGACTGCCGGGGATGTGCCCGCGCCGCGCGTAACGGCTCGCGGCACTGCCTTCGAACAATGCCTGGGACAGGGTGCACACCAGCAGCCCCGGTCGCTCGCCGGACACCATCGCCTGCACACCGTCACGCTCGATCCACAAGCCTGGCCGGGCTGACAGCGACATGGCGGCCACCGGCAGCACCGGTTCAATACCCTGTGCCTGGAGCAAACCCGCTGCGCACCAGGCCTTGAAACCACCGTCCAGCACCTGCGCCGCCAGCCCGACGCTGCGCAGCATCCACCACAGACGCGCGGCCCAGAAACCTTCGCTGCGATCGTAGATCACCACCTGGCGAGCGCCATCCAGCCCCAGCCGGGCCAGGGCGCTCGCCAGGTGTTCGACACCGGGCAGGGCAAAACTGAACGAGGCGTCGGGCAGGGCCAGGTCATACAGCAGGTCGGCGTGCAGGGCACCGGGGATGTGGGCCTGATACCAACCGTCGCGTCCGCTGGCGACCTGGTAGTCGCGGTCGAAACGCGGTGCCGGCAGTTCGACGCTGGCGTCGAGGATCAGCAGGTTGGCGTCTTCGGCCATCAGGCTGGCCAGTTGCTGGGGGCTGATCAGTGGGTTCATGAACCTTGACTCCGGGTGGCGGCACGACGCCGTAGATGTTCGAGCAGGCAGTGGCCGGCATCAGTCGAAAACCAGCGGGTGTGACCGATCAGGTAAGCCTTGTATGCGATGTCGGCACTCGCAGCGCAACCGACCACGCCGTTGAAGTAGGCGATCTCCGACAGGGCGAAATCCACATGCACCAGGGGCAGCAGGGCGGCCAGGGTCAGAAGCTCGGCCGCCGACAGCGGCAGGACACTGGCATAACCGGCCAGCAAGGCGTCGATGTCGTCGAGGGCCGCCGGGGCAGACCCGCCGCTGTCCAGTTCCAGCCAGGGAATGGCGTTGCGTTCGATGGCGGTGGCCAGGTCGAACAGGGCGAAGGTGCGGTCCGCCAGGCCAAAGTCCAGCACGCCGCTGACCTGGGCGTCGGCGGTGCTGGAACTCCACAGCAGGTTGGAGCCGTGCCAGTCGTTATGGGTCCATAACCCGGGTTGCCGGGCCAGCAGCGGTTGCAGTGGGCGATGCCAGGGCAGCAGCAGGGGCAGCAACTCGTCGCGCCATGGCTGGCGGTCCATATAGGCCGCCAGTGCCGGGTCGCGCTGGATGAACGTATGCAGGCTGGCGGCCAGGTCCGGACCGCTGCACAGCTTGAAGTTGGCCAGTAGCACCTGGGCCTGGCGCGGCGGGGCCTGGAAGTCCGCGGCGCCACGGTGCAAGCGGGCCAGCGATTGACCGGCCGACCAGGCCTGGTGCTGGTTGAGAAACGGCGTCCAGGACAAGGCGTCGCGATACAGGTCCTGACCTTCGGCCAGGGCATGCACCTCGTAGGTCCACTCGCCCTGAGCGGTCGCCGTGTCGCCGTCGCGGTTGGCCAGCACTTCGGTCACTGGCACCCCGCGTTGCCGCAGATGGGCCATGAAACGGTGTTCTTCGCGCAGCCAGGCGGGGTTGCGTACCTGTTGTGGGTGGCGCTTGACGAAGACCCGGGTGTTTTGGGTCTGGACCAGGCTGGCGGCCGAGAACGGCCGTGGGCTGTGCCAGTCCAGTTGCAGCGGCGCGCCGAGTTGCGGGTAGCCGCGCAGCAGTTGCGCGACATCGTCCGCCTGCAGCGGCGGCCACTGCGCCGCCACCGGTTCCAGGCCCAGGCCGTGGGCGCTGAAGGGTTCGTGTGCGGCCATCACAGCGGCTCCGGCAGGAAGGCGTTGCTGGTGGCCTGGCGCCAAGCCTGGGCATCGGACAGCACGTGGTTGGCGTGCAGCCAGTGGGCGTAGGGTTCGAGCAAGGCATCGCGTTGTTGGCCCCAGGTTCCCTGGTGCAGCCAGGTCGGCGCGATGGCGTGCAGCGATTGCGCCAGCAGCTCGCGGGGGAAGTACGGGGTGGCGCTTTCATAGGCCTGCAGCGCGCTGGCCGGGTCGGCGGCCGCAGCCAGGTAACCACGGGCGGTGGCGGCGAGAAAGGCGCGGGTCAGTTCGGGCTGGTCCAGCAGGGTCTGTTCGTGGGCTCCCAGCAGGTAGCTGTGATAGGCCGGGGCGCCAAGCTCGTCGACCGGCCAGACCACGCGCCGCTCGGCGGCGATCGGGCTGTCCATCAGTGCTTCCCAGGCCCAGTAGCCGCCAAAACTGGCATCGGCGAGGCCGGCGGCCAGTTGCTCGGGCCGCAACTCGCGGGTGCCGCTGTCCACCAGGATCAGCGCGTCGGGATCACCGCCATCGACCCGCATCAGATGCCGGACCATGGCCACGCCGCGGGGCGTCGGATTGAGCGCCAGGCGCCGACCCGCCAGGTCCCGTGGGCGCTGGATGCCGGAGTCGCTGAGGGTCTGGATCGATTCCAGGCCAGCATGGTTGATCGCCGCTACCCCCAGCAACGGTTGCCCCAGGGCGCGGCGTACCAGCAGGCGGTTGCTGGGGAACAATCCGAAGTGCACGGCCCCGGTCAACAGATGCTCGAGAGTGTCACCGCGCCAAGGGTCGTGCACTACCAGTTCGACATCCAACCCAGCCTCGGCGTACCAACCGCGTTCGCGGGCCAAGTACAGGCCTGCCGAATTAGGCCAGGGGTGAAAGTATTCGAGCATTACCCTTACACCAACCATCGATTTGCTACTCCAGTGCAAATGTTTAATGCGCCGATTTATAAGGTCTGAATCTGGTATATACCAATATCTTTTATCACTATGGATATACCCGATAATCCCGGTGAAGCCTGCACCAGAGCGGTTATCTGAAAATAATCGAGTCCTTGTTAGAACGATTATTTCTTTGGGTTATTTAGATAGTTGTCAGTCGAATATCCATGACCGCTGAACGGGTGCAGAGGTGGTGGTTATATCTGTGATTGCGTCGTTAAGTGGGTTGTAACAGCGGCATTGGCACTCGGTGCCGCACTAATGGAGTTGGCGCAGCGTTTTTCGCTGCTGTGGGGGCGTCTTGTCGTGGGAGAGCCAGTCCTTAGAATCGGCGCCATCGCTTCACCCAACTATTTAATCCTTGCGGGAGCTCCACCATGATGAATGCCATGCAGATGCCAATGTCGATGAACAGCAGCATGCCGATGATGCCGATGATGGGCATGCCGATGATGATGGCGACCATGAGCTGCGAAATGCTCGAAGACGGCATGATGTGCAAGATGATGCCGGCCGCTGGCATGGACATGGCGATGTTCAAGAACAGCGCGCAGATGATGCAGATGATGATGGACTGCGGCATGCCGATGATGATGCATTGCGCCAACATGAGCATGATGTGCATGTCCCAGGCGAGCATGGCCATGCCGATGATGGGCGCCATGATGCCGATGCCGGTGATGGGCATGCCGATGCCGTCGATGAAGTGCGTGATGGAGTGCAGCCTTCAGGCTGACAGCATGATGTGCAAGATCATGCCGATGGCGGGCATGAACATGGACATGATGAAGAACTGCTGTGGGTTGATGATGAAGATGATGAACGATTGCAGCATGCCGATGATGATGAGCTGCAATGGCATGCCGATGATGTGCTGCACTTGCTGATTGGGGGCTTTTGAGGGCGGGGGTGGATCCTCAGCATTCGCCCCTGGGTGTCTGCAAATCCTGCGAACACCTGGAGCCTCATTGTGGGAGCGAGCCTGCTCGCGATGGTCGTCAACGATGACGCGTGCTGCCTGGATGCACGCGTCGTACTTGAGGTTTTCGCGAGCAAGCCGCTGTTGGCCGGTCAGTCCAGGCGTTCCGGATATGTCACTACCAGATACGCCACTGCCTCACTGTCCGCTGGGTTTCGATAGCGGTGGGGCTGGTCGGCGTAGAACAGGATCGAGTCGCCGGTGGAGAGCAGGTAGCGTTCTTCGTTGACACTGATTTCCAGCACGCCCTGGGCCACGACCAGGTTTTCCTGCACGCCCGGGCCATGGCCTGCGGATTGGTCTTCACCCAAGGGGCTCAGGCGCAGTTCGTAGAATTCCGATTGGCGTGCCACGTCGAACGGGAACAGTGCGCGGCTGACGAAGGCGCCATTGGCGCTGACCAGGCGTTTGCTCTGGCTGGCCGACAAGACCGCGACCCCTTCGAACGCGCGGTGTTCGAGAAACGCCGCGACCGAGACTTTCAAGCCCTTGGCAATTTTGCACAGCACCTTGATCGACGGCACGCTGCGGCCGGATTCGATCTGCGCCAGCATCGCCCGACTCACGCCGCACTGGCGGGCCAGTGCGTCCAGGGACAGATGGCGCTTGCCCCGCAGGCGCTGCAGGTTTTGCGCGACCCGCTGACAAATCGGATCTTCTTCCTGGGGCTGCAAGTGGTTCAGATCGAGCACCGGTTCGTCGGCGCTGGCGAGAAAGCGCACGGGACCCTGGGCGTTCACGCGTGGCGGGTCTCGGTGCTGGCCGTCGGCCGGGCCGTGGTGAAGGTCTGCAGGCCGGCCTGCAGCGTGTACATATCCCACATGGCCCGTGCCCGTTGTTGAGCCTGTTTGCGTTTGCGGTAGCTGGCGAAGTCGATGAGGTTGTCAGTCGGATTCATGGGGCACTTCACTGTGGTGATGAATGACGGGATGGACTGAGCCTACGCGGAAATTGTTATATCGATAAATAATGATTTTCTATTTATTAATTCGTTTTGGTTCTTAAAGGTGTAAGCAAGAGAACGGGAAATAGATGCCTAAGCTAATTCCAAAAAAGTATTTATTTGTACTTTTTAAGATCGATTAGCTTTATGTCCCGGCGTCAGGCCATGCCTGCCGCCTCGTCCCTTTTTCCATCCCGGGTGCGCTGTGTCGCGCTCGGGCCTGCTTGTCGAGAACGCCTGTGACCCTTATCCAATCCTCTCTGGCCAGCGCCCGGATCGAGACCCCAGCCCCGGATGCGCCCGTACTCGAAGCGGACGTGGTGCTTGAGTTGCGCGACGTGACCAAGGCCTACGGGCAGAACGACGCAGCGCCGGCGGTCAGCAACGTCAACCTGAAAGTCCTGCGTGGTGAAGTGTTGTGTCTGATGGGCACTTCCGGCAGTGGCAAGTCGACCTTGCTGCGGCACATCAACCGCTTGATCGAGCCTTCCAGCGGCGAAGTGCTGATTGACGGCCAGGCGATCAGTGGCTTGAGCAACAAGGCCCTGCGTGAGTTGCGTTCGCGGCGCATTGGCATGGTGTTCCAGCATTTTGGCTTGTTGCCGCACCGCACGGTGCTGGACAACGTGGCCTTGCCCCTGGAATTGCGTGGCGAGCCCGAGGCGCAGCGGCATGCGGCGGCAGCCGTGCAGTTGCAGGCGGTCGGGCTGCAAGGCTGGGGCGAGCATTATCCCCATGAACTGTCGGGCGGCATGCGCCAGCGCGTCGGGCTGGCCCGGGCGCTGGTGACGGAGCCGGACATTCTGTTGATGGATGAGCCGTTCAGCGCCCTCGACCCGACCATCCGCCGCGACTTGCAGAGCCATTTCCTGGCTCTGGCCCGCGCACGCGGGATCAGCACTTTACTGGTTACCCACGACCCGGCCGAAGCCTTGCGCCTGGCAGACCGCATTGCGGTGTTGCGCCATGGCCGCCTGGTGCAACTGGGCACGCCTGAACAATTGCTGGAGCAGCCGGCCGACGCCGAAGTCGCGGACTTTTTCCGTGACTGCGCGCCGGCCAGCGCCCCTGCAAAAGCGTCGACCAAGGTCGCGGCCCGACTGCCTAGCCAACCACGCGCGCCTTCCTATAGTCCCGGTCTGTCGGCCTGGCAAGCGTTGTTGCTGGGGCCAGCGGCGTTGGCGGCGCGGGGTAGGGGCGGGCTGTTCTGGCTGGCTTTTGCCAGTGAACTGGGCGCCTTGGCAGCCCTCGGCCAAGGATTGCTTAGCTCGGCCTGGCTGACGGTGCTGCTGGCGACGCTGGTGCTGGTCGCCAGTCGCTACAGCGCGCTGACGCTCAGCGCCCGTCCGGTGCGCGGCGGTGGCTCGGATTGGGCGCTGCCGTTGACGCTGTTGTTGGTCAGCCAGGTCCTGGTGATCTGGCGGGTGATCACTGCCGACACCAGCAGCGCGTTGCTGCAGTTCCCGGCCAATCGCCAGTTGCTGCTGGTGACGGCGCAGAGCATTGACCAGTTCATCAGTTGGTCGCAGGTGACTTTCGAAGGCGCCTTTGTCGGGGTGATAGTCGCGGTGCGCACGGTCATCGAAGGCATCGAGAGCCTGCTGGGCTGGCTGCCCTGGCCGGTCTCGGCCCTGGCCCTGGTGTTGCTATCTTGGCGATCGGCCGGTCTGGCACTCGCGCTGACCAGCAGCGCCGCACTGCTGTACATCGGCCTTTTCGGCTTCTGGGAGCGCACCATTGCCACCCTGGCGCTGGTGGGGTCCTCGGTGCTGATTGCCCTGGTGATCGGCGTGCCCACCGGCATCCTGCTGGCGCGCCGACCATGGGTGCGCCGCGTGGTCACACCGCTGCTGGATGTGATGCAGACCCTGCCGACCTTCGTGTACCTGATCCCGGCCGTGGCGTTCTTTTCCGTGGGCAAGACCCCGGCGGTGATTGCCACGGTGATTTTCGCCCTGGCGCCGATGATCCGCCTGACCTCCCTGGGTATCCAGGAGGTGCCCAAGGATACCGTCGAAGCGGCTGTGGCTCATGGCGCCAGTAGCTGGCAGACCCTGGTCAAGGTGCAACTGCCACTGGCCCGGCGCTCGCTGTTGCTGGGGATCAACCAGACCCTGGTCATGAGCCTGTCGATGGTGGTCGTGGCCGCCCTGATCGGGGCCGGCGGGCTCGGTTACGACGTGATGACGGCGTTGCGCAACATCAAGGGTGGCGAAGGCATGCTCGCCGGTGCGGCGATTGTCCTGTGCGCGCTGATCCCGGATCGAATCATTCAATCGAGCTTGCGCAAGCAAGACCCGACCTACAACTGAACGTGAGGCTTATCGTGAACAAACCCTTATCGCGCACCCTGGGCGCAGTGGCATTGCTGGCCTCGCTGATTGCTCCACCGGCATTGCTGGCCAAGGAAAAAATCGTCATCGGCGAACAGAACTGGACCGGCGCCATTGCCATTCAGCACATCCTCGGCGAAGTCATCAGCAGCCGTCTCGATGGTGATGTCTCGTACCTGGCGGGGGACGTCGCGGTGCTGTTGAGCGCTGCGTCCAAGGGCGATGGATCGGTGGACGTGCTGACCGACATCTGGCTGCCGAACCAATCGGCCGCCTGGGCCAAATACGTCACCGGCGGCACCCGTTCGCTGGTGCCCAATGCCCACCCCTATGCTGGCGAGCAGGGCTTCTACATCCCCGGGTACTTGCAGGACAAGTACGGCGTCAAATCGGTGTATGACCTGAAAAAACCGGAAGTGGCGAAGTTCTTCGAACCCCTGGGCGGTGGCAAGGCGCAGTTGCTGGTGGGGCCGGCCGGTTGGGAGTCCACTTACATCGGCCAGATCAAGGCCAAGGATTACGGGTTTGCCGACAAGTTCGAGGCGGTCTCCACCGAGGCTTCGGTGACCTACGCCAAACTGGCTAGCGCCTACAAGGCCGAACGCGGCGTGGTGTTCTACGCCTACACCCCGGACTGGATTTTCTCCGCCTTCGATCTGCGCCGCCTGGAAGAACCGGCCTTCGATGGCTATGCCCAGGACAACAAAAAAGGCGATCCGCTGTACAAGGCCGATGGTTGCTGGAAATTCATCAGCCCGACCGTCGACCCGGATTGGCTGAACAAGAGTCAGATCACCTGCGCCTTCCCGGACGCCAAGGTCCACGTGCTGGCCTCGGCCGCGTTGCAGCAGCGGGCACCGAAAATTGCCGAGTTCCTGCGCAATGTCGCGATCGAACCGGCGCAACTCAACGAACTGATCCTGAAGATCGAGAAGGAACAGCAACCGGCTGACGTAGCGGCCAAGGCCTGGGTCCAGGCCCATGCCAGCACCGTGGACCAGTGGTTGCAGGCTTCGGCACCGACCGTGAGTGCGATCCCATGAGCCGGCCTTCCTTGCGATTGCTCGATGGTGGCATGGGGCGCGAGCTGCAGCGCATTGGCGCGCCGTTCCGGCAGCCGGAATGGTCGGCACTGGCGCTGATCGAGGCACCGCAGTATGTGCTGCGGGCCCACCAGGCGTTCATCGACGCCGGTGCGCGGGTCATCACCAGTAACAGCTACGCGGTGGTGCCTTTTCATATTGGCGAGGCGCGTTTTGCCGAGCATGGCCTGGCGCTTGCCGAGCGGGCCGGGCGCCTCGCGCGGCAGGCGGCGACGGCCAGTGGCGAAGCGGTCACGGTAGCCGGCTCGCTGCCGCCAGCCCTGGGCTCCTATCGACCGGACCTGTTCGATCACTCGCGCTCGGTGGCAATTCATCGCCAGTTGATCGCCGGCCTGCAGGCCCATGTCGACGTCTGGCTGGCGGAAACCCAGAGTTCCATTGCCGAAATCCAGGCGGTAGCCCAAGCCCTGGCCAGCGACAGCAAACCGTTGTGGCTATCGTTCACGCTGCTCGATGAAGTGGGCCAGCCGCCACGCCTGCGTTCCGCCGAACCGGTGGCCGAGGCGGTGCGCGTGGCGGCCGGACTGGGGGCACAAGCGGTACTGTTCAATTGCAGTCAGCCAGAAGTCATGGCCGCGGCATTGAGTGAGGCCGCCGACGTCATCCGCGGCCTGGGCCTGGCCATTGAGCTGGGGGTCTACGCCAATGCCTTCCCGGCGGTGGACGCCGAGGCGAAAGCCAATAGCACCCTGCTGGAGATTCGTCCCGACCTGGGACCCCAGGCGTACCTGCACTGGGCCAAGTCCTGGGTGGCCGCTGGCGCCAACATCGTCGGCGGCTGCTGTGGCATCGGCCCGGAACACATCGCCCAGTTGCACCAGCATTTGATCGAGCAGGAACAGGAGGTAGAAGCATGAGTGAGGTGGAGCAATCCGTGTTGTTGGAACAGGCGACCTTTGGCGCCGGTTGTTTCTGGGGCGCTGAGGCATACTTGCGGGCGCTGCCCGGGGTACTCGATAGCCGGGTCGGCTTCGCACGTTCGGCCGATGGCGAGCCGGCGTTGATTGAAGTGGTGCAGGTCGACTTCGATCCCCGGGTGATTTCCTATACGCACCTGATCGAACATTTCTGGACCCTGCACGACCCGACCTCGGTCGACCGCCAGGGGGCGGATATCGGGGTCAAATACCGCTCGGCGTTGTTTTTCAGCTCGGCGCAACAGGCGACCAGTGCCCAGGCCGCGAAACAGCTACTGGACACGTCCGGGCGCTTGGGCAAGCCATTGGCAACGGTGATAGTGCCTCTGGGGGAGTTCCAGTTGGCAGATGAAGCGCACCAGCGCTACCTGGAAAAACACGGTGCCAGCAGTTGTTCGATCTGAGGGTGGCCTTGAAAGCATGGTGGGTGTCAGGTGTCATCGATGTTGGTAGTGGCGGCGCCATCGTGGCATAGGTATCTACACAAGGTTGTAGCGGCCTGTGGCGAGGGAGCTTGCTCGTGTGGCGGCCTCTGGGCCTCTGGGGTGTTGGATTAGGCGGAGTACATATCCATTCTTGCGGTAACGGCCTCCTATGGTTCCGCCTGACGGCGGCTCACTTTTGAACAGCGCAAAAGTAAGCAAAACGCTCTTACCCCACCACTCGGTGCCTCGCTTAGGCTCGGCATGCCCGTACTCCGACATTGATTTGGGGGGCCGCCGCAATGGGCCCTCCCTGGCCCAGTGCGGCTAAACCGGCGTCCTGCCGGTTTACCCCCCAAATCAATATCGAATTACGGCCAGCGTGGTTAACGGGGCGCCTAAGATCAAAAACAACGCGAGGCGGCCTAAAAGCCGACCTGATCGCTAGGGCATGCGCGGTGTAGCTTCTACTTCCTAAGACGCTGACGAAGTCAGCCATCTTTTGATCTGGCTCTGGCTCTGGCTCTGGCTCTGGCTTTTGCTTTGGCTCTGGCTTTTGATCCTGGGCGCCCCGTTAACCACGCTGGCCGAACGCAGGCTTGAAGCCGTGGGTAACCCGGCAGGACGCCGGGTTAGCCGCCCCGCGCCATGGATGGCGCGTGGCGGCGGCCCACGGATTCAAGCCGGAGTGAGGGAACACCGAGCCTAAGCGAGGTGCCGAGTGGTGGGGCAAGAGCCTTTTGCTTACTTTTGGGCTCCTCCAAAAGTGAGCCGCTGTAAAAGCGGAACCATAGGTGGCCATTACCGCAAAAATGGATATGTACTCGGTCTAATCCAACACCCCAGAGGCCGCCACACGAGCAAGCCCCCTCGCCACAGACCGCTACAAAGTTGTGTAGATACCGATGCCCATCGCGGGCCAGCGGAGCGTCGCCCGGCGATGCACTGTTATAAAGCCCGCGCCACCCTCCGTGCACTAAGCCAAGTCACGCCGCAGGCTGGTCGAGCCAGTCCGGGCGCCGCCGTACATGGCCTGCAAGCGCCCTGAATCGCGGCTGTAGGGGGCTGACCGCGGTTCTGGCACAAAGGCTGCAATACATCTCGCAGGCCTGGCGCGCAGCAACACCGTCGTCCAGGCAGCCCCCTCGGTCAACGACGATCGATTGGCCGCACAGGTCGTGGGCAGCAGCGTTGAACCGGGCACAGCAGTCGGGTTTGCACAGCGCAAATGAACAGGCAAAGACGCCTGGAACCGTAAGGTTTCAGGCGTTTTTTTTTGCTTTTAGAACAGTGATCGGGTGCTACTTATGAACTCCAATGTTGCCGCGTTGAACACCTTGCAAACCCTGGTCGTGATCGGAAACGGCATGGTCGGCCATCATTGTGTCGAACAGTTGATCGAGCGCGGCGCCCTTGGGCGCTATCAGCTGCATGTCTTCAGCGAGGAACCGGTGCGGGCCTATGACCGGGTGCACCTGTCCGAATACTTCACGGGACGTGATGCCGAGTCACTGGCATTGTCCGACGCGGCGCTGTACCAGACGCCGGGGGTCACCTTGCACCTGGGAGTGCCGGTGCTGGAAATCGACCGTGCCCGGCGCCAGGTGATCACCGCCCAGGGCAGCGTCGCCTACGACACCCTGGTCCTGGCCACCGGATCCTATCCCTTTGTACCGGACATCGACGGCGCCGAAGGCGACTCGCGGCTGGTCTATCGCACCCTCGAAGACCTCGACGCCATCCGCCGCGCTGCCAGCAATGCACAGCGCGGTGTGGTGGTGGGCGGGGGGCTGCTCGGCCTGGAGGCGGCCAATGCCCTGAAAAGCCTCGGCCTGGAAGCCCATGTGGTGGAATTTGCCCCGCGCCTGATGCCGGTGCAACTGGACGAGCTGGGTGGCCTGGCGCTGAAGTCGCAAATCGAACGGCTGGGTGTCGGCGTGCACTTGTCCCGCGCTACGCAATCGATCAGTGCCGGCGAGCAGTACCGCTATCGGATGAACTTTGCCAACGAAGAAAGCCTGGAAACCGACCTGATCGTGTTCTCCGCCGGGATCCGCGCCCAGGATGCCCTGGCTCGCCAATGCGCATTGAACATCGGCCCGCGTGGCGGGGTGGTGATCGACGACCAGTGCCTGAGCAGCGACCCGCATATCTACGCCATCGGCGAGTGTGCCTCGTGGAACGGCAGCCTGTTCGGCCTGGTCGCGCCGGGCTACCAGATGGCCCGCAGTGTCGCCGCGCAGTTGTGCGAGCAGGACGCTGAGCCCTTCATCGGTGCGGACATGTCGACCAAGCTCAAGCTGCTGGGGGTCGACGTCGGCTCCATCGGCGATGCCCATGCCCACACCCCGGGCGCGCGCAGTTACCAGTTCATCGACGAGGCCAGCGCCAGCTACCGCCGGCTGGTGGTCGACGCGTCCGGCAAGCAGGTGCTGGGGGCGGTGCTGGTGGGCGACAACAGCTACTACGACACCTTGCTGCAGTACGCCCAGAACGGCATTGCCCTGCCGGCCGAACCGGCCAGCCTGATCCTGCCATCCTCGACCGGCGCGCCCACCCTGGGTCCGGGCGCCTTGCCCGAGTCGGCCATGGTCTGTTCGTGCCATAACGTCAGCAAGGGCGCGATCTGTTCGGCCATCGACGGCGGCTGCAGCGATCTTGCCCAGCTCAAGACGCAAACCAAGGCCTGCACCGGCTGTGGCGGTTGCGCTGGCCTGCTCAAGCAGGTGTTCGAGCACGAGTTGATCGCCCGTGGTGTGAGTGTTGACAAGAGTCTGTGCGAACACTTCGCCTTTACCCGGCAGGAGCTCTACGCCCTGGTGCGGGTCGAAGGGCTGCACAGTTTCGAAGAACTGTTGGCCCGGCATGGCCGTGGACACACCGGTTGCGATGTGTGCAAACCGGCCGTGGGCTCGATCCTCGCCTCGTGCTGGAACCAGCCGATCATGGACGCCTCGCTGGTGCCGTTGCAGGACACCAACGACACCTTCATGGCCAACATGCAGAAAAACGGCACCTATTCGGTGGTGCCACGTATCGCCGGGGGCGAGATCAGCGCCGAGAAGCTGATCGTGATCGGCCAGGTGGCGAAGAAGTACCAGCTGTACACCAAGATCACCGGTGGCCAGCGCATCGACCTGTTCGGCGCACAGTTGCACCAGTTGCCGCAGATCTGGGGCGAACTGATCGAAGCCGGTTTTGAAACCGGGCATGCCTATGGCAAGTCAACCCGCACGGTGAAGTCCTGCGTCGGCAGCACCTGGTGCCGCTACGGGGTGCAGGACAGCGTGGCCATGGCCTTGCTGATCGAGGACCGCTACAAGGGCCTGCGCGCACCGCACAAGCTCAAGTTCGCGGTCTCCGGCTGCACCCGTGAGTGCGCCGAGGCCCAGAGCAAGGACGTCGGTGTGATTGCCACCGAGAAGGGCTGGAACCTGTACCTGTGCGGCAACGGCGGCATGCGTCCGCGGCACGCCGAGTTGTTTGCCACCGATCTGGATGACGCGACCCTGATCCGCTACATCGACCGCTTCCTGATGTTCTACATCCGCACCGCCGACAAATTGCAGCGCACCTCGGTCTGGCGCGAGAGCCTGGAGGGCGGGCTGGATTACCTCAAGCAGGTGGTCATCGACGACAGCCTGGGGCTGGGCGAGGAGCTGGAATCGCAGATGCAACTGGTGGTCAACCGTTATGAGTGCGAGTGGGCCAATGCCCTCAAGGACCCGGACAAACTCAAGCGCTTCCGTACCTTCGTCAACGACGAGCGTCCCGACCCGAGCATTCATTTTGTCGAGGAACGTGGGCAACGCCGGCCCATCATGGCCGCCGAACTCAACCTTATCCCTGTCACCGAGGAGCTTGCCTGATGAACCTGTCCAATTCCCCGCGCGCCGCCGCCCGTTCACCCCTCTGGCAATCGGTGTGCAGCCAGCACGATCTGGTCGACAACTCGGGGGTGGTGGTGTGGCTCGACGGCGCACAAGTGGCGCTGTTCTACCTGCCGCAGGCCGAGGGCAAGACGCTGTATGCCATCGACAACCACGATCCGCAATCGGGCGCCTACGTCATCGGTCGCGGGCTGGTGGGCAGCCTCAAGGGCGAGTTGGTGGTGGCGTCGCCCCTGTACAAACAGCACTTTCGACTCGAGGACGGGTATTGCCTGGAGTATCCGCAACAGCGCCTGCGAGTCTGGCCGGTGCGCCTTGAAGGTGGGCAGGTGCAAGTGGACGTGGCCAACGATTGATCGACAGCCACCTGCGTCACCTGCCGGTGCTGGAGGCGGGGCAATTGATCGGGCTGCTGTCGATTGGCGATCTGGTCAAGCAGGCCATCGTCGAACAGGCCGATCTGATCCGCCAGTTGGAGCATTACATTCGCGGGCACTGAGCCTGTGATTGGCTGACTCAGAAGCGTCCGTTCAGGGGGTACTCGACGGCCAGGCGAATCTGCTCGGTGTCGAGTTCTGCCTGGGCGGTGTTGCCGCGGTGCAGGTTGTGCCGCAGTGACAGGGCCAGGTCCTTGGCCGGGCCGCTTTGCACCACATAGCGGGCTTCCAGGTCGCGCTCCCAATGCTTGCCGCCCTCACCGTAGCCCAGGTAGGCATAGCCGCCTGCCGGGTCGACGTGGCGCCCATCAATGTTGCTGCCGCGCACATAGGCGGCGCTGAGCACCAGGCCGGGCCAGCCGAGCGCCTGCAAGCCCAGGTCGTAACGGGCCTGCCAGGATTGCTCGTTGGGGGCGTTGAAGTCCGAGAGTTGCACGGCATTGGTGAGGTAGATCGCACCCCGGGTCACGTAGTCGAAGGGCGTATCGCCATCGACCTTCTGGTAGCCCAGGCTGAAGGTATGAGCACCGTTGCGGTAGCTGGAGAGCAGGCTCCAGGTGGTGTTGTCGATCTTGCCCGACCAGGCCTGTCCGGTGTCGAGGGTGCGATACAGGTTGAGGTTCAGCGTCAGCGTCTGGTCGAGCCCCAGGGCATGGCTGTAAGTGCTGCCCAGGTAATGCTGCCGCCAGCTGTCTTCGTAGTGTGCGCTGTACAGGCTGGTGGAAAGCCCTTCAATCCCGTCGTAGACCAGCCCGGCAAGGTCGAAATTGTTGCCTTGCCTGGCGTTGGAATAATTCACCACAAACCCCTGGTCG
Organism: Pseudomonas sp. S04; assembly: GCF_009834545.1. Classification (NCBI taxonomy): domain Bacteria; kingdom Pseudomonadati; phylum Pseudomonadota; class Gammaproteobacteria; order Pseudomonadales; family Pseudomonadaceae; genus Pseudomonas; species Pseudomonas sp. S04. Next base: position 2,527,170 of record NZ_CP019427.1, read on the forward strand.
TGGCTGCTGGCGTTGCGGTCGGTGCTTTCGTTGAAGTGACCACCGAGCATTTTCCAGCCGGCGAACTCCTGGCTGTTGAGAAAGAACCCGGTGGCGGTTTCCGGCAGCAGGCGACTGTCGGATGAACTGAAGACCGGGGTCTTGACCCGTTGCTCACCGTAACTGAGGGTGGTCGAGGAGGCGCGCAGCTTGAGCGCCGCGCCGCCACGGCCGAACTGGTCCTTGGGGTGACCGTCGTTATCGAGCCCGAGCAAACGCGCCTTGCCGGCCCGACCGCCGCCACTGTCCAGCTGCCAGGCGGCATAGGCATGGGCATCGACGCCCACTCCGACCAGGCCCTGGGTAAACCCGGACTGCAGGCTGCCCATCAAGCCGTATCCCCACTCCTGGGCATTGCCACTGCGTTCGTTGCGCGGCTTGTAGGCATTGCGTGCGGCGTTGTTGCGCGCGCCGTGCTGGTATTCGCGGTGGTCCAGGACACTGCGGTTGAGCAGGCTCCAGCGACTGTCCTCGACCAGCCCGCGAGACTCTTCCTGGGCCGAGCCGGCCAGCAACGTGGTGGACTGCGCGGCGAGGGCGAAGGGCAGGGCGAGACGCTTGAATCTGATCATGTATGGGGTCCTTGCATACACCTTGGGCAGGCTGACAGTGCATGCCTGTGCAACGGGGTTTCGAACGGGTTGCGTAATGTAATACTATTACACAAAATATCAAGCCCGAAGGCCCAAGACAGGCCGTTTCCTCCACCCTCTGCGTTGCGAACCCCCCATGACAAATGCTGTTGTCCGACCCGCCGGCGCTGGCCGGTTGCTGTCCATCGATGCCCTGCGGGGCTTGGTGATTCTGTTCATGTTGCTCGACCATGTGCGCGAAACCTTTCTGCTGCACCGCCAGGTCAGCGACCCCATGGACATTGCCACGACCGAACCCGCGCTGTTCCTGAGCCGCACCCTGGCCCATCTGTGTGCGCCGATCTTTGTCCTGCTCACGGGCCTGTCTGCCTACCTGTATGGCGAAAAATACGCGGGCAAGACAGATGTCTGCGGCTTCCTGTTCAAGCGCGGGTTGTTCCTGGTGCTGCTGGAGATCACCCTGGTGAACTTCGCCTGGACTTTCCAGATTCCGCCGACTGTGATCTACCTGCAGGTGATCTGGGCCATCGGCCTGAGCATGCTGGCCCTGTCGGCGCTGGTTTGGCTGCCACGCCCGTTGTTGCTGGGCTTGAGCCTGCTGATCATCGCCGGGCACAACCTGCTGGACGGCCTGCACTTTGCGCTGGAGTCGGCGCTGCATGTGCCGTGGGCGGTGCTGCATGACCGCGGCTGGATCGAGTTCAGCGAAGGCCTGCGCCTGCGTACCTCCTACCCGGTGCTGCCGTGGATCGGCGTGATCGGCCTGGGATATGCCATCGGCCCCTGGTTCGCCCAGGCCAGTGATGCCGCCTGGCGCCAACGTGCACTCTGGATCGGCGGTATCGCCGCGCTGGCGGGTTTTGTCGGGTTGCGCTTGCTCAACGGCTACGGCGACAAACCCTGGGTCCAGGGCGAGAGTACCCTGCAGACGCTGATGAGCTTTTTCAACATCACCAAGTACCCGCCGTCCCTGCTGTTCATCACCCTGACCCTGAGCTTCGGCCTGCTGCTGTTGCGCGGGTTCGAACGGCGCCAGGGCAGCCGCTGGATCCTGGTGTTGAGCGTGTTCGGCTCGGCACCGATGTTCTTTTACCTGTTGCACCTGTACGTCTTGAAGTTCGCCTACCTGTTGGCAGTGGCGTGTTTTGGCCTGAATCAGGGCAGCTACTACGGGTTTGATTCCGTGTTGGCGGTGTGGTTGGCGGCGGGGCTGTTGGCGTTGGCCCTGTACCTGCCGGTGCGCTGGTTCTCAAGGCTCAAGAGCAGTCGCCGGGATTTGGTTTGGCTCAAGTATTTTTAGTCGCACTTGCTGATTTTCTGCTGGGGGCCGTCCCGCAGCGTGCAAGTCTGCGGGCGGCTAGAGAAGCAAGTACCTGTCAACTCTGACAGTAGACACGTCCAATCAATTGGCGCTTTGATAAAGCGTTTGTAGATCGCAGCGCCCGTACCCACGGGTGGCTGCGCAAGGATGAGTGTCTGTCAGTTCCTGTCTCTATGGCTGTCCAGCCATGTTGTGGTCATGCAGTGGAACCGCATTGGAAGACATTCCAATCACAACACCGGGCTAGACTCGTCATACCGTGGCGCCAGCCCTGGGTCAGGTGGTTCGCAGCGCAACTCGATCAGCAGATCTTGCGAGGCAACGAAGCACTTGGCTGACGCATGAGGCTTGAGTCATGGATAAGTCTGTCGGTGTGTGTCGCTGGCTGTTGATGCTGGGGCTGGTTGCTTTCGGTGTGATCATTGGCGTGGTTTTGTTTCCACTTACCGCCGAATCTTCCCCGGTACAGGCTCAGGCTTGTACCGCGCCGGCCTATGAAAAGGGCAAGGTCTATCAACAGGGGGACCAGGTCCAGCATAAAGACCAGCAATTCGAGTGCTGGAAAGATGAGGACGGTCCGCCGCTGGGGATAGGCAGTTGGGCGTGGTGCCAAGTACCTGCCTATGAGCCGTTGCTCCAGGGCGGTCCTTGGAAAGATGCCTGGAAAGAACTCGGTGAGTGCGGTGGTTTCGCAGGCAATCGCCTTACCCTGAGTTTCGCCACCTTGAGTGGCAAGGCCCCCTTGAAACCGGCAGTGCCCGGTGTCGTGCGAGCCGATGAGGTGCTGACCGGGGTCTTGCGCTGCAAGGCCGAAGAAATTCCGATCAGCGTCAAGGCCAGCGACACCCTCCACCTCGATAATTTGAAAGCCTGCGACTATCAACTGGTGATGAATTCCGCTGGCGGTTTTGTCCCGTTGAACACCCCGCGCATTATCTCGTTCAAGCAAGCAGAGGGAGACGAACAAGCGGTGACGGTGAAATACCGGCCACCGGTGGAGGTCGCCAAGCTCAGCGGCCTGCCTGGAATCAAGATCGAACTGTTCGCCCAGGGCCTGATCCAGCCTCGGCAAATGGCCATGGGCAAGAATGTGTTGTATGTGGGTTCCAGCGCCATTCCTTCGTATATCTATGAAGGCAAGATTGCCAACATGATTTATGCGTTGCCATTGGACGCTGCGGGTAAACCGACGGCCATCCATGTGCTCGCCAGCGGTCTGGAAGAGCCTCACGGCGTGGCCTGGCGCGACGGTGACCTGTATTACTCGACCACGGGCGGGCTGTATCGCTTGCGCGATGCCGATAACCATTACAAGGACCCCAAGCCGGAGCGGGTCTTCAATTTCCCGGCCGACGACAAGCTGTTTCCCCTGCCGCCCCTGGCCTCCGGTTCCAACACCCGGATCTGGCACATGAAGCATCCCTTGCGCTTCAACCCGCTGGACCCGACGGACAAGTGGCTGTACACGGCGGTCGGTATTCCCTGCAACCTGTGCATGATTCCCGCCGATCAGCGCTACGGGACGCTGTTGCGTTATTCACTGGAGACCGGTGAATCACAAGTTCTGGCCAAGGGCGTGCGCAACTCCGTAGGCTTCGACTGGAACCCGCAAAACGCCAGCCTGTGGTTCAGCGACAACAATCGCCAGGGTTTCCCCAACCCCGATGAGATCAACTGGATCAGTGGCCCCGGCCTGCATTTTGGGGTGCCGTACCGGTTTGGCAAGGGCACACCCGGGTTCACCCAGGAGGAGTACCAGAACCCAGGTGTGATCCAGCCGCCATTGGTGCCTGGCGCTATTGTCTCGGACAAATCCCCGGCCCAGGTCAATCCGGCGGACTATGTGCCCGCTGCGTTCGAGTTGGGAACCAACACCGCACCGCTTGGGGTCAAGTTCTGGCGGGGCTATCCCACCACCAGTGGAAGCCAGCGTTTGCTGGTGGCCGTGCACGGTGCCGGTTCTGCGGCAAGTCCAGGGATGGATGTGCAGATGCTGACGATCCAGGGCGGTACGCGGGTGGTCAATCAGATCCCTTTGATCAACGGATTTGTCCAGGACCCCGATCGTTTCGATGTGTACTGCCTGGATAACTCGTGTATTGGTCGGCCCGCGGAATTCCTTGAGTTGGCCGATGGCAGCCTGCTGATCAGCGACGACGTCGCCGGGGTGATTTATCGCGTGCGCTACGATGCCAGCGAGTTGCCGGCCACGCAGTTGGCGTTACGGCCCATGCTGCCTCCAGCGGGTTACGAAAAGAAAATGATCAGTGGCTTCCTGACTGCCCCCGACGGCAATCGTCGGTTGGTTCAGGTGTCGTGGAATCCCGAGGACAGTGACGCCGGATTGGTCCTCAACGGACTGCCCTATGGCGACTATCAGCTCAGGCTCAATGATGTAGAAGACTGGATTCCCCAGGTTCGCAACACGACCGTCACCCTGTCTGCCACCAACAAGGCCCAGACCATCAGCCTGCGCTACCGTGAGCGGCCGATAAAGCTTGAGGTCAAGGTGACGATCAAGGCACCGGGCAAACCGGCGTCAGTGACCGATGCGCAGTGGCATTTCAGCCTGGTCAACGAAGCGCAGAGCGGTGCCGAGCCGCAGGTGATCCAGGTGCCCTGGGGCGCCAGCACCACGCAGATCCTGGACTACGGCAAGTACAAGGTCATCTACCCGTTTTACGCGAAGGCCAAGCCTGAGCCGGAACTGGAGCAGGTGGTGATAGATGAGTCCAGCGAGGACGGGCAATTGCCAGCGGTCGCGTACCGTCCTGTCGAGAACCTGGGGGAGACGGTGCTGGCCCAGGCCTGTACCAAATGTCACGCGGTCGAGTATTTCGACAGCTTGCGCATGGCCCTGGCCTGGAGTGTGGCGGGGCAGGACGCGCTGGTCAAACAGATAAAAAGCATGCCGGTGTCCGGGCATTGCGACACCACGTGTGCCAGCGAAATCAGCAAGCACCTGATTAATGTGGTGTGGAAGCCTTACCTGGATCCGTCCGAATCCCATGGGGTGCGGCAGCTGCGCTTGCTGACCCCGGATGAATACGCCGCCAGCGTCAGGGACATCCTGGCAGTCGAGATCAATCCCGAGAAGCTACCGGCCGACAAGTCGGAGAAAGACTTCAAGTACCCCGGTGAGGCGGACAAGGGTATTGCGCAGGCAGAGGACGTCAAGCAGTTTTATGACATGGCGCTGTGGGTGGCCGACAAGGTTGCGCCGTCGCGCTTGAGCGTCCTGGCGCAATCGAAGCTAGGGTCGGATCTGGTGACATCGCTGGGGTATCAGCTGTTTCGCCGTCCAGTCAGTGATGCCGAGCGTCTGCGCTACCAGGCATTGTTCGACGAACAAGGTGCGACTGGACTGATCGCCGCGCTGCTGCTGTCGCCCCATTTCCTCTATCGCTCCGAGTTGGGGTTGGCGACGGAAGAGGGGGGCAGTGTGTTCAAGCTGACACCGTTCGAGTTGGCGACGGCGCTGTCCTATGGATTCCTGGGCACCACCCCGGACGCCGAACTGTTGGCCAAGGCCCAGCGCAACGAACTGCAAACTGCGCAACAGATCTCGGCAGAGATCGAGCGCATGATGCGCACGGACAAGGGCATCGAGCAGTTCAACCGGTTTGTCAGCTACTACGCCAAGACCATCCGCGGTGTCCAGGAAAAGCCGGGACTGAGTGCGCAAATGATCCAGCTCATGGCGCAGGAACAGTACCTGTTGAGCCGCAACCTGATGTTGAACGAAGGCACTTTCGAGGAGTTGTTCAATCCACGCTACACCTACCTCAACCAGGCCCTGGCCGCGCACTACGGGATCGATGGGGTTTCTGGCAGCACCTTGCAAAAGGTCGCGGTCGACGATAAACGCGGTGGGCTGCTGCATCTGGGGCTGACTCAGGCCGCTACCTCGGACTACCAGGCCACCTCATTGGTCAAGCGCGGCATCATGATCCGCGAGCAGATGTTTTGCCGCGATTTTGGTGCACCGGTGGAGGCGGACCCTACGCCACCTGCCTACCCGGCGCGGGCGATTACCACCCGCGAGCACTGGGACGCGTCCAACGGCGAGCAGGCGTCAGAGGGGCGTTGCTGGCGGTGTCATCAATACATGAACGACACCGGGTCCTCGATGGAGCACTACGACGCGGCGGGGCGCTATCGCCTCGAGGAAAAAGCCTACAACTTCAATCAGTACCCACAGATGGTGGCAATCAAGGCTTCCGGTCCATTCCTCATGGCGACTGGCACCGAGCCGATCAATGACGTACGCGATATCGCCAAAATCATTCCGCGCAACCCGGCATCGCAGTTCTGCATGGCCGACAGTTACTTCCGGTTTGTCTTCGGCAATAAATCCGATGTGTCGACGTCAGGAACCGTCAAGGCAGTGGCCGATGGATTGAAAACTTCGGGCTCGCTGGCCGACATACTGAAAACCTTGGGCACTTCCAAAGCGTTCACCTACAAGACTGAGAGGAACTGAGCATGGGCATCCTGAAGAGTCGTCGGCGTTTTCTCGCGGGCCTGGCTGCAGCGAGTGTCTATGGTCCGTTGACTCAGTTTGGCCTGGCGCGCATGGCGTTGGCGGGGCAAAGCCAGCAGGCCAAGTTGAAGATTGTGTTTGTGGTCGTGCCCGATGGCCTGGCGGTGGATTCCTATACCGGGGGCGGTTTTGGCGATGGTCGCGGATTGTGGCATCCACAGGTGCAAAGCAGTGATACCACGGCATTTACCTTGAATGAGGTGAGTGCCGAGCTGGCAGCCTATCGCAACCAATCACTCTACTTGCGTGGACTTATCCTGGGGCCGGAAGCCGCTAACGTAGGTCATCTGGGCTGGAAATTTGTGTTGCGCGACAGTGCGGGGAGCCAATCATCCATCGACATACTGCTGGGTCAGGCGCTGCCGGGCACCGAGCCGTCTCACCGCAGTCTGTTTGCCGGTCCCCATGCCGGCGTCGATGGTACGCCCTGGTTCGTGTCCTATCAGGGCGATGCGATCCGCACACCGTACCGCGATCCGGTGCTCATGGCGCAGGCGTTGTTCAAGGAATCTGCTCTTGCTTCATCGAGTCGGCAGCCTGGCGGCAGTACTCTATTGCAGACCTCCCTGGCGGATATCCAGGAAATCAAAGGCAAGCTATCCGGCGCTGAGCGGCAGAAACTCGATACCCATCTGGATTCAGTGGAACAGGTGATCAAGGACCTCGACCTGAGCCAGCCACCGATTGGCGAATGCAAGCCATTGACCGTGGAACCGCTGGATTACCGTTCGGCAAAGGACCGCACCCGAATTCAGGCCAACCATCACCAGGTAGTGGCAACGGCCTTGAGTTGCGGGATCACTCGGGTGGCGACGATTCAGATCGGCCGTTCGGCGGAGTCGCTGAACATCCTCGACGTCAGCCCGGGCAACAATCCCCACGAGTGTGCCCACCGACTTCACCAGAAGGAGTTGTGGAAGGGAACACGTCAATGGTATGTCCAGCGGGTCAAATTCCTGATGGATGAATTGGCCCGCTATCAGGACCCCCATGTGCCAGGCGACAGTCTGCTCGACCATACACTCGTGGTGCTGACCAGTGAAATGGCGGACGGCGCGCCGGAGCACATGATCGACATGCCGCTGCTGTTGATGGGCGGGGCGAGTGGATTGCTTAAAAGTGGTGATGGCGCCGGACGCTATCTTGATGTGACGTCGCAGGCCGATCGCAAGCACCACACGGGCAATCCGGTTATCGGTCAATACATGGTCGATATGCAACGCATATGGGCAACCATCGCCAAGGCCGCCGGAACCACTGTGCCTTATGGTGGGAACATCGAGCCGGTCAGCGGGATTTTCAGCAATGTGTGAAGGAGCGTTCGGCGGTTTTGAGGTTGCCGAGCAATTGGAAGTAGTATCTGGACGCCCTCTACTCGGACAGCCACGGCGGCTACCTGGTGCGGCGCGACGTGCTGGAGCAACTGCAGAAGTCGTGGGCACCTTAACGGACGCACCGACACCAGCGTGGACCTGACCTTCGCCGTTGCCGATGGGCTAATGCGCTATCGCATCGGGGCGCAGAAGGCCAACAACCCGATCACCCAGCGCAGCTTCGAAGGGTTCGCCTTGCCCAGGACACTGCTCGAAGCACGACGGGCAAACAAACCTGCAGGTGCGAGCTTGCTCGCCAAGCCCGCAAAAACGCCGGGTTGAGACCCTGAATGCACGTGTCATCGTTGACGACCATCGCGGGCAAGCCGCAAGCGGGCGCCCGCTCCCACACTGATTTTGGCTGTTCACAGATTCTGTATACACCACATCAAACCTGTGGGAGCGTGCTCGCCCGCGATGGCGGTGTGTCAGGCAGCATCGATGTTGACTGTGCTGGCCTCATCGCGACATAGGTATCTACACAACTGTGGTGCGACGTTGTACCTCTGGGCCGGGCGGGGTGTTGGATTAGACCGGGCACATATCCATTTCTTCGGTAACGGCCTCCTATGGTTCCGCCTGACGGCGGCTTACTTTTGAACAGCCGGAATGCCGGCCCAGGCAAAAGTAAGCAAAACGCTTTTATCCCACCACTCGGTGCCTCGCTTAGGCTCGGCATGCCCGTACTCCGACATTGATTTGGGGGGCCGCCGCAATGGGCCCTCCCTGGCCCAGTGCGGCTAAACCGGCGTCCTGCCGGTTTACCCCCCAAATCAATATCGGATTCCGGCCAGCGTGGTTAACGGGGCGCCCAGGATCAAAAACAAAGCGAGGCGGCCTAAAAGCCGACCTGATCGTTAGGGCATGCGCGGTGTAGCTTCTACTTCCTAAGACGCTGACGAAGTCAGCCATCTTTTGATCTGGCTCTGGCTCTGGCTCTGGCTCTGGCTCTGGCTCTGGCTCTGGCTCTGGCTCTGGCTCTGGCTCTGGCTTTTGATCCTGGGCGCCCCGTTAACCACGCTGGCCGAACGCAGGCTTGAATTCGTGGGTAACCCGGCAGGACGCCGGGTTAGCCGCCCCGCGCCATGGATGGCGCGTGGCGGCGGCCCACGGATTCAAGCCGGAGTGAGGGCACACCGAGCCCAAGCGAGGTGCCAAGTGGTGGGGAAAGAGCCTTTTGCTTACTTTTGGGCTGTTCAAAAGTGAGCCGCCGTCAGGCGGAACCATAGGAGGCCGTTACCGAAAAAATGGATATGTACTCGACCTAATCCAACACCCCGGTCGGCCCAGAGGCCGCCACAAAGTTGTGTAGATACCTATGCTCATCGCGAGCAAGCCGCAAGCGGGCACCCGCTCCTACAGAATTTGTGCAGGGTGCACGCTGGACCTTTGGCTGGATATGCCCACAAAACCAGGATCAAAAGATTGCATATCGCGCTCAATGCCCCACCAACTCCTCCAGCAGTTGCTCTTTGTAGCCCTGCAATACGGGCGAACTCCGGTCCCGGGGGTGGGGCAGGTTGACCTGGATCTGATGCTTGATCCGCCCCGGGTGGGCGTCCATGACGATCACCCGGTCGCCCAGGTACAGGGCCTCTTCGATGTCGTGGGTGACCATGATCACTGTGCAGCGTTGCTGCACCCAGATGCGCTGCAGTTCGTGTTGCAGGCGGACCCGGGTCAGGGCGTCGAGGGCGCCCAGGGGTTCGTCGAGCAGCAGCACCTTGGGGCGGTTGATCAGGGCGCGGGCGATGGCGGCCCGCTGGGCCATGCCACCAGACAGCTGGTGCGGGTAGGCGTTCTCGAATCCCTCGAGGTTGACCAGGGCGATGTGCTCGGCCACCAGGCGATCCTTTTCGACCTGGGACAGTGGGTGGTTTTTCAGGGCCAGGGCGATGTTCTTGCTCAGGGTCATCCAGGGAAACAGGCGGTGGTCCTGGAACACGATGCCGCGTTCCAGGCTGGTGCCGACCACGGGCTTGCCATCGAGCAGGATATCGCCCTGGTAGTCGCCCTCCAGGCCCACGATCAGCCGCAGCAGGGTCGACTTGCCGCAGCCGCTGGCGCCGACGATGCTGATGAATTCGCCAGGGCGGACCTTGAGGTTGATGTTGTCCAGTACGGGCAGCGGTTGGCCTTCGATCCGATAGGCCTTGCTCAGGCCGCGGACTTCCAGGGCGCCGCAGGGCAGTGTGGTGCTGTGGGGCAGAGCGTGATGGGCAATGGCGTTCATGGGGTGGCCTTTCAACGAATGTTGCGCCAGCGCAGCAGGTGGCGACTCAGAAGGGTAAACAGCAGGGTCATCAGGTAACCGCACAGACCGATGCACAGCACGCTCAGGACGATGATCTCCATGCGCGCGCCGGCTTCGGCGTTCATCATCAGGTTGCCGAGGCCGGCCCCGGACGACAAAAACAGTTCGCTGCCCACGGCGGTGACCCAGGCAAACGCCAGGGCGTGCAGCACGCCGGTGGCCAGGCTCGGCAGCGCCGCCGGCAGCAGCACATGGCAGAACTGTTGCCAGCGGCTGAGCACCAGCACCTGGCCGACTTCGCGGTAGCGTCCCTCGACGTGCGTGAAACCTTGATAGGTGTTGAGCACCATCGGGTAGAACGCCGCGAGCGTGACGATCAACACCTTGGAGAACTCGCCGTTGCCGAACCACATGGCAATCAGCGGGATCCAGCCGAGCATCGGCACCTGGCGAATCGAATGAAACAGCGGGCCGATCAATCGGTTGGCCACGCTCGACAGCGCCATCAGCACCCCCAGCGCGACCCCAAAGACGATACCCAGGGCCAGGCCGGTGCTGGTGCGCGCCAGGCTGGCCAGCAGGTTGACCAGCAACTCGCCATTGCCGAGCAGCTCGAGCAAGGCCTGGCCGATGGTCGACAGCGGCACGAAGGCATAGGCCCCGGCGGCATCCTGGCGCGACAGGTATTCCCAGCCGCCGATCAGTAACAGCGGCAGCAACAGGCCGCGGGATTTTCCGAGTAAAGGGGGCATGGCAGGCTCCTAGCGGGTTTGCCAGCGGAACAGGCGCTGTTCGAGTTGACGAAAGGAAAAGTCCAGGGCAAAGCCGATCACCCCGGTGACCACCACACCGACCATCACCACGTCGATGCGCAGCATCTGCCGGCTCATCTCGATCATCTGTCCCAGGCCGCTGTCGGCGGCGAGCAACTCGGTGGCCACCAGCACCACCCAGGCCCGGGTCAGGCTGATGCGAAAGCCGGTGATGATCGGTGGCGCAGCGGCAGGCAGGGCGATCTCGCGGACCAGGGTCGGCCAACGCAGGCGATACACGTCGGCGACTTCGAAATAGCTGCGCGGGATGGCCTTGACCCCCTCGCTGGCGGCCAGCGCCACCGGGAAGAACGCGGTCTTGGCGACAATGATGATCTTGAAGGTTTCATCGATGCCGAACAGCAACACGAACATCGGAATCAAGGCGATGCTGGGGATCTGCCGCAAGGTGTGGAACAGCGGCGCGCAGTAGATCTCGACCTGCCTGGACAGGGCCATCAGCACCCCGAAGGCCAGGCCGCACAGCGAGCCAATGGCAAACCCCAGCCCCAGGCGGGACAGGCTATTGCCCAGATGCTCCAGCAGCTCGCCGCTGGCCAAGAGTTCGGCGAAGGCTTGCACCACCTGGGCGGGTGGCACTAGCAGGTTACGTGGAAAAATCCCGGCCTCGGCCACCCCGGCCCAGAGCACCAGCAGGGCCAGGGGCGAGATAAGCCAGGTGAGAGCGGTCAGCAAGGAGTGTGGGCGCATGGCGGGTCTTATTTCGGCGAAGTACCCGAGGGCTATCGCAAGAGCTGTGCCATGTCCTCGTTGCAACCCCGCCGCCCCCCCTGTAGGAGCGAGCTTGCTCGCGATGGACGTCAACGATAACGCGCGCACCCAGGATGAACGCACTGTTCTTGAGCCCATCGCGGACAAGCCGCAATCCGCAAGCGGACACCGCAAGCAGGCGCCGCAATCGGGCGCCGCAAGCAGACACCTGCTCCTACAGACGCACCCGTTGCTGCCAGGGCAACACCCCGACAGCAGTGGCGGTCAGAACTCGTAGCTGACGCTGGTGTAGTAGAACGCGCCCTGGGCACCTTCAGGGCTGGTGATCGAGTACTTCGGCACGCCGTACAGCTGCGTACCATCGGCCTCGTCCGGGTGGGTGTCGAACAGGTTGATCGCGCCCACCGAGACTTTCAGCGCCTTGTCGAAGGTGTACGACAGGTCGAGGTCGGTGACCCACTGCGAGCTGTAGGTCTGGTCCAGGTCCGGGTTGCTCGCGTTCAGGCTCTTCCATTCGCCGTAGCGGCGCTGGGCAATGGTCACGCCCCAGTTGGCGTACAGCCAGTTGGCGCTGAGCACCAGCTTGTTCTCGGGAGTGCCTTCCTCGATCAGGCCCTGGGTCGCCCGGCCGACAATTTGCTCACCCTTGATGTTGCCAACGTCCCGCAGCTGGGTAACGTCCGTATGGTTCTTGCTGAAACCGCTGCTCAGGTTCAGCCGGCCCCATTGCGCCAGGTCGAACTGATAGTTGCCGGTCAGCTCGATGCCGTCGGTGCGAGTGTCGGCCACGTTGCTGTAGAACGCCGCGCTCTGGATATTGGCGTAAGGGGTACCGGCGAAGATCGGCGACACCACCGAGGCCGGTAACTGGTCGGAGAGGGTGATGCGGTTGTCGATGTTGATCCGGTACGCATCGATGGTCACCGATGCGTTGGGCAGCGGCCGCCATACCAGGCCCAGGGAGTAGTTGGTGGACTCTTCCGGTTTCAGCGAAGTACCGCCCAGCAGCGCCGCTTCCGGGCTGTTGGCGCGCAGGGTACGTTGCTGGACCTCGACATAGTTACCGCTGCCCGGCGGCTGTTCGACCACCTGTACGCTGAACGAGGACAGGCCGCTCTGCACCAGCGACGGTGCGCGGTAACCGGTGCTGGCGGTGGCCCGCGCGGCGATCTCTGGGGTGAAGTCGTAACGCAGCGACAACTTGCCGTTGGTGGTGTCGCCAAAGTCCGAATAGTGCTCGCTACGCAGCGCCACCCCGGCCTGGAATTGCTCGGTGAGCTGGGCTTCGACATCGACATAGGCACCCAGTACCCGGCGGTCCAGGGACGCCGCGTCGACCTGGGTGATGCCCGAGTAATACCCGGGAATCCGCCGGCTGGTGAAGGGGTCGACGGTGTTGAACAACGGCCCGTTCTGCCAACCGGCCGCTTCCCCGGCGCTCAGCTCGTAGTTCTCCTGGCGCCAGGCCAGGCCCGCCGACAGGGTCAGGGGCTTGAACAGCAGGTCGGTGGGAAAGTCGCGCACCCAGTCCAGGGTGGCGTTGGTCTGGTCGACCTGGCGCTTGCCGGTGTAGATGTTCTGCGGACTACCGGCGCCCCAGCTCGGGTTGATCGCATTGCGGTCGTCGGAGGTGAGGCGGTTGTCGCCGTAATTCAGTGCCAGGTCGAACTTGCCCAGTTGCTCGTCGTCCAGGCGCAGGCCACCGGTCACGGCATAGTCTTCCAGAGAGTAGCGGGTGACCGGCAAGCGACCATCGGGGAAGCGCTGCAAAGCGTTGCTCCCGTAATTGTTGCGCAAGGTCGTGGGCGGGTCGAAGAAGCCCTCGGCATCGGTGTTCTTGTGCGAGTAGGTGGCGAAGCCGTAGGCGGTCAAGCCTTCGCCGACCCCGATTTCGCTGTTGGCGACCAGGTTGTACTGGTCCGAGACGTTGCCCGAGCCCCAGCGCCAAGTGCGGTAGCGGTTGTTCTGTTCCTTGGCGGTGTTGATGCTGGTGGAACCGGGGTAGAAGATCCGGTTGTCTGGGTTGGTGTCGCTGGCCGGGTCCTGGCTGCCGGCGTCGAAACTCAGGGTCAGGAAGCCGTCGTTGGGCAGGGTAAAGCCTTTCCAGCCGCCCAGTTTGCGCTGGATGCCGTCACCCTTGTCGTAGCCACCGAAGCGGTAGCCGAGGTTGCCGCCGTCATCCTTCTCCTTGAGCACGATGTTGATCACCCCGGCGATGGCGTCGGAGCCGTACTGGGCCGCCGCGCCGTCACGCAGGATCTCCACGCGCTGGATCGCACCCAACGGAATCAGGCTGAGGTCGACCGCCGCCGCCCCCCGGCCGTTGACCAGGCCCTGGCGGGTGACGTTGGCGCTGGTGTGCCGGCGTTTGCCGTTGACCAGCACCAGCACCTGGTCGGAGGCCAGCCCGCGCAACGACGCGCCCTGGGCAATGGAGCCGGAGAACGCGCCCTGGGGCGATTGCGGGTAACTGAAGGACGGCGACAGTGCCGTCAGTGCGCCGGACAGGTCGCTGGCGCCGGTGTCCTGCAATTGCTCGCTGGACAGCACGTCCACCGGGGCGGCGCTTTGCAGGGCGGTGACGTCGCTGCGCCGAGTGCCGAGCACGACCACGGTGTCCAGGTGATCGTTGCTGGCACCGGTCGGGGCCGGGCGGGTTTCGGCGGACATGACAGGCAGGGCAAGGCTGCCAATGACCAGCGCCACGGCGCTGGCCAACGGGTTGTGGTGGAACATGGGCGGATTCCTTTCTAGGGCAAGAGGATCAACCGGTAGGAGCGAGCACCCGCTCCTACAGGTGGTGGGTCAGAATCGGCTGGTGACGCTCAGGCCCACCGTGCGGGGGTCGCCGTAGGTGATCACGTATTGGCCGAGGGTGCCGTTGGGCCGTCCGTGGACTTGGTAGCGGCGGTCGGTGAGGTTGTTGACGAAGCCGGTGACGCTGAGTTTTTCATCCGGGCTGAACCAGGTCAGGCGGCTGTTGGCCAAGGTGTAGTGCGCCTGGCTCAGGGTCTTGTCGGCGCTGCTCTGGCGGTCGGCGAGGAAGTATTCCTTGTCGCGGAAACTCACGTCGCCACCGGCCACCAGCTTGCCGCCGATCTCCAGTGGGAAGGTGTAGTCGCCGCCCAGCGAAACTACGTTGCGCGGCGAGCGCACGAAGCTGTTGCCGCTGTAGTCGCCGGTGACCGCACCCGTATTGGGGTTGGTGTTCTTGAAGTCGGTGTACTCGGTGTCGAGGAACGAGATCGCCGCCCGCAGGTGCAGGTACTCGGTGGGCTGGCCTTCGAGTTCCAGCTCGGCACCCTTGACCTTGCCCGCGGCGCCGTTGGTCAAGGCGGTGGTCAGCACGCCGTTGTTGACCGTCAGCAGGTTGACCTGAATATCCGAGTAGTCGTAGTAGAAAATGTTCGCG
Source organism: Pseudomonas sp. S04 (assembly GCF_009834545.1). Classification (NCBI taxonomy): domain Bacteria; kingdom Pseudomonadati; phylum Pseudomonadota; class Gammaproteobacteria; order Pseudomonadales; family Pseudomonadaceae; genus Pseudomonas; species Pseudomonas sp. S04. The sequence goes on from NZ_CP019427.1 coordinate 2,542,249, forward strand.
TTGGCCGTCAGGCGACGGTCGAACCACTCGGATTTGAGGCCGATTTCATAGGCGTCGAGTTGTTCCGGATCGACCGTGGTCAACTGCGCCAGGCTGGTCGACAAGCCGGTGTTGAAGCCGCCGGAACGGAAGCCGTGGGCGTAGCGGAAGAACACCCGCAGGTTGTCGTTGATCCGGTACTCCGGGGTCAGGTCGTAGGTCCAGGCTTCCCAGGTATTGGCTTCCTGGCGGTTGCCGTTGGTGCCGACGCCGCTCAGTGGAATCAGCGGGCCGTTGGCGCTGGCGCGGGTCAGTTGGGTCAGGTCGAGGTCGATGTCTTTCTTTTCCTGGGTGTAGCGCAGACCGCCGGTGACAGTGAAATTGTCGGTGAAGTCATAGGTCAGGTTGCCGAACAGGGCGTAGCTGTCGGTCTTGTGGTCGTAGTTGAGGTCACGCAGGTCAGTGACCCCGCCAATCTGGTTGGAGCCACTGCCATTGGGCGTCGGGCCCGGGGTAATAAAGCGCGTGGCCGAGCTGTCGAGGGTCTCGTGGAAGTAGTGGGCGCCGGCCAGCCAGCGCAGGGTTTCCTGCTGGGGCGAGGCCAGGCGCAGTTCCTGGGAGTACTGGCTGTACTTGTTGTCGGCCGTGGCGGCGCCGTTGACTTCGTATGGCGTGTAGTCGGCATCGCTGGTGGACTGGCCGCGGATGTAGTCGTAGGCGGTGATCGAGGTCAGGGTGTAGTCGCCCAGGTTCCAGTTGAAGGTCAGCGAGGTGCCGTCATGGTCGAGCTTGGCATCTTCATTGACGTTGAGTTCGATGTCGCGGCCGTTCGGGCGCTGGTAGCCGACGTTGTAGTAACGTCCCACCGGCAGCGAGCCGTTGCTGCCGTCGCCATTGTGCTGGCGGGCGTGGACCTTGAGCAGGGCTTCGAGGTCAGGGTTCAACTGGGCAAGGAACTGCACGCGCACGGCTTTCTTGTTGACGTCACCGTAGGTGTGGCCGTCGGTGAGGTTCTCGGCGAACCCGTCGCGCTCCTCGGAGTACAGAGCCACCCGCGCGGCGAGTTTTTCATCCACCAGCACACCACCCAGGGCGCCGCTGACGATGCGTTCATCCTTGCTGCCGACACCTAGCGTGCCGTAGCCGTTGGTCTGGGCATCGAGGCTCGGTTTTTGCGAGATGATGTTGACCGCGCCCGCCGTGGTGTTCTTGCCGTACAGGGTGCCCTGGGGCCCGCGCAGAATCTCGATGCGCTCCAGGTCATACAGCGGGCCGCCACCGGCAATGGGTGCGTTGAGGTAGACGTCGTCGGAGTAGATCCCCACCGGGTACACGGTGGCAGCGCCGGTATCGCCAGTGCCCAGGCCGCGGATGTACCAGCGGGGACGGCCGTCGCCGTCAGGGTTCTTCGCCGAGGCGTTGGGCACGAAGGTGGTGATGTCGCCCATCGACCGCACGCCGTCGGCCGTGATGCTGGTGCCCTGGATCGCCGACACCGCCACCGGGATCTCCTGCAGGGTTTCTTCCTTGTGCTGGGCGGTGACGGTCACGGTTTTCAGCGCCGGCTCGGTGCTGGTCTTGCCGGCGTCGCTTTCTGTTGTCTCGGCTGCCAGCAATCCCTCGCTGACGGCCCCCCCGGCCAGCAGCAAGGTGAGCCAGATACTCTTGGTGATTGGATTAAGCTTATGCATGTTGGTACTCCCCCGATAAAGTTTCACTAACAGGGGTAGAGCAGAGATCGTGCCAACAGCTTTGAGGGCTGTGCTGGTGGTTACTTACTTTTGCTAAGTAGCTGATTGATAAAGGATAAAATTGGTATTTTGTTTGTTGTTAAAGCCTCGAAAAGTTCGGGTAAAAGTTGCCGGGAAATCCCCTGTCGATTATTCAGCATGGGTTGCTGTGAGGCTGCTGCTGTAGCAACACAACTGCCAACCGTTGTGTTGCTACAGGGTCATCAGACCGCGACTCTCGAGGTCGAGCCAATTACCGTTTCCAGCACGCTGAAGTCGATCCACTCGCGTACATCGAACCGCCGTGGAATGAAGTCCCAGCGGTGCAGGAAATCGGTGAAGTCCTGCAGGGCGGTAATCGAGCGGCTGTCCAGAGTGGTGCGCAAACGCCGGTGTGCGTCTTCGCCATAGGCGGCGGCCACCCAGTACTCGCTGGTGTTAAGCTCGCGGGCGAGAAAGCGCCGGGTTTCATCCGGGTTGGCCCACGCCCATTGCTCGGTGCGCAGCACGGTGTCGACGATTTTCACACTGGCATCGAAGTGTTCGTGCAGCAGGTGGGTGTCGACGGTCAGGGTGCGCGGCGTGCCGTTGTTGGAGCGAATCAGTGGGTCGGGGTGCGAGCCGGTATCGACCACCACCTGCAAGCCGAATTCGTTGGCCAGGTGTACGGCGTGGGCGCCCTTGAGGAAAATCGCGTCGATGTCGCCGCGCAGCAGGCCGATCAGCTCGTTATTGCGCTGGCTGAAGCGGCTGGTGCCGAGGCTGACTTCCGAGCCATACACATGTTGCTTCTGATCGTCGCTGTAGGTGCCGCCGTAGGGGTAGTCCACCAGCTCGACATCGCTGACATTCAGGCCCTCCAACTTGAGTGCGTTCTCCAGTCCGCGCAACGCTTGGGCGCGGGTGAAGTCGATCTGCACGTTGGCCCATTTCGGTACGCCGAAGCGGCGGTTCTTCAGGTCGCGAATGCTCTTCACCCCGCTTTCGGCGGTGGTCAGGATCAGTTGCACCTCATCGCTCCAGGACAATCCCAGGACCCGGGTCTGCACTCCACTGGCGTAGGCCCAGATAGCCGGGATATTGCCGCCGTGACGCACCGAGTTTTTCAGGTGATGGTCATAGTGGGCCTCGCGAACTTCCCGCTCGCTGGACTCACGCAATGACTGGATATTGGTGCCGAATGGCTGGAAAGCCTCGGCCAGGCGCCCGGATTGCACCGCAATGCCAAGCCCGGTGGGCACCGGGCTGTGGGTGTACCAGAGGGTATCGAGTGGTTTGCTCATAAAGGGGTCTTCGTTCGAGTCCATGAAACCGATCACCCCGCCGCGCTAGGGTGATCGTGCGGTAGGGTTAGCCGGCGAGGGCGGTCTGCAGGGCTTGTAGCGGACGCGGGTCGATCCATTGGCGCACGTCAAAACTGTTCGGGATAAAGCGCCAGCGGTGCAGGAAGTGAGTGAAGTCCTGCAGGGCGTCGATGGCCTGTTCGTCGAGTGCGGTGTGCAGGCGCTGGTGGGCGTTGTCGCCGTAGGCGGCGCTGACCCAGTACTCGCTGCTGTTGGTTTCCCGCGCCAGGTAGCGGCGGGTTTCATCCGGATGGGTATGAGCCCACTGTTCGGCCCGCAGCACCGCGTCGAGAATGCCGCAAGCCACCTCAAAATGCTGCTCCAGCAGGTGCAGGTCGACCGCCAGGGTGCGTGGCGTGCCGTTGTTGCTGCGGATCAGCGGGTCGGGGTGGGCCCCCGTGTCGATCACCGTGTGCAGGCCGAAGTCGTGGGCGTACTGGGCGGCGCTGGCACCCTTGAGGAAAATCGCGTCGACTTCGCCGCGCAGCAGGCCGATCAGTTCCAGGTTGCGCCCCTCGACCCGTTGCGCCGCTACCGGCGTGCCATTGACGGTATGCACCTGCGGGTCGCTGAAGGTGCCGCCATACACAAAGTTCACCAGTCGCACGTCGCCCACCTGCAGGCCTTCGAGCTTGAGGGCGTTCTCCAGGCCACGCAGGGCCTGTGCCCGGGTGAAATCGATCTGCGCACCGGCCCAGTCCGGCAGGCCGAAGCTGCGGCCCTTGAGGTCCTTGACGGTTTTTATGCCGCTGTCAGGAAGGGTCAGGATCAGTTGCACTTCGTCGGCCCACGACAGGCCGATCACCCGGGTCTCGCGGCCCTGGGCGCGGGCCCAGATCGCCGGGATATTGCCGCCGTGGCGCACCGAATTCTGCAAGCTGTGATCGAAGTGCGACTCGCGCACCGCCTTGTCCGTGGACTCGCGCAGCGATTGCACCCGGGTGCCGAGGGCGCCTACGGTGTCCTGCAACCAGCCTTTTTGCACGGCGATCCCCAACCCCGTGGGGACCGGGCAGCGGGTGTACCAGAGCGTATCGAGTGGATGGGTCATCAAGTCGTCTCCCTCAGCGCTCAGGCGCTGGCTTTGAGTGCGGTTGCCGGGCTGGCAGCGGGGCGCTGGTGCACCAGCGGCAGGACTTCCTGGCCGATGCGCAAGGCCTCTTCGAGGTGCGGGTTGCCGGCGAGGATGAAGGTCGAGAAACCGGCATCGCGGTATTCCACCAGGCGTTCGGCGATGTTCTGGTGGCTGCCCACCAGGCCCACGGTCGGCCCTGGCTTGGCCTTGGCGAAACCGGCCCACAGGTTGGGGCCGATGATCAGGTCGTCGAAGCGATCGACATTCTGGTGGTAGGCGGTCTGCCGTGCGCCACCGACCGAGTCCGAGCCGCTGGTGAAGCCCTTGGCGACCACGCTGCTCTGGCCCTCGAGCTTGTCGAACTGGCGGCGCAGGTCGGCCCAGGCCTGTTCTTCGGTTTCCCGGGCGAACAGGTCGACCCGCAGCCCGAAGCGCACGCTACGCCCCTGTTTGTCGGCCAGCTCACGCACTCGTTCGATGTGCGGCTTGAGCTTGTCGATCGGCTCGGCCCAGTTCAGGTAGACGTCGGCGTGCTTGGCGGCGACGTCCAGCGCGGCGTCGGAGAAACCGGAGAAGTACACGCCGGGCTTGCGTTCCTGATGCAGGCCGTGGGGCAGGGCGCCGTTCTCCAGTTGATAGATATCGCCGTCGTAGGAGAACCGCTCGTTCTGCCACAGGCCCTGGATGATGTCGAGGAACTCGCCGGTGCGCTTGTAGCGCAGGTCGTGTTCGAGGAAGTCACCGTTGGCGCGTTGGCTGGCCGGGTTGCCGCCGGTGATGATGTTCCACTCCAGGCGGCCACGGCTGAGGTTCTGCAGGATGGCCGCCTGTTGCGCGGCGTAGGCCGGCAGGGTCCAGGTGGCCTGGAAGGCGATCAGGAACTTGATGCGCCGGGTATCCCGGGCCAGCGCCGCCGCGGCGATCCAGGGCTCCGGCCCGGTGGGTAGCAGCGCGCCTTCAAACCCGGCCAGCTCCGCGGCCTTGGCCACCTGGGCGATGTAGTCGATGTAGGTGAAGTCGTCCGGCTCGCCATTGGGCAAGCGCCCCGGAGCGATGTTGCCAGGGCGGTGGTGGGAGGTGCCGCGATTGTGTTTGTCGGTGCTCAACTGCGGCCCGTCGGTGCCCAGCGGTAGACGCCAGAAAAATTCAGTGCTCATGGGTGCTCCTGATTCAGTAACGCGTGCGAGGACGCCTTGCAGGGATGATTGCAACGGACATGCCATGGCGCCTGGAACGGCTTGCGGGCCGCAGGGGCTGGGGATTGGGCGCTGAAGGTGCGGACAGTTGCGCCAGGGCTGCGTCTGTAGCAGCAGCCCGTCAGCCGTGGTTGTTGAAGCGGCAACAGCCCGAGCGTGCGGCGACTGGCATTGTCTGCAGATTTGGCATGCGCCCGCTCAACTTGTGGGAGCTGGCGCCCGCTTGCGGCTTGCCAGCGATAGCGGTGGGTCAGGCGCCATCGATGTTGAACACCACTAGATCTGTGGGAGCGGGCTTGCCCGCGATGGCGGTGTGTCAGGCACCAGCGATGTTGAATGTGCTGGCCCCATCGCGAGCAAGCTCGCTCCCACAGTGATTTTGGCTGTTCGCAGATTTTGCGTTCTGGCCCCATCGCTAGCAGGCCGCAAGCGGGCGCTAGCTCCCCCAATCAATTCAGGCCGGCTGGCCCATCTCCTCGAGGGAGGCACTGCGCAAATAGGTCTGGTACAGCGCCGCATAGGCTCCACCCTGGGCAATCAACTGGCGGTGCGGGCCTTGTTCGACCAGGCGGCCGCGTTGAATCACCGCGATCCGGTCGGCGTCGCGAATGGTCGCCAGGCGGTGAGCGATGATGATCGCCGTACGGCCTTCGCACAGTCGCCGGAATGCCCGCTGAATACGCCGCTCGGTATGGATGTCGACCGCCGAGGTGGCCTCGTCCAGCACCAGCACCGCCGGGTCGGCGAGGTAGGCCCGCACCAGGCACACCAGTTGCCGCTGGCCATGGCTCAGGTGCCCGCCCAAAGGCCCGACTTCGCTGTGGTACTGGTGTGGCAGGCGCTCCAGCACCTCGTCGGCCCCCAGCTCGCGGGCCGCGGCGATCAGTGTTGCATCGCTGGCGTCGGGAGCGGCCAGGCGCAGGTTGTCGAGGATGGTGCCGCTGAACAACACGTTGTCCTGCAGCACCACGCCAACGTTGCGGCGCAGCGCCTGCTGGGTCAGTTCGCGCACGTCGATGCCGTCGAGTCGGACTGCCCCCGCCTGCACCTCGTAGAAGCGCGTCAACAACTGCACCAGGGTGCTCTTGCCATGGCCTGAAGGGCCGACGATCGCCAGCACTTCTCCCGCGCGAACCTGCAAATCCAACTGATCGATCACCGGCGTCGGGCTGTGGGGGTCGTAGGCGAAACTCACCTGCTCGAAGCTCACGTCGCCACGCGCCCGGTCCAGGAGGCGTGGGGTAGGGCTGTCGGTGATCTGCGGGCGGGTGTCGAGCAACAGGAAGATCCGCTGCGCCGACGCCGAACCGGTGGCGTAGCGCTCGAACAGGTCCGACAGTTCCTGCAAAGGCCCAAGAAACAGGAACACGTAGAACAGGCTTTCAGCGATCTGGCCCACACTGACATCCGCTTGCGCCAGGCCATAGGCCCCCACCAGCAACAGCAGCGCCATGCCGGCGGAACTGAGCAGCGCGGTGAACGGCGCGAACCAGCTGGAGCGCAGGCTGCCGCGGATCAGTGCCTGGTTGAAGTCCTCGAGCAGACCACGGTAGCGCCGCAGGTTCGGAGTCTGTTGCGCGCACTGTTGCAACATCCGCGCGCCGCTGACGCTTTCCACCAGGTGCGCGGTGAAGCGGCTGCGGTTCTCCGCGACCTTGGCCCAGTTGCGTTGGGAGATGCGCTTGAAGCTCCAGGTCGCCAGCACCAGCAAGGGCACGGTGGCGACCAGGCTGAGGAAGAAACGCGGGTCGATCCGCCACAGCATCACGGCCGCCAGCCCGCAGCGCAGCAGTGCGCCCAGCAGCTCCGGCGGGCCCTGGATCAGCAGCGGTTCGAGGCTGTCGACATCGCGGTCGGCGCGGGAAATGATGCGCCCGGCCTTGGTCCGGTCGAAGTAGCTGACACTCAGGCTCTGCACGTGGGCGAACACCCGCACTCGCAGGTCATTGAGTACACGGATCGCCGCGCCGCCGGCGACGAACTGCGAGACCCCGGCCAGCAGGAACCGACCAAGCCAGCTCGCCGCCAGGCCGAGACCCAGCCACAGCACCAGGCGCTCATCGAGCAACCAATGATCCTGCTGCTGGATCAGCCCACGGTCCAGCAGTTCGCGCACGAACCAGGGCCGCAGGAACACGGTGAACACCAGCAGCAGCTCGATGCCGATCACCGCGGCGATCGACCCGCGTATCGGTTTGAGCAGCGGCAGCAGGCGCGTCAACATGCTGCGGTCGAGAGCCTTTTTTGCCAGTGCTTCTTCAATTTCAATATCGCTCAAGGCTGTGCCGGCGATTGGATTAGCCATGGTCGATCCCTAGCAGGTCGCGGTAGTCGGGGTGGGTTTGCAGCAGTTCGCAGTGCTGGCCGCTGGCGACGATCCGGCCGTCCTGGAGCATCAGCACGCGGTCGGCGAGGAGGATGGTCGAGAGCTTGCTGGAGATCACCAACACGCTGGTGGCCCGGCCCTGGTCGCGGCGCAGTTGGCGAATGTTGTCCAGGACCTGGCGTTCGCTGATGGCATCGAGGGCGCTGGTGGCGTCGTCCAGGCACAGGATGTCGGGCTCGCCGAGCAGGGCGCGGGCCAGGCACAGACGCTGGCGCTGGCCGCCGGAGAGCGTCACGCCGCGATCACCCAGGGGCGTGGCCAGGCCATGGGGCAGGCGTTCGAGCACGTCTTCGGCGGCAGCCAGGCGCAAGCCCTGGCGCAACTGTTGTTCACTGGCCGTCGGCGCGCACAGGCGCAGGTTGGCGGCCAGGGTGTCGGAAAACAGAAAGCTCTCCTGGGGCACCACGTGCACCCGGCGCCGCAGTTGATTGAGGTCCAGTTGCCGAATGTCCTGCCAGCCGGCGGCGTCCGAGCCCAGCAGCAGACGTCCGCTCGTGACCTCACTGAGGCGCGGCAACAGGCTGGCCAGCAGGCTTTTGCCGGTGCCTGTCGCGCCCACCAGGGCGACGATTTCCCCTGGCTGCAGGGTCAGCGAGCAGTCGCGCAAAATGGCCTGGCCACCGCCGGGCGGGCTGACGCTGACGTGCTCCAGTTTCAGCCCCAGGGGCGTTTCGGGCAGGCTGGCCGGGCCGCTGCGGATCGCCGCTGGCTCGTCCAGCAGCTGCCAGATGCGCTCGGCGCTGGAGCGGGCGTCGGCGAAGGTCTGCATCACTCGACCGATGCCTTCGATCCGAAACACCAGGGTGGTGGCGATCAGCAGCGAGGTCACCAGCTCGCCGATCCCCAGCTGCGCGTTGGCCACCAGATGGGCGCCATACACCAGGATCCATACATGCCCCAGGGCGACCACGGCCTGGGGCAGGGGAATCCGCGAGCTGGAGTAGGCCAGGGCCAGCCGTGCGTGTTCGGCGAACAGCGCCACCTGTGCGGCGAAGCGCTGGGTGCGGCGGTGTTCGAGGCCGAACGACTTGATCACCCGCACACCACCGATGCCCTCGCTCAAGTCCTGGTTGACCCGGTCGTAGGCGGCGCCAACGGCCCGGTCGAGGCTGACCAGGCGCTCGGTCTGGCGCACGAAAATCCACAGTCCGAGGACCGTCAGCAACAGCGGCACCAGCCCCAGCAGCGGGTTGTACCAGCTCAACAGGCCGACCGTGGCCAGCACCACCAGCGGGGTTTCCACCACCTGGCGCCAGAAGCTGATGAGCGCGTCGCGAACCTTGTCGGCATCGCGGGTGGTGCGGGTAATCATCTCGCCCATGCCGTGCTGCCAGTGGTAGCCCAAGTGCAGGTCCTGGACCTGCTGCAGGATGCGCTCGCGCAGGCGCGTCAGCAGCTCCTGGCTGAGCACCAGCGACAGCACGCTGGCGGCGTACTGCAAGATGCCACGACCCAGGGCCACGGCCAGCATCAACCACAGCCAGTACCAGCCGAGGCTGGCGTCCAGGCTGCCATCGGCCTGGTGGACCACCGCGCGGCCGGTGCTGACGTCGTTCACTGCATGGCCGATCAGCCACTGCTGCCAGACCAGGCCGAGGTTGATTGCAACGTACAGCGCCGCCACCAGGGCGAAGCGCCAGGGCATTTCCCGGTAGATCGCCAGGCAGCGCAGAAGGGGGTGTTTTTCGATCATGGAGAGCTCATTAGCGTCACGGGGCTTGTGGGAGCAAGGCTTGCCCGCGATGGCGATCACCAGCACGCCATCGCGGGCAAGCCTTGCTCCTACGGGTATGGGGTGGGGGGGTTAGCGGCGGGTCGCGCCCTGTTGTTCCTTGGCATTGAGGATCGCGGTGTATTCGCCCGGGTCGACGCCGTTGAGGTAATAGTTGCCGACGTGGTGCAGGCGCCAGCGGATCGGGTCGTGGGTGGTGTGCACCCGGGCGTTGCGCCAGAAGCGGTCGAGGTTCCATTTGCTCAGGGACGAACTGGCGCCGAGCAGGGAGAAGATGTCGCTGGAGATCTGCAGCGATGCTCGGTCCGAATGGGCGCGGGCGGTGGCCACCGAGAGGATCAGTTCGTCCTGCAGCTCTTTATTGTCCGGGTCCAGTTCGTGTTGGTCGAACACCTGTGCGGCCTCGCGCAGCAGTGCTTCGGCGCCGCGCAGGGCCACCGCGTACTCGCCGATCTGCTTGATGATGTGCGGTTCCTCATTGGCGTGTTCGACGCCGCTTTCTACCCACGGCCGGGCATTGTGCTTGAGGTAGTCCACGGCAGCGGCCAGGGCGCCGGCGGCAATGCCGGTGTCGATGGCGGCGTGGAGGATCTGCGGGAAGGTCAGGCCGGTGCGCTTCATCGGTCCTTTGCGCTGGGACACGAAGCGTTCGTCGAGCTCAATGTTGTCGAAAATCACCGTGCCGCTGACTGAGTTTTTCTGGCCGAAGGCTTCCCAGTCATCCACCAGGGTCAAGCCCTCGGTGTTGCGATTGAGCAGCACCCCGGCACCGCCATCGTCGGAAGCTGCCGTCAGGGAGATCCACTCGGCGAGGTAGGAGCCGGTGGAGTAGAACTTGCTGCCATTGAGGATCAGCTTGCCGTCCGCACGGCGCTCGACCCGAGTCTTGAGGGCGAATTTGTTTTTGCCACCGACTTCCGCCAGGGCATTGCCAAAGCGCTTGCCGGCCAACACGTCGCTGACCAGGCGGTCGCGCACGGCGTCCGGGTAACCGGTGAAAATCCCCCGCAGCATCACGTTGTGAATCTGCAGTAACTGGCCGACCCCGCCATCGGCCACGGAAATCAGGCGCACGGTTTCGACGATGGTCTGCACCGATGCGCCCAGCCCGCCAAAGGCCTTGGGCACGCCGATGGCGGTGAGGCCGCTGTCCGACAGCAACTGCGCCTGGCGCCGGGGCAACTGGCCGTTCTGGCTGGCGTCGGCTGCGATCTCGGCGATTTCCCGGGCAATCTCCCGGGCCACGGCAATGGCCTCGGCCTCGCTGGTCAACTGGCGTACGGGGGCCAGCGTGTGGGGTAGGGGTTCGATCTTGCTCATAGCGATTCCTCGGCTAATGGATTGCCAGCTCCTGCAGGAGGGGGCGTGGTTGATAGGCGCTGGAACTGCCTTGAGCAAGTTGTGCGCCAAGGTCGGCAAACCCTTGCCCAGCGTGGCTTTGGTCGCGGGGGTGTTGCTGGGGCAGCAGTGCACGGAAGGCGACTGCGCGGCCAGCAGCAGTGCTCGCGCAATGCTGCTGACAGGCCAGCAATCAAACCCCGTGGTTAACCCGCTGCACGGCGCCAGCCCAGGTAAACCGGGGCTTGGCGCTCTTGGCACGGACGCTGCACTGGCCTTGGCAACTGACTCGCAAAACCCGATGGAGCTGCCCATGACGCTTGCTGCCCAACACCCCAGCCCGCTTGCCGAGACCGAGCTGGCGCAGATCTGGTTCACCCGCTGCCCGGTGCCGACCGCCTCGGGCATCGCCTACAAACTCGGCTGGCTCAGCGCAGAGTTTGCCGCCGACGGCCTGCCGGTCTCGACCTTGCAGGAGGCCCGGCAACTGGGCCGGCATCACTACGATCACCAACTGCCGGGGCTGTTTCGCGAAGGCGGTAACGTTCCGGCACTGGCGGCGCGTGCCGCTGGGGCGCCGAGCCGGTTGATCGGCCTGACCTGGATCGAGGAGTGGCAGACCATTCTGGTTCGCCCGGACTCCGGCATCCGTAGTGCGCAAGACCTCAAGGGCAAGCGCCTGGCCTTGCCGGCTTGGGGCGACAGTCGTCCCGGCAGCATCGCCCGGGCCATGAGCCTGCACGGCTACAAAGGCGCGTTGAGCCTGGCTGGCCTGGGCTTTGACGACGTCGAGCTGGTGGAGGTGGCGCTGCAGGACCAGGAGCAGGCGGCCAACCCGCAGGAAGGTTTGCAACGCCTGTGGTCGGGCCTGGATTACCTGGTGCGCGGCGAGGTCGATGCGGTCTACGTCAAGGGCGCTTCCGCAGCCGACGCCGCGCGCCGGCTGGGGCTCGTAGTGGGGATTGACCTGGACCAGATCACTGATCCGCGCTACCGCATCAACAACGGCACGCCACGACCGATCACCGTGCACCAGAGCCTGCTGGACAACCATTTCGAGCTGGTGGTGCGGTTCCTCGCGCAAGCCCTCAGTGCTGCCGACTGGGCCGCCGACAACCGCGAAGCCCTGCACGCCATTCTCGAAGAGGAGACCCGTGCCGGCAGCGCTGGTGTGGCCGAAGCCTATCGTGGCGATTTCCATACCACCCTGGCCCCGGACCTGTCGGCGCAACGCCTGGAGTTCCTGCAGATCCAGAAAAACTTCCTGTACCTGCACGGCTTCCTCGAAGGCGATTTCGACATCGCCGACTGGGTTGACCCGCGCCCCTTGCAAGCCGCCCATGAACTGTTGGCCAAGCGCCGCGCCTGAACCCGGAGAACTGCCATGACTGTACTCATCCACGAACAACTGATCAGCGAACAACTGCAAGCTTTCATCGACAAGGTGCTGCTGGAGGCCGAACAAGCCTTCAGTGTGTTCCGTGAAACCAACACCATCACCGCCAACGGTACCGTCGGCTTCATCGAGCGGGTGCCGGGCGAGGAATTGCTGGTCTCGGTCAACTACGGCGGGCCGTGGAACTACCGCCAACCGCTGCAGGCCACCGTCACCGACTTCGCTGGCAAGGTGATCTACGGCAAGGGCAAGGGTGGCCTGGGTCGCTACACCAAGTTGTTCCAGACCCACCCCGATGTCACCACCGTGTCCCACGTGCATTCGCCGTACCTCGGCGCCTGGGCCCAGACCCACCGCACGCTGCCGTTCCATTACGTGCCGGTGCAGCGCTATCAGCTGGCGCGCGAGCTGCCGGTGTACATCGACCGGCGTCAGCCGGAAGTGGATTTTATCCTCGACAAGATCGCCGAGAACCCCTTCAACCTGGCGATCCTCGAAGCCAACGGCGGTTCCACCGTGTGGGGCAAGCAGGGGCTGCGCGCCACCGCCGAGTTCATTCTGTTGCTGGAGGAGGGCGCACAACTGCAGTTGCTCGCCGACGCCCTGGGCGGATCGCGTGCCTACGGCCCGGGCGTACTGACCCAGCAATGGAAGATGAGCGGACTGTATGACCAGGCCACGGAATTGGGACTGGTGCCGGCGATTGATCGGCGTAGCTGAGCCGCTGATTACCCCTAACCCCTGTCTGCGCTGGCTTGCCCGCGATGCCGGGCTCGCGGGCGCCATCGCGGGCAAGCCTTGCTCCTACCTCATCGAAAGGAACACACCCATGGCAGTCAAGATTCTCTGGTACCTCACCACCCCCGACGGTCCCTATCCGTGGGAGCCCGAGGGCCGCTGGCAGACTGATTTCGAGCACCTCAAGCAATTGGCCGTGGCCAGCGATCGCCTGGGTTACTACGGCGCGTTGCTGGGCTCCAGTCCCAACGACAGCCTGGCGGTGTCCGCCGCCCTGATCGATGCGACCCAGCGCTTGCGCTTCCTCGTGGCGCAGCACCCGGGCGAGCTGTCGCCGGCGGTATTGGCCAAGTGGGCACTGACCTTCGACCAGTTCTCCAATGGTCGCTTGCTGTTCAACGTGGTCAACGGCAACGACGCTGGCCTGGCCACCCTCGGCGTGCATTACCCGCACGATCAGCGTTATGACTTCAGCCTGGAATACTGGCGCGCCTTCCAGGGTTTCTACGCCGGCGATACCAGCGGCTACGACGGCCAATACGTCAAGCTTGCGCCACGCGCGGCGGGCGCCGCCAACCATCCATTGGGCGGTTGGCATCCACCCCGGCAAAAGCCCGGTATTGCGTTGTGGGGCGCCGGGACATCCGGACCCGGCGTGGCTCACTCAGTGCAGTTGCTCGACGTCTACCTGAGCTTTGCCAACACCCCGCCAAAACTCGGCGACAAGTTCCGCAAGGTGGCCGCCGAAGCGGCGAAGATCGGCCGCGAACTGACCTTCGGCACCCGCCTGCAGATCATCGTCCGCGAAACCGAGGAGGAGGCCTGGGCCCACGCCGAGAAACTGCTGCAACGCACTTCGTTGCAGACCGCGCGCAACGCGGTCGAGCGCCAGTTGCCGGCCGGTGAAACCTTCGACAGCTTCCACAGCGACGACCCACAAACCCAACACAACCTGGATACCCTGCGTGCCGGGCGTCTGCCCAAGGCCCGGGACCTGGAGATCTACCCCAACGTCTGGCTCGGCCCCAGCCTGTTCGGTTTCAACATCCTCGGCCCGGCCGCCGGCACCTACCTGGTGGGCAGCGCCGAGCAAGTGGCCGAACGGATTCGCGAGTACGAGGCCCAGGGCACCTCGGCCTTCATCCTCTCGGGTTTCCCGCTGATCGACGAAGCCCATCGAGTGGCTGACCTGCTGTTCCCGCTGCTGGACCTGGACCACGGCTTCGACGTGCCGCGCCTGGGCGTCAGCCGCCGGGCAGCACCGCGCACCACCGAGCAGGCATAAGGAAGCGCGTCATGAATCAGGATTTTTCCCGCCGGGTGTTTCTCGGCAACAGTCTGGCGGTTGGCGGCGGTTTGCTGCTGGGCAGCAGTCTGCTCAGTGGCTGCGACAGCCCCGCGGATACGCCCAGCGTGCTTTCCAGCACCCCGGTGCGCGGCGGTCGGCTGCGGGTCGGCATCATCGATGGCGACCAGTCCGGCAACCTTGACGCGCACAAACCGGTGGGCGGCGGGATCATTCGTGGCTGGGCGCTGTACAGCAAGTTCTGGGAGTGGAACAGCGATGTCAGCACGCGCCTGGCCCTGGCCGAATTTGCCGAGCCGAATGCCGATGCCAGCGCCTGGACCATTCGTATCAAGCCAGGGCTGGAGTTCCACCACGGCAAGACCATCGGCGCCGACGACATGCTGTTCTCGCTGTTACGCCTGACCGATCCCAAGCTGGCTTCGCCGTTTGCCGGTCTGGTCGGGGCCATCGACCGCAATGCCTTGCGCAAGCTGGACGAGCGGACCATCGAGATCCGCTTCAAGGAAGGCCAGAGCTTCTTCCCGCTGGACGAAACCCTGATCAGCTTTGGCGGCATCGTGCCCACCGACTACCACCCGATCAGCAATCCGGTGGGCGCGGGCCCTTACAAGCTCAAGAGCTTCATCCCCGGCCAGCGCTCGCTCTACAGCCGGTTCGAGCACTACTACAAGCCCAATCAACCGTATGCCGACGAGCTGGAGATCATCGAGTTCAAGGACCAGGTGTCACGCTCGGCGGCGTTGCGTGCCGGGCAGATCGACCTCGCGAGCGGTGTGCAGGCTGAACACAGCGCGCTGCTCAAGGCCGACTCGCGGTTGCAGCTCTGCGTGTCGCCCAGCACCTCGTTTACCGGGTTCAACCTGAACCTGGCCAAGGCGCCGTTCCAGGACGTGCGTGTACGCCAGGCCTTTCGCCTGCTGGCCGACCGGCAGGAACTGGTGAACCGTGGCCTCAACGGATTCGGGCGGATCGCCAATGACCTGTACTCACCCCACGACCCGACCTACAACCACGCCATCGTCCAGCGTCCCCATGACCTGGAGCAGGCGCGTTCGCTGCTGCGCCAGGCTGGGCAGGATGACCTGCGGGTCGAACTGACCACCACGCCGGGGCCGGGGGTCAATGCGGCATTGGTGTTTGCCCAGCAGGCAAAACAGGCCGGGGTGCAGATCAAGGTCACCCAGGTCGACGGCTCGGTGTTCAACGGGCCGCAGCGCGAGAACTGGCTGCTGTCGCCGGGTTCGACCCCGGCCCGCGGCTTTCTCGCCTCGGCCTTGCACAACGATGCACCGCAGGCGATCTACAACCGCAGCAATTTCCATGACCAGCGTTTCAGTGCGCTGTACCAACAGGCGCTGGCGCAACCGGACCTGGCCCAGCGCAAAGTGCTGGTGCACGAAGCCCAGGGTATCCAGCACGAGCGCGGTGGCTTGTTGATCTGGGGTTTCAACGACGTGCTCGATGCGGCATCGACCCGGGTTGGCGGGCTGCTGCCCGAGCAAACCACGTTCGCCTCCTGGCGCTTTGACGAGCTGTGGTTGAACCATGGATAAATCCTCCAAGCAACCGCGTACACCGGCGTGGCTGGCCTGGTTCATCGGCCGGCTCGGCTATGGCCTGCTGACGGCCTGGGTGATCAGCCTGGTGGTGTTCATCGCCACGCAGGCGCTGCCCTCGGACCCGGCCCGGGTGATTCTCGGCCCGGATGCGCCGCTGGAAAGCATCCTCACCCTGCAACGCCAACTGGGCCTGGACCGGCCGATCCTCGAGCAGTACCTGGGCTGGCTGGGGCACGCCGTGCGCGGTGAGCTGGGGGTGTCGCTGGACTCCAATGCGCCGGTGGCGAGCATCCTTTTCACGCGTTTTGGCTACACCCTGGCGTTGTTGGCCGGGGTGATTGCCCTGGTGGTGCCGATGGCGCTGCTGTTGGGGGTGAGCCTGGCGTTGCGCCGCGACAGTCGCCTGGACCGCATTAGCCTGTCGTGGCTGATCTTCCTCAAGGCGACGCCGGGGTTTCTGTTGGCCATCGGCCTGGTGCTGCTGTTTTCCATGCCGCACATGGACGTGCTGCCGGCGGTGTCGCTGATCGACCCGGACCGTTCGCTGTGGCGGCAGTTGCAGTACCTGGTGTTGCCGGTGTTGGCCCTGAGCCTGTCGGCGCTGCCGTACCTGACGCGGATGGTGCGGGCCTCGATGATCGAGGCACTGGAGTCCGACTACGTGATCGCGGCCCGACTGCGCGGGATCGCCGAGTGGCGCATCGTCTGGCGCCACACTTTGCCCAATGCCCTGGTGCCGGCCATCCAGGGCGTGGCGCTGACCCTGCGCACGCTGATCGGCGGGGCGTTGCTGGCCGAGGTGATTTTCAGCTACCCCGGCATCGGCACCTCGCTGAATTCGGCGATCCAGATGCGCGATCTGCCGATGATCCAGGCCATCGTGTTGTTGATCACCCTGGGCGTGGTGCTGATCAACCTGTGTGCCGACCTGCTGACCGTGCTGCTCACCCCCAAGCTGCGCACGGCCCGGCGCGTGACCCTGATCCAGCGCAACCGTCGGGGCATCCAGCCCTGGTGGCGGCGCTCCACTCCCAAGGCTCCGTGAGAGGTGCTGCATGCGTGACTTATCCGCGACTCGCTGGCACTGGCTGGCACACACGCAAACCCGCAAAGGCGCGGTGATCACGCTGCTGGTGATTGCCCTCGCGCTGTGCGGCCCCTGGCTGGCGCCCCATGGGCCGACCGACATGCTCGGCACGGTCTATGGGGCGCCGACGGCCGGGGCGTGGCTGGGTTATGACTTCCTCGGGCACGATGTGCTGTCGCGCCTGCTCAATGGCGGTCGGTCGGTGCTGTGGATGTCCGTGGCCGCCGCTGCGATCGCCCTGCTGGTGGGCAGCACCCTGGGTTTGCTGGCGGGGTTTTCCCGGCGTCGGCTGGACCAGTTGATTACCTGGCTGGCGGATGTCTCGCTGGCGTTTCCGGACTTGATCCTGGTGCTGTTGATCGTCTCGATGCTCGGCCGCGCGCCGTGGCTGATCGTGCTTACCGTGGCGATTGCCTTCACCCCTGGGGTGATCCGTCTGGCCCGGGGCAGCGCGGTGGCGGTGGCCGGCCAGGAGTTTGTCGAGGCCGCGCAGATGATGGGCTATTCGCGTTGGCGGATCCTGTTCCGCGAGATCCTGCCGAACATCCTCACGCCGCTGCTGGTGCACTTCGGCAACATGCTGACCTGGGGCGTGGGCATGCTGTCGGGCCTGAGCTTCCTCGGTTACGGCGTGGCGCCGCCGACTGCCGACTGGGGCTTGATGATCAATGAAAATCAGGCCGGATTGCTGGTGCAGCCCTGGGCCGTACTGGCGCCGGCGGTGCTGATCGGGATCTTTGCCTATGGCACCAACATCCTGGCCGAGGGCATCGGCCGCAGCAGTTCACGGATTGGAGAAAAGCCATGAATGCGCTCGCAGGTTTTGCATCGCCAGACAAGCTCAGCACCCAGGTGCTGCAGGTGAGCGACTTGCGCGTCGAGCTGCAAGGGCAGGTCGATGTGCTGTCCGGGGTGTCGTTCAGTGTCCAGGCTGGGGAAATTCTTGGCCTGGTGGGGGAGTCGGGTTCCGGCAAGACCACCCTGGCCACGGCATTGCTGGCCCACGCCCGACGCGGTGCGCGGATTGTTGGCGGTCGGGTCGAGGTGGCGGGGCAGGCCTTGCTGACCTTGCAGGGCGATGCCTTGCGCCGGGCCCGGGGCAGCCTGATCGGCTATGTGGCGCAGGACCCGGCCACGGCGTTGAATCCGGCGTTGCGCGTCGGCAACCTGCTGCGCGAAACCCTCAGCGCCCACCAGGTGCAACTGGACCGCAGCGCGCAACGCCAGCGCATCAGCGAGACCTTGCGCGACGTCGGCCTACCGGATGATCCGGACTTCCTGCGGCGCTTTCCCCACCAACTGTCCGGCGGCCAGCAACAACGGGTGATGCTGGCGCTGGCGTTTGTCCTGCGCCCGAAGCTGATCGTACTGGATGAACCGACCACCGCCCTGGACGTCAGCACCCAGGCCCACATCCTCGCTACCCTGCGCCGGCTTTGCAAAAGCCTGGGGGTCGCGGCGGTGTATGTGTCCCACGACCTGGCGGTGATCAAGGACCTGGTGGACCGGGTGATGGTGATGTACGCCGGGCGCATCGTCGAGACCGCCAGCCGTGAGGCGCTGTTCAGCCGGCCGGCCCATCCCTATACCCGGGGCTTGCTGGCGGCGATTCCGGATGTGGCGCAGCGCCGCGAACTGGCGGCGATTGCCGGGCACGCCCCTGCGCCGGGGCAGCGGCCAGTCGGCTGTGGTTTCGCCGCACGCTGCCCGCGGCGCACTGCCGCCTGTGCGCTGGCCGAGCCAGCGTTGCACGAGGTCGCGCCAGGACAGCAGGTGGCGTGCCTGGACCCGCATCGGCAGGCGTTGCAGTTGATTGCCAGTCAGGGCGCGCAGCGGGTCGGGGAGGTGGTCGAGCGACCGGCGTTGCTCGACATTCAGGGGCTGAACGTGGCCTACGACCGCCAGGTGTTGTTCGATGTCTCGTTGCGCGTGGCGCCCGGGGAATGCCTGGCGTTGGTCGGCGAGTCCGGTTCCGGCAAGACCAGCCTGGCCCGCGCGGTAGCGGGTTTGGGGGAGAACGCCCAAGGCCGGATGTATTATGCCGGGCAGGAGTTGAGCCTGGCGGCGCGGCAGCGTGAGGCCGGGTCCCGGCACCAGATCCAGTACATCTTCCAGAACCCGTACCGGGCGTTGAACCCCCGGCAGACGGTACTACAGACCCTCAGCGGGCCCTTGGCGCACTTCTTCGGGATCAAGGGTGACGAGGCCCGTCAGCGGGTAGCGGCGGTGCTTGAGCGGG
Organism: Pseudomonas sp. S04; assembly: GCF_009834545.1. NCBI lineage: Bacteria > Pseudomonadati > Pseudomonadota > Gammaproteobacteria > Pseudomonadales > Pseudomonadaceae > Pseudomonas > Pseudomonas sp. S04. Next base: position 2,561,356 of record NZ_CP019427.1, read on the forward strand.
TGTCGCTGCCGGCTTCGGTCGGCGCGCTCTACCCCCATAGCCTGTCGGGCGGCGAACGGCAACGGGTGGCTATCGCCCGGGCGCTGATCTGCCAGCCGCGCCTGCTGATCTGCGACGAAATCACTTCGGCGCTGGATGTCTCGGTGCAGGCGTCGATCCTCGCGTTGTTGCGTCAGTTGCAGGCGCAAGGGCTGACTCTGTTGTTCGTTACCCATGACCTGGGCGTGGTCCGCGCCATCGCCGACCGGGTGGTGGTGCTCCAGCACGGGCGAGTGGTGGAACAGGGGTGGGTTGATGCGGTGCTGGACCAACCGCAGGCAGCCTACACCCGTACGCTGCTGGAAAACTCGCCGACGCTGGCGGGGGTGTTGTAGGCGTGGGCTTGGATACTGCCTGACCCACCGCCATCGCGAGCAAGCCGCAAGCAGGCGCCCGCTCCACAGGTTCTGTGGGTGCATGCGGGATCTGCAAGCACTGCAAAGTACTGTAGGAGCGCGCTTGCCCGCGATGGTCGTCAACGATGATGCGTACAGTCTGACACCCAGCAGCGTCCTCAGGCTTTTCGCGGGCAAGCCCGCTCCCACAGGTTCAGTGGGTGCATGCGGGATCTGCAAGCACTGCAAATTACTGTGGGAGCGGGCTTGCCCGCGATGGTCGTCAACGATGACGCGTGCAGCCTGACACCCAGCAGCGCCCTCAGGCTTTTCGCGGGCAAGCCCGCTCCCACAGGTTCAGTGGGTGCATGCGGGATCTGCAAGCACTGCAAATTACTGTGGGAGCGGGCTTGCCCGCGATGGTCGTCAACGATGACGCGTGCAGTCTGACACCCAGCGGCGCCCTCAGGCTTTTCGCGGGCAAGCCCGCTCCCACAGGTTCAGTGGGTGCATGCAGGATTTGCAAGCACTGCAAATTACTGTGGGAGCGGGCTTGCCCGCGATGGTCGTCAACGATGACGCGTGCAGCCTGATGCCCAGCGGCGCCCTCAGGCTTTTCGCGAGCAGGTTCTGTGGGTGCATGCGGGATCTGCAAGCACTGCAAATTACTGTGGGAGCCGGCCTGCCGGCGATGGTCGTCAACGATGACGCGTACAGTCTGATGCCCAGCGGCGCCCTCAGGTTTTTCGCGGGCAAGCCCGCTCCCACAGGTTCAGTGGGTGCATGCAGGATTTGCAAGCACTGCAAATTACTGTGGGAGCCGGCCTGCCGGCGATGGTCGTCAACGATGACGCGTACAGTCTGATGCCCAGCGGCGCCCTCAGGTTTTTCGCGGGCAAGCCCGCTCCCACAGGTTCAGTGGGTGCATGCAGGATTTGCAAGCACTGCAAATTACTGTGGGAGCGGGCTTGCCCGCGATGGTCGTCAACGATGACGCGTGCAGCCTGACACCCAGCGGCGCCCTCAGGCTTTTCGCGGGCAAGCCCGCTCCCACAGGTTCAGTGGGTGCATGCGGGATCTGCAAGCACTGCAAATTACTGTGGGAGCGGGCTTGCCCGCGATGGTCGTCAACGATGACGCGTACAGTCTGACACCCAGCGGCGCCCTCAGGCTTTTCGCGGGCAAGCCCGCTCCCACAGGTTCAGTGGGTGCATGCGGGATCTGCAAGCACTGCAAATTACTGTGGGAGCGGGCTTGCCCGCGATGGTCGTCAACGATGACGCGTGCAGCCTGACACCCAGCAGCGCCCTCAGGCTTTTCGCGGGCAAGCCCGCTCCCACAGGTTCAGTGGGTGCATGCAGGATCTGCAAGCACTGCAAATTACTGTGGGTGCGGGCTTGCCCGCGATGGTCGTCAACGATGACGCGTACAGTCTGACACCCAGCGGCGCCCTCAGGTTTTTCGCGGGCAAGCCCGCTCCCACAGGTTCAGTGGGTGCATGCAGGATTTGCAAGCACTGCAAAGTACTGTGGGAGCGGGCTTGCCCGCGATGGTCGTCAACGATGACGCGTACAGTCTGACACCCAGCGGCGCCCTCAGGTTTTTCGCGAGCAGGCCTCAAGCGGGCGCTCGCTCCCACAAAGGTTGGCGCAATTTCTACGGGGGAGCTTGGGTTATGCGCTGTTCGCTGCTGGATTGCGGCGGGCGGCGGCTTCGCGGACGGCGGGGATGATCCAGCGGCCGTAGTCGACGGTGTCGTAGAGCGGGTCGTAGCCGCGGTTGAGGAAGGTGGTGACGCCCAGGTCGACGTAGTCGAGCAGGGCCTGGGCCACGGTTTCCGGGGTGCCGACCAGGGCGGTGGTGTCGCCGTAGGCGCCGACGGCGGTGGCGGTGGGCATCCACAGGGCGCGGTCGTGGCGGTCGCCCAGGGCGGCGGCGGCCAGCAGGCGTTCGGAGCCGGTGCCCTTGAGGCGCTTTTGCCAGGGGCTGCCGGCGGCGAACTGTGGGTTGGCCTTGATCTGCGCCAGGATCTGCTCGGCCCGTTGCCAGGCCAGCGCTTCGGTGGCGCCGAGAATCAGGCGCACCGACAGGCTCACCCGCGGCGCCGTCACACCTGCCAACCGGGCCGCGGCCTTCAATTTGGCAATCTGCTCGGCCACGCCACTCAGCGGCTCACCCCACAAGGCGTACAAGTCCGCATGCTTGACCGCGATCTGGTAGGCGATATCGGAAGAGCCGCCAAAGGAGATCGGAATGTGTGGCTGTTGCAGCGGTTTGACCGGCGAGAACGCACCCTGGATGTTGAAGTACTCGCCAACGAAGTCGAAGGGTTCGTCCGAGGTCCAGGTGCGTCGGACAATCTCCAGGTACTCATCGGTGCGCCGGTAGCGCGCGGTCTTGTCCAGCAGGGTGTCGCCTTCCTGGGGCTCGGCGGTGATGCCGGTGATCGCGTGCAGGCGGATGCGCCCGCCACCGGTGGTGTGATCGAGGGTGGCAAACGCGCGCGCCGCCACCGTGGGGGCGCTCAGGGCGGGGCGGTGGGCGATCATGAACCCCAGGCGCTCAGTGTGGGCGGCAGCGTAGGCGGCGATCTGCAGGCTGTCGGCGCTGCCGGGTCCGCTGGCGATCAGTACCCGGTCAAACCCCGCGTGTTCGTGGGCGCGGGCGTGATGGCGGATGAATTCCAGGTCGAAATCGGCACTGCGCACGCCGCGGGTCTCGGACCACTGGCGGGGGAAAATCATGCCGACAAATTCAATGGACATAGGGTTACTCCAAGGTGAGGTCAGAACTGGTAGTCGACCTGGGCCAGCAGGGTGCGGCCAGGCATCGGTTGCAGGAAGGTGTTGGTGGAGCCGGCCAGGCCACTGACGAAATTCAGCTCGTCGGTGAGGTTGAGCACCCGTAGCGTGGTGCTCCATTGCGGCTGGCGGTAATACACCGCGAGGTCGAGGTTGTATTCGTCGGGGATCTTTACGGTCTTGCTCAGGTTCAGGTACCAACTGCTGGTCCACCAGCCGGACAGTTCGGCGCCGAAGCCGGAATCGAAGCGGTAGTCGAGATAGCCGCTGGCGGTGTACTCGGGAATCTGCACCGCATCGAAACGCCCGGACGGCCGCTGGTTGAGGCTGTTGTTGTCGCCGAATACGGTGCCGTTGTCGGCCACGAAACCAGCCGAGGCGAAGCCGGTCTGGGTGGTGAACTCGTTGTAGGCGGTGAGCTTGGTCAGGTTCAAGGCGCTGCGCAGGTGATCGTCCGGCTGGTAGCGCAGGGTCGACTCGACGCCCTTGATCACCAGTCGCGCGATGTTGTTGTTGCTGTCGGGGGACTGGTCACGTTCCTGCTTGAAGGCCGCCAGGGTCATGAACAGTTGGTCGGGCACGGCCTCGACTTTCAGCCCCACTTCATGCAGCACGCTGAGGCTTTCGAACGCCAGCGGATTGAGCTGGTTGGCCCCGGTGCCACTGCCCCAGCCCAGGCCGTTGGAGAAGAACCCGGTGTTGACTGCCAGCGAGCGGTCGAAGGTGTAGTACAGGGTGCTGTTTTCAGTGGGCTTGACGTAGGGGCTGACCTGGAACGAGAACAGCCGGTAGTTGTCGCTGTCCTTGCGCGAGTTGCCGCCGGCGAGGACGAAGGGGTTGTCGATCTCGGCGTCGATCCAGCTACGGCTGGCACCGATGTTCAAGCCCACGCGGTCGCCCAAGCGCAGGTTGTGCTGGCTGAACAGGGTCTGGGTGGTCCAGGTGCTTTCGGCGGTGTAGGGCGCCACCGATTCTGCGTACAGGCCATGCCCGGCCGGGTACATCGGCGGCAGGTTGAGCCAGCCGTAGTAGTTGGAGAACTGCGCTACCCCCGGCTGGCCGATCCACGCGGCGTTGCCGCCGGCGGGGTTGCGGTTGTCCAGACCGAGCAGGTCGCCGGGGTTTTTCCCGGAGGGGTCCTGGGTCAGGTCGTAGGCGTTGATGGTCGAGCCGAAGCTGTTGTTGGCGGCGATCGACTGGTTGAACTCGCGGCGGTAGATCAGCCCGCTGTTGCTCTCGTCGCTGAGGGTCCAGCCACCGAGGCTGAGCTCGTTGCGCGAGCGTAACTCGAAGCGGTTGTCGAACAGGTTGTCCTTGGATTGCACCTGGAACGCGCCGACGGCATCGGTATTGTCCCGCGAGCGCTGATAGAAGCTGCTGTTGGCCAGGGTCACGGTCGGCGACAGGTCGGCCTCGACATGCAACTGGGTGGTGAAGCGTCGCGAGCTGCTTTGGTCTTCGTCGCGTTGTCCGGTCTGCGACGACAGCGACTGGCGGCCGTTGCCCGCCAGGTTCGGGTCATAGACCCAGCCGCGCAGGCTGCCGGGGTTGGCCTGGGTGTTGGGCGAGGCGGCCTGGAAGCTGCCGTCGACCACGTTGTACTGCCCTTGGGCGTTGCGCTGGCGCTTGACCCAGCCGAGGGTCGGCGCATCGGCCGCGCCGGACGCCAGCACCGGCGACCACAAGTTGCTGCCGTTCTGGATGATCGGCGTCGCCCGGCCGGCAGAGTACTTGCCGTGGTCCACCAGGGCCTGGTTGGCGCGGTTCCAGCCGTGGGTGATGTTGTAGTCGTAGTAGTCGTCGTAGCTGGCGTTCCAGTCCACCCGCACGTTGTCGTTGCGCCAGGCGAGGGCGCCATAGAAGGCGTCGAAATTGTTGTCGACGTTGTCGTAGAAATCTTCCTGGCGCTGTTTGGTGATACTCAGCCGGTAGGCCAGGTTGTCGGCGAGGGGGCCGGTGTTGTCGACGCTGAACTTGCTTGAGTCGCGGGACTCGCCGTCCGGCACCCAACTGCCCAGTTCACCACTGAGGCGGGTCTTGAATTCGTTGAAGTTGGGTTTTTTGCTCAGGTAGTTGACGTAGCCCCCGCTGCCGGACACCGAGCCGTAGGTCACCGAGGAGGGCCCGGCAACGATGTCGGCACCTTCGTAGGCGTTGAAGTTGGCTGGGTGACGCACGCCGTAGGCGCGCTGGCCGTCCTGGAAAACCTCGGAGCCCTGGGCCCGGAACTGCGGGGCGATCCCGGCGTTCTGCCCGCCACCGCGGGTGATGCCCGGGGCGTACTTGACCAGGTCGTCGGCGCTGCGGATCGGGTCGTTGGCCAGTTGCTCGGGGTTGATCTGGGTGACCGAGCGCGGGGTGTCGATGATTTTGGTTTCGGTGCCACCGTAGACCGAGGTCGACGGCCGGGTGGGCAGGGCATCGTCCTCGGGGTCACTGGCGCTGGCTTGCACGGTGACGGTTTGCAACTGGGTGTCGGCGGCGAAGGCGGGCATCGACAGGGTCGACAGCACCGCGATGGCCAGGGCAGAGCGTTTTACCGGCAAACGAAAGGCGATAGAGGGCATGGCGAATGAGCCTGATTGAAATCCAAAGGGGGTGGTAGGAGCAAAGCTTGCTCGCGATAGCGACCTTGAGTACGCCATCGCGGGCAAGCCCCGCTCCCACAAGGCTTGTGCGGGGGAGCGTCAAGCGGTGTCGTTCAACCACAGCCGTTCAAAGCGCCAGGTGCTGAACAGAGACTCTTCCGGCGTGGCGCCACCGACCCGGGTCGAGACGCTGTCGAGCAGGTCGGCATAACCCCAGATCAGCATGCCGCCACGCTCGTACTGGATCTGCTGGACCTGGTGCACCAGGGCCTTGCGCTTCTCCAGGTCGGGCTGGGCCATGGCCTGCAGGAACAGCGCGCTGAACTGCGGGTCGTTGAAGTGGGTCTTGTTCGCCACGGCAAAGGGCGCGTCGGTGTGGATCGCGCTGGCCAGGAACGGCGCGCCGATGCTGCCGCCGGTGCTCAGGGTCCAGTCGCTGCGCTGGGGCCCCTGGAAGGTGGCCAGGTCGACCTGCCTGACCTTCAAGGTGACGCCTATGCGCTTGGCCTGTTCGGCTAGCACCAGTGCCGAGGTCAGCCCCGGTCCCGGGGTGGTTACCAGTTCCAGTTCCAGGTGTTCATGGCCGGCTTCCTTGAGCAATTGCGCCGCGCGTTGCGGGTCGTAGGGGCGCGGGCCGAGGCTGTGGTTGAAGGTCGGATCGCTCGGCGCGTACAGGTCGTTGGCCACCCGGCCCTGTCCGTTGAGGGCGCGGCGCACCAGTTCTTCGCGATCGGCCAGCAGGCGAAACGCCTCGCGCACCCTGGGGTCGTTGAACGGCGGCTTGTCGAGGTTCATGTCGAACGACAACCAGTTGCCGGTCACCGATTTCAGCACCCTGAGTCGCGGGTCGCGCTGCAGCACTTGCAACTGTTCGGTGGGCATCACGTTGGCCATGTCGATCTGCCCGGATCGCAGGGCCGCCAGGCGTGAGACCTGGTCCTTGAAGTCGATGATCTCCAGTTCGTCGGCGTAGGGCTTGCCCTCCTTGTAGTAGTTCTCGAAGCGGGTGAACAACGAGCGCTGGCCGGGGGTGAAGCTTTTCAGTTTGTAGGGGCCGGCGCCCACCGGGTTGCTGACCGGGTGATAGTCCACGGGCACGATGCCGCCGAAGTTGACCCAGGTTTCGGCCAACGGCATGTAGCTGCGGCCTTCACGGAAATTCAGGCGCACGGTGCGCTGGTCGAGCTTGACCAGGTTGTCGCGGTCGACCCAGTGCAGCAGCGCGGCGTAGGGCGACGCCAGCTGCGGATCGGTGAGGCGGCGGATGGAGAAGATCAGGTCGTCGGCATCGATGGTCTTGCCGTGGTGGAACTCCAGGCCCGGGCGCAGGCGCAGGGTCCAGCTGCTGGCGTCGGCATTCGGTTCGGCGAACTCGGCCAGGGCCAGGCGTGGCTGCATCTGTTCGTCCCACTCCCACAACTTGCTGTACAGGGCAAAGCCGCGAACGATGCCGCTGCCGATGGGTTTATGGGCGTCGAGGTTGCCGCTCTGGTTGCCGTCGAGAATGCCCAGGCGCAGGCGACCGCCATAGCGCGGTTGGTCACTGGCGGTGGTTGTGGCGGCGGGTTGACTGTCCGGGCCGCAGCCGCTCAGCAGGCCACCGCCCAACAGCAGACCGCCGCCGAGCAGGGCGCTGTGGCCGAGAAAGTCGCGGCGGCTGAGCCATGCATGATCGTTGTCCATGGCCTCAGGCTCCCGTCGGGCCGTTGGCCGAGCGCAGTTGCAGCAGTGGTTCGGGCGTGCGGCTCAGGGCGGCGCGTTCGTTGCGAAAGTGCGGCAGGATGTGCTCGCCCAGGCGATAGGCTTCTTCCAGGTGCGGGTAGCCGGCGAGGAAGAACAGGTCGATGCCCAGCGCGTGGTACTCGCGGATCCGCGCCACCACGTTTTCGTAGCTGCCGACCAGCGCGCAGCCCGGCGGGATGCCGATGTAGCCAAAGCCGGTCCAGACGTTGGGGTGAATGAAAAAGTCTTCGAAGTCCTGGGTCTGGGCTTTCTCTGCGAAGTCACTTTCATAGCTCAGCTTGCGCGCGGTGCGCAGCCCGGCATGGGCGGCCACGGCCTTGACCGCACCCTTGGCCAGGCCTTCGTCGAAGAAGCGCTTGGCCTCGGTGCGCGCCAGTTCTTCGGTCTCGCGGGTGATCACGTCGATCGACAGGCCGAAGCGAATGTCGCTGCGCCCGTACTGCAGTGCGCGTTGGCGAATGTCGGCGATCAGCGCGGCGATTTGATCCGGATGCTCGGCCCGCATCAGGTAGAAGTCCGCGTGTTTGGCGGCAAATTCGCGCGCGGCAATCGACGAGCCGGCGGTGCAGATCAGCGGCAGTTCGGCTTTCTTCAAAGGCCCGCGCAGGCCACCACCCTCGGCCTTGTAGAAGCGCCCGTCGTAGTGGAAGTTCTCGTTGTGCCAATAGCCCTTGACCACGTCCATGAACTCGATGGCCCGTGCATAACGCTCATCGTGATCGCTGAAGTCGCCGACCTGGCGCTGGATCGCATCCGAGCCGCCATTGATGATGTTCCACACCAGGCGATTGCCGGTGGCGCGCTGGTAGGTCGCGGCCTGCTGCACCGCGACCCAGGGCGTGTAGTGATAGGGCTGGAACGCGGTGACGAATTTCAACGTACGGGTCTCGCGGGCCAGCAGCGAGCAGACTGTCCATGGCTCTTCGCCGGACGGTGCGTTGACCATCAGTGCGCCGCCAAAGCCGTTGATCTCGGCGGCCTTGGCGATCTGCCCGAGGTAGTCGATGTAGGTGAAGTGATCACCGACACTGAACGCCGACACGGCACCGGTGCTCGGACCGCCGCGGTGCCAGTCGCCACGGTTGCGCGGGTCGCCGGGGAGGAATTGGGTTTCGCCATGCAGGGGCAGGCGGGTGAAGAATTCAATGCTCATGACGAAGGCTCCGGCTTACTGCACGCTGGGGTTGCAGATCGGGGTGACAGGCTGGTCGTTGATCACCTTGTGGGCGAAGGGCACCGAGTCCTTGAGCGACGCGTTGACTGTTTCGCTGTGGCCCAGGCCCTTGTACAGATGGCCCTCGACTACCGAGCCGGTCTTGCAGGCGTCTTGCATCAGTGCCACCTGGGTCGCGGCTGCCGGGGTCTTGTCCTCGGCGCCGGTGCCAATGAAGATCGGCTGGGCCAGTTTCAAGGTCGGGTAGGACACTTGCTTTTGCCAGGCGGCGAGTTGATCGCCCTGGTAGTCCTTCTTCGCATTGGCCGGGGTCAGGCCGACGCCGACCACGTCGCTGACCAGGGACGCCAGGCAACTGGTGCGCGCCTGTTCGAACAGCGGCAGGGCCTTGTCGGTGTAGAAGTCCTTGGGGTTGATGGCCGGGTCGTATTGCTGGGCCGCCAGCAGGGTGTAGAAACCGTAGGCCAGGGACGCATCGACTTTGTTGACGTCCTGCTCGCCGACGTTTTTCGCGCCGACGGTGTAGATCACCCCGGTACCGATGCTGCCCTTGACCCCCAGGTCCGGGGCGTAGGTCGGCGCATAGGCGGCCGAGGCAAAGGCCCCGGCGCCACCCTGGGATTGGCCGACGATCAACACCTTGTTGGCCAGCCCCGGCACGCCGGCGACCACCGCTTTGGCGGCGTCGAGGATGCCGTAGGCGGCCATGCGGTTGTTCAGCAGCGGATGCCCGCCGGGCACGCCGAGGCCCTGATAGTCGGTGGCGACAATCGCGTAGCCCTCATCCAGCCAGCGGCTCAGGTATTGCACGTCGCGGTAGGAACGGCCCTGCCAGGACGGCGCGCAGACATCGGCGATGCCCACGGTGCCGTGGCCCCAACTGGCCACCGGCCAACCACCGGCCGGGGCCTTGCCCTTGGGCAGGAACAGGGTGCCGGAGACCACGATCGGGGTCTTGTTGTCGATACCGTCGGTGGAGCTGTAGAGAATGCGCTGGGCGCTGGCGGCATTGGGCAGGCTCAGGGTTTTTTCCAGCGGCTCGCTGCGCAGTAACTTGCCGGGCGTGGCCGGGATCACTTCCTGCCAGGTGTAGAACGCCGAGACGCGGCCGTCGCCTTGCAGTGGATCGGGCTTGGGCACATGGGTGCCGGCGGCGAGGGCGCTCATGGACAGCGCCAGGACGCTGAGGCCGAAGGTGAAGCGGTGGCTGAGTTTCATCGGGATGTCCTTATCGAAGGTTCAAGGATTACGGGTGACCTGGCCGCGCAGCGCTGGCCAGTAGTCGGTGAGTTGCAGGTCGATCAGCGCCTGGTTGGTGAAGCCGGTGGCCAGCGATGAGCTGATGTCGTAGTTGTCGCGAATCAGCTGGTTGGCCAGGGCGTAGGCGGTGAGGGCCTGGTAGTGGGCCTTGAGTTGCTGGTCGCTTTTCGGCGCCCAGCGCTCTTTCCAGGCCACCGGGTCGTCCTGGTCGTCGCGGCGCAACACACTTTCGGCAGTGCCGGCGCGGGACGAGAGCTGGTAGTAGGCGTCCTGGTTCTGGGTCTGGGAGATCCACCAAGCGGCCTTGACCCAGGCGGTGGCGAGCAGTTGGGTGAGGTCCGGGTGCTGCTGCACGAACAGTTCGGTGCCCCAGAGGTCGGAGATCAGCCGCCAGTCGTTGGCGCCTTGTTTGCTCGACCAGAGAATCCTGCCGACGCCCTTGTCTTCCAGGGCATAGGCTTCGCTGAGCAGGACCGCCGCATCCACTTTGCCGGCGGAGACCGCGGCCGCGCCGACTTGCGGGTTGAGGTTGGCGATCTTGAAGTCGTTGAGCTTGAGGTCCTGGCTGGCGAGGAAGTTGCTGAAGGCGAACTCCCACGGACGGCCACGATGCAGGGCCAGGCGCTTGCCCTTGAGGTCCTCGATGCTCTTGGCGGGCGAGTTGGCCGGCACCACCAGGTAGATGTTGTTGCCGCTGCCGCCGGGCACGATCAATTTGCCCGGCACGCCGCCCGCACCGGCGATCACCGAGGGCAGGTCACCGCGCACGGCGAAGTCGATGCTGTTGTTGCTGAAGCCTTCGTTGATCTGCGGGCCGGCGCCGGCGTGGGGCAGGGCGATCCACTCCAGCTTGATCCCGCGTTGGCTCAGTTGCTGCTCAAGCCAGCCGTCCTCGATGACTCGCCCGGCGATGCCACCGAACACCGGCTTGCCACCCTGGGTGAACGCGACGATGGCGATTTTCACCGAAGCCGGCGCCTGTTCGGCCAAGGCCGTGGCGGTGAGTAGTAATCCGGTCAAGGCGACCAGGCTGTTGCGCCATAAACGTTTCATTGAATTTCCCCCTGAATGACCGCGCCAGCAACAGCGCCTGGCGGTTGCTGACCGGATGTCTGGAGGGACAGAGCAGATAGCATGCCACTGTCGGATAAATGCTCTGCAGCCCTTGCTGGGCAAGGCTTTCGCGGTTTGGCGCAAGGTTCTGGCGCCGGCGTGTTGCTGATGCACCAACAGGTCGGTGCGTGCCTGTTGCTGCTCCAGCAGCAGGGTAGGAGCAATGCTGCGGTATATTCTTTTGTGGAATATATAAAGATTAATTAATAATTTTTTAGTCTAACTATCTTCGTGCACTATTGAACCCGCGCTTTTACTGCCAGGAATGCACCATGTCGCTGATCACTCATCCCCACGCACGCGAATTGACCAAGTCGGTGCGCGCCACCGTGCTGGTCTTCAAGGACCCGCGCTCCCAGGAGTTGCTCAGCCGCATCGAGCGCCTGGCGCCCAGTGAAGCCAACACCCTGATCATCGGCGAGACTGGCACCGGCAAGGAGTTGGTCGCCCGCCACATCCATAACCTCAGCCGCCGTGGCCGCGAACCGTTCGTGGCGGTGAACTGCGGTGCCTTTGCCGAAACCCTGGTGGAGAGCGAACTGTTCGGCCATGAAAAGGGCGCGTTCACCGGCGCCACCAGCAACAAGGCCGGCTGGTTCGAAGCGGCCAACGGCGGCACGCTGTTTCTCGACGAGATTGGTGACTTGCCGCTGAACATGCAGGTGAAATTGCTGCGGGTATTGCAGGAGCGCGAAGTGGTGCGCCTGGGTTCGCGCACACCGATACCGATCAATGTGCGCCTGGTGGCAGCGACCAACGTCAACCTCGCGGACGCGGTGGTGGCGGGGCACTTTCGCGAAGACCTGTTCTACCGGTTGCACGTGGCGACCATCCGCCTGCCACCGCTGCGCGAACGTCCCGGCGACATCCTGCCGCTGGCCGAGTTTTTCCTCGAGGAGCACTGCCAGCGCCTGGGCTACAACCGCGCGACCCTGAGTATCGAGGCCGAACGCAAGCTGCTGGATCACAGTTGGCCAGGCAACATCCGCGAGCTGGAAAACTCCATCCACCATGCCTTGCTGGTGTGCCGTAACCAGCGTGTGGCGCCGGCCGACCTGCACCTGGTGGACATGCGCTCTTCGGGCATTCGCCAGGAGCAGGCGAGTCATGCCCACCCTGCGCTCAGCGGCCCGGTGGACCTGGAGTCGGCGTTGCAGGCGCTGTTCGAGCAGAACATCCCTGATCTCTACGAGCACATCGAAGAGACCATCTTTCGCGCCGCTTACCGTTACTGCCACGGTAACCAGTTGCAGACCGGACGCCTGCTGAACATCAGCCGCAACATCGTGCGCGCGCGGCTGGAGAAGATCGGCGAACTGAACAAGCCGGTGACCTTGGAGGAGTAACCTTGCGCCGAAGAAAAAGCCGGTTGTGGCTGCGTTACCTTTACGTTAACGTAAATGTCGCGTAGCACCCGGCTCGGGTTCTGATGTTCGTTGTGCGCCTGAGTCTTTCGCTCATCGTGGTCATCGATCAAGGACGTCCCATGTCTTCTGGCATCAGTCATTTCCCGGTTCCACATACCCTCGAGCAACTCCCCGCCGACCTGCGCGAGCGTATTCTCGCGGTGCAGGAGAAAGCCGGTTTTGTGCCAAACGTGTTCCTGATGCTGGCCCACCGGCCGGCGGAATTTCGCGCGTTTTTTGCCTACCACGATGCCCTGATGGATCGTGAGTCCGAGAGCCTCACGGCGGCGGAGAAGGAGATGATCGTGGTCGCCACCAGCGCGCGCCACGGTTGCCTGTATTGCGTGGTGGCCCATGGCGCGATCCTGCGCATCTACAGCAAGGACCCGCTGTTGGCCGATCAGTTGGCGATCAACCATCGCACCGCGCCGATTGGCGAGCGCCAGCGGCTGATGCTCGATTTTGCCTTTCACCTCGGCGCCGCTGGCGGCGCGCTCGACGATAGCTGGCGCGAGCGCCTGCAGGCAGTGGGCTTCAGTGACGAGGACATCTGGGACATCGGCGCGGTGACGGCCTTTTTCAGCCTTTCCAACCGCCTGGTGTCCTTGGCCGGAACGCCACCCAACCCGGAGTTCTACCTGATGGGCCGTGTGCCAAGAAGTGCGAAATGAACGTAGTACAAGGCCTTTATAAACGCGTTTATAGGGCCTCGATCAGCCCGCTGAGGCCCGCGCTTGAGCCTCTGGCCAGTACCTGTCGGAGCGCTGATACATTTGCTCACAAGTTGTTTCTGTAGTCCCTGTAGGACTTTTGTATATTCCATAACGTTTACGTAAGCGTAAACAAGCAGTAGAGTGTGCCAGCAGCGCCATAACCAATAAAAACAATCAAGGTTAGAGGGCTCCACATGTCACCAGAGTTTGTCTTGGAAACACGCGGCCTGACCAAGGAGTTTCGCGGTTTTACCGCCGTAGACTCAGTTGATCTGCGTGTGCAGAAGGGCCACATCCACGCCTTGATCGGTCCTAACGGGGCCGGTAAAACCACAGTGTTTAATCTGCTCACCAAGTTTCTCCCGCCGACTCGCGGTGAGATCCTCTACCTGGGCCAACCCATCACCCGCCTCAAGCCCAACGAGATTGCGCGCCTGGGCCTGGTGCGCTCGTTCCAGATCTCCGCGGTGTTCGGCCACATGAGTGTGGTGGAAAACGTGCGCGTGGCCCTGCAACGCAAGCGCGGCGACTCCTACCATTTCTGGAAAGCCGAAAGCAGCCTCGACTCCCTCAATGAGCGGGCCATGCAAATGCTCGACGAGGTGGGCCTGCTCGACTACGCCCACACCCAGACCATCGAACTGCCTTATGGCCGTAAACGCGCGCTGGAACTGGCCACCACCCTGGCGCTGGACCCCAGTGTGTTGTTGCTCGACGAACCGACCCAGGGCATGGGGCACGAGGATGTGAACATGGTAATTGAGCTGGTGCGGCGCGCAGCGGTGGGGCGTACGGTGTTGATGGTCGAGCACAACCTGAGCGTGGTCAGTGAGCTCTCCGACCGCATTACCGTGCTGGCCCGTGGCGCGATTCTGGCCGAGGGCGACTACGCCAGTGTCTCGGCCAACCCGCAGGTGCGCGAGGCGTACCTGGGCAGCGAGGCGGTGGCGGTTGAAGGGGCGCAAGCATGAACGCGCTGCACAGTCCTGAGTTCGAACAACTGCGGGTCAATGACCTGCATGCTTTCTACGGCGAGTCGCACATCCTGCATGGCATCGACCTGCAAGTGCGCCGTGGCGAGTTGGTCACGCTGCTGGGGCGCAACGGCTCCGGCCGCTCGACCACGCTGCGGGCGATCATGAACATGGTCGGGCGTCGGACCGGTTCCATCGTGGTCAACGGCACCGAGACCATCGGCCTGTCGGCCCACTTGATCCCGCGCCTGGGTGTCGGTTTCTGCCCGGAGGAACGGGGCATTTTCGCCAGTCTCAATGTCGAGGAAAACCTGCTGTTGCCGCCGACCGTGCGCAGCGACGGCATGAGCCTCGATGAAATCTACGAGATGTTCCCCAATCTCTATGAGCGCCGTTTCAGCCAGGGCACGCGCCTGTCTGGCGGCGAGCAGCAGATGCTGGCCATGGCGCGGATCCTGCGCACCGGCGCCAACCTGTTGCTGTTGGACGAGATAACCGAAGGCCTGGCCCCGGTGATCGTGCAGAAACTCGCCGAGGTGTTGATCAAGCTCAAGAACAAGGGCCTGACCATCGTCCTGGTGGAACAGAATTTCCGTTTTGCTGCGCCGTTGGCTGACCGCCATTACTTGATGGAGCACGGTCAGATCATCGAGCAGATCAGTGCCGCTGAACTGGACGCCAAGCAGGAACTGCTGCACCGCTGCCTGGGCGTCTGAACCCGTTTTACCCCGCGCATCACGCAGGTCGCCGAGTCTCACGGCTCGACGGCACGGGGCCGCTTTGCCTGGAACAATAAAAATAACTTCGGACAGTGGGTGAACTACATGAAGGTTTTTCAGCACACAGCAAGCGCCATCCTGGTTTCCAGCCTGATCGCCGGTGCGGCGCAGGCGCAGATCAGTGACGACGAAATTCGCATCGGTTACCTGGCGGACATGTCGGGCACCTATCGTGACCTGTCCGGCCCCGGTGGCCTGGAAGCCCTGAACATGGCCATCGAGGATTTCGGTGGGCAGGTCAACGGCAAGAAGATCGTGGTGTTCAGCGCCGATGACCTGAACAAGCCGGACGTCGGCGCCAACACCGTGCGCCAGTGGGTCGATGAGCGCAACGTCGACATGGTCACCGGCATGGTGGCGTCCTCGGTGGTGCTGGCTGCCAGCAAGGTGGTCGAGCAGTCCGGCAAGCTGGCGCTGATTTCCGGCGCAGCGGCTTCGAGCCTGACCAATGAGTACTGCTCGCCCAACCACATCCACTGGACCTATGACTCCTACGCGCTGGCCAACGGTACGGCCAAGTCGGTGCTGGCCGAAGGTGGCAAGAAGTGGTTCATCCTCACCGCCGACTATGCCTTCGGCCATGCGATGGAAGCGGACATCACCAAGGTGGTCGAAGCCGATGGCGGCCAGGTGGTCGGCAAGGTCCGCCACCCGTTCCCAAGCAGCGATTTTTCCTCCTACATTCTCCAGGCCCAGGGCTCCGGTGCGGACGTGATCGCCTTCGCCAACGCCGGCTCCGATACCGTCAACTCGCTGATGACCGCCAGCCAATTCGGCGTCGCGCAGTCTGGGCAGAAGCTGGCCGGCATGGTGGTGTTTCTCAACGATATCCATGCCATGGGCCTGGATGTCACCAAGGGCCTGATGCTGACCACCGGCTGGTACTGGGACATGAACGACGATAGCCGTGCCTGGGCGCAGCGCTACCACAAACGCTTCGGCAAAATGCCGGGCATGGTACCGGCGGGCATCTATTCGGCCACCACCAACTACCTCAATGCGATCAAGGCCACCGGCACCGACGAAGCCCAGGCTGTACGCAAGCAAATGATGGCGACGCCGGTCAACGACATGTTCGCCAAGAACGGCAAGGTCCGCGCCGATGGCCGCATGGTCCACGACATGTACCTGGCCCAGGTCAAGACCCCGGCCGAGTCCAAGGGCGAGTGGGACCTGTACAAGATCGTGCGCACCATTCCTGGCGATGAGGCCTATCGCCCGGAATCCGAAAGCAAGTGCAAGCTGCTGACCAAAGGCTGATCGCGGCGCTGCACATGCTTGTTGCCCGGCTGCTGGCAGCCGGGTGTCACGGATTTCCTGCGAGTGGTGAATCATGACTTTGATTTTTGGTATCCCCCTGAGCGTCATGTCCGGGCAGTTGCTCCTGGGGCTGATCAACGGTGCGTTCTACGCCTTGCTCAGCCTTGGCCTGGCGATCATTTTTGGCCTGCTGCGCATCATCAACTTCGCCCACGGCGCGCAGTACATGCTCGGCGCCTTCGCCGCGGTGATGGGGCTCAACTACCTGGGCGTCAACTACTGGATGGCGCTGGTACTGGCGCCGTTGCTGGTGGGGGTGGTCGGGGTGCTGATCGAGCGCTTCCTGCTGCGGCGCATCGCCGGTGAAGATCACCTGTACGGCTTGCTGCTGACCTTCGGCCTGGCGCTGATCCTCGAAGGTTCTTTCGTCAAGCTGTTCGGGGTGTCCGGTTCTTCCTACCCGATGCCGGAGCAACTCAAGGGCGGCTACAACCTGGGCTTCATGTTCCTGCCGACTTACCGCGCGTGGGTGATTGTCGCGGCGCTGACGGTGTGCCTGGTGACCTGGTTCATGATCGAGCGCACGCGGTTGGGTTCCTACCTGCGCGCCGGCACCGAGAACCCCAAGCTGATGCAGGCCTTCGGCATCAACGTGCCGCTGCTGATCACCCTGACCTATGGCTACGGTGCGGCCCTGGCGGCCTTCGCCGGAGTGCTGGCGGCGCCGATCTATTCGGTGACCCCGACCATGGGCGCCAACCTGTTGATCGTGGTGTTTGCGGTGGTGGTGATCGGCGGGATGGGCTCGATCATGGGCGCCATCGTCACCGGTTTGGCCATGGGCCTGATCGAAGGGCTGACCAAGGTGTTTTATCCAGAGGCGGCCAACACCGTGGTGTTCCTGGTGATGGTGCTGGTGCTGCTGGTACGTCCGGCAGGACTGTTCGGTAAGGAGGCGTGAAGATGACGAGTCTGCAGATCAAGACGGGCGCAACGCGCCTGCAACCCCAGGTGGTGCTGGAACGGCAGCAGGCGGCGACTCGCCGCAAGCGCTGGTTCTACCTGGCCCTGTTCGCTGTGGCACTGGTGGCGCCGATGGCGATCTACCCGGTGTTCCTGATGAAACTGCTGTGTTTTGCCCTGTTCGCCTGTGCCTTCAACCTGCTGCTGGGCTATGCCGGCCTGCTGTCGTTCGGGCATGCGGCGTTTCTCGCCACGGGTGGCTATGTCACCGGCTTTTTGCTCAGTCACTACAGTGGCCTGGGCACCGAGCTGGGGATTCTCGCCGGCACCCTGACCTCGGCGGTGCTGGGGCTGCTGTTCGGCTTGCTGGCGATCCGTCGACAGGGGATCTACTTCGCGATGATCACCCTGGCATTGGCCCAGTTGGTGTTCTTCATCTACGTCCAGGCGCCGTTCACCGGCGGCGAGAACGGCCTGCACGGGGTACCGCGCGGCCAGTTGTTCGGGCTGTTCGACCTGAACAACAACCTGACCCTGTACTACTTCGTGCTGGCGGTGTTCGTGTTCGGCTACGCGGTGATCCAGCGCACCATTCATTCGCCCTACGGCCAGGTGCTCAAGGCGATCCGCGAGAACGAGCCACGGGCGATTTCCCTGGGCTACAACGTCGATGCCCACAAGCTGCTGGCGTTCGTCATCTCGGCGGCGCTGACCGGCCTGGCTGGCTCGACCAAGACGGTGGTGTTCCAGCTGGCGTCATTGACTGATGCGCACTGGCACATGTCCGGCGAGGTGATCCTGATGACCCTGTTGGGCGGTGTCGGCACAGTACTCGGGCCGCTGGTGGGCGCCACTGTGGTGGTGACGCTGCAGAGCTATCTGTCCAACGGCCCGCTGGGGGAATGGGTGCACGTGATCCTGGGGCTGATTTTTGTCATCTGCGTGCTGCTGTTCCGGGTCGGCATTGTCGGCTGGGTACTCAAGCTCAGCCGCCGCAACTTCTAGTAGTAGCTGATTCGCCGCGATTGCTGTCTGGAGCCCGCGCAGGGTGCGCGGGTGCGCTTCACAACAACAATAAAAAAGAGAGCCTTATGTACGTCAAACGTTCTGTCCGTATCGTTCAGTTGTCTGGTATTGCTGGGGTCATCGGGGTGTGCGCGCCAGCATCGGCGGCCTTTGTCGACGACAGCAAGGCCAGTGTGGAAACCCGCAACTTCTACATGAACCGGGATTTCCGCCAGTCCGGCGCTCCGCAAAGCAAGGGCGAGGAGTGGGCCCAGGGGTTTATCCTGCGCATGGAGTCGGGGTACACCGAAGGGCCGGTGGGCGTCGGGATCGATGCCCTTGGGCAGTTGGGGATCAAGCTCGATTCCAGCCCGGATCGTGCCGGGGTCACCGGGCTGCTGCCCCAGGGACCGGTGTCCAAGCGGGCCCCGGATGATTACAGCGAGCTGGGTCTGACCGGCAAAGTCAAGGTTTCGAAAACCACCCTCAAGCTGGGCACCCTGATGCCCAAGTTGCCGGTGCTGGTACCCAACGAATCGCGCTTGTTGCCCCAGACCTTCCAGGGCGGGCAGTTGAGCTCGCTGGACGTGGAGAACCTGTCGTTCAACGGCGGCCGCCTGACTCAGGTCAGCCAGCGCAACTCCAGCAACCGCGAAGACATGACGCTGATGAAGGGGCCGCGGCGCAACATCATCACCGGTGCCAACCCCTTTACCGACCAGTTCGACTTCATCGGCGCCGACTACAAATGGAACAGCGCGCTGACCACCGGGTACCACTATGCGCATCTGGACGATTTGTACAAACAGCACTACCTGACGCTGACCCACACCTTGCCGGTGACGGAGGGGCAGTCGTTGAAGTCCGACCTGCGCTGGTCCAGCGCCACCGATGACGGCAACAGCAACGTCGACAACCGCATGCTGGGTGCCATGTTCACCTACTCGCTGGGGGCCCATGCGTTTGGCCTCTCCTATCAGGACATGAGCGGCGACACCGGCTTTGCCAACGTCAACGGTACTGACCCTTACCTGGTCAACCTGCTGCAGATCAACGACTTCGCCAACCAGGACGAACAGTCGTGGCAGGCGCGTTATGACTTCAACTTCGCCGGCCTCGGTATTCCCGGCCTGACCTTCATGACCCGTTACGTCAAGGGTGATGAAATCAACCTGGGCGCCGCCCCAGGGCAAGGCAAGGAGTGGGAGCGCAACACCGACATCGGTTATGTGATCCAGAGTGGCGCGCTGAAGAACGTCGGGCTCAAATGGCGTAACGCGACTTACCGGTCCAGCTTCGCCAGCGACATCGACGAGAACCGTTTGATCGTCAGCTATACCCTGGCGCTTTGGTAACAGAGGCTGGCGCCTGCAGGGCCTTGCGTATATTTGGCCCTGTAGGAGCAAAGCTTGCTCGCGTGGGGGGCTCTGGGGTGTTGGATCAGGCCGAGTACATATCCATTTCTTCGGTAACGGCCTCCTATGGTTCCGCCTGACGGCGGCTCACTTTTGAACAGCGCAAAAGTAAGCAAAACGCTCTTTCCCGGTATGACTCACCCACATGGGTTACAAATCAGTTCACGCACATAGGTAACAGTTATTAACTGGCATGGTCGATTTCGCGAGGATCTGACCATGCCCTGGAGAGAGCTGAAACCTATGGATCGAAAAGTGATGTTCATCGCTGCCTATCTGGCGGACAAACACACCTTCAGCAAGCTGTGCAGTGACTACGAGATCAGTCGAAAGACTGGCTATAAATGGGTCGAGCGATACAAAGCTGAAGGGCCTAGTGGGCTTGAGGAACGCAGCCGTTGCCGGCACAACCAGAGCTACGTGGTGCCTGTCGCTGTTAGGCAGGCAATCATCGAGCTTCGGTCTATCGGAGAAACAACTCCAGGGCCTAAGAAGATCCAAAATGACTTGCTCAAGCGCTTTCCCGATCAGGATCCGCCGTCAAAAACGACCATCTACAACATCCTTAAAGCAGCCGACTTAATTACGCCGCAGCGTGTACGACGGCGTGTCGCGGTCTATCCCAAACCTTTGAGCAAGGCAGAAAAACCTAATCAGCTCTTTAGCGCGGACTACAAGGGCCAGTTTCTGACGGGCGCCGGAGTTTGGTGCTATCCACTGACGATCATGGATCACGCCAGCCGTTTTCTACTGGCCTGCCAGAGTATGTCCAGTACCAATCTGAAGGAGACCCAACAGACCTTTGAGCGAGTTTTCCGCGAGTACGGGTTGCCGGAGCGTATTCGAACTGACAATGGTGTGCCATTTGCCAGTACCGGCCGTGCCGGGCTGTCGCAGCTGTCGATATGGTGGCTGCGACTAGGGATTATTCCTGAGCGAATTGAGCCTGGCCGTCCGGACCAGAATGGGCGTCACGAACGCATGCACCGAACGCTGAAAAGTACCTTGCCTCAACCGCCCGCCATTCCTTGGGAGGCTCAGCAGAGACAGTTTGACCGCTTTATGCAGCACTACAATTATGAGCGGGGGCACGAGGCGCTTGACCAGAAAACGCCTGCTTCCTGCTATTCACCCTCGACTCGGACTTACCCGGAAAAGTTGCCTGAAATGGGGTATGCGAGCCACGTGGAGTGTTACCTGGCTGATAGTAATGGAATCATTAATCGAGCAGGTCTGCGGATTTATATAGCCAATGTGCTTAAGCATCAGACCATTGGAATGGAGATGATCAGTGATGATGTGTGGGAGGTGATATTCGGTCCGGTAATCCTAGGCCGGGTCTATGCTAGAGAGGCAAAGAACGGGTACGTGTCGATAAAAGTGTTACCTATGTAAAGGTACTTTTTTGTAACCCATGTGGTTGTCCCGTACATTCCCCACCACTCGGTGCCTCGCTTAGGCTCGGCATGCCCGTACTCCGACATTGATTTGGGGGGCCGCCGCAATGGGCCCTCCCTGGCCCAGTGCGGCTAAACCGGCGTCCTGCCGGTTTACCCCCCAAATCAATATCGAAGTACGGCCAGCGTGGTTAACGGGGCGCCCAGGATCAAAAACAAAGCGAGGCGGCCTAAAAGCCGACCTGATCACTGCGGCATGCGCGGTGTGGCTTCTACTTCCTAAGACGCTGACGAAGTCAGCCATCTTTTGATCTGGCTCTGGCTCTGGCTCTGGCTCTGGCTTTTGATCCTGGGCGCCCCGTTAACCACGCTGGCCGAACGCAGGCTTGAATCCGTGGGTAACCCGGCAGGACGCCGGGTTAGCCGCCCCGCGCCATGGATGGCGCGTGGCGGCGGCCCACGGATTCAAGCCGGAGTGAGGGCACACCGAGCCCAAGCGAGGTGCCAAGTGGTGGGGCAAGAGCCTTTTGCTTACTTTTGGGCTCCTCCAAAAGTGAGCCGCTGTAAAAGCGGAACCATAGGTGGCCGTTACCGCAAAAATGGATATGTACTCCGCCTAATCCAACACCACCCCAGAGGCCGCCACGCAAGCAAGCTCCCTCGCCACAGGCCGCTACAAGGTTGTGTAGATACCTATGGCCATCGCGGGCAAGCCGCAAGCGGGCGCCGCAAGCAGGCGCCGCAAGCAGGCGCCGCAAGCGGGCGCCCGCTCTCACATTAATCCAGGTCGTTCGCAGATTATCCATACACCCGCCAAACCTGTGGAGCCGTCAGGCGACGTTGGCTTGTAGTGGGGTGTTGTCGGCCAGGATGCGTTCGATGGCGCCGACCAACAGGCTGTGCAGCAGGCGGTCGCGCTCGCGGGGGGGCAGGGGGTGTTGGCCCAGCCAGCCGGGGGCGCTGTTGAGCAGGGAGGCGATGGTGTGTCCGGCGGCCAGCAGGGCTTGGTCGCCGAGTCGGATCGCGGGGCAGAGCATGCGCATCAGTTGTTGCTCGTAGCGTTGCTGTAACTGACGGACGCGCACTTGCTGGTCATCGTTCAGGCAACTGCTGTCGCGCTCCACCAGGCGAAAGTGCCAGGGCATGTCCTGATGCAGTTTCAGGTGTGCCTGGATCAGCGGCAACAGGCGGTCCTGGGAGGTGCGCGAGCGCCGTTCGATGCGGGTGAGGGTGGCCAGCAGTTCTTCGTAGAATTCTTCGATCAAATCCAGCAGCAGGTGCTGTTTGCTCGGGTAGTGGTGATACAGCGAACCTGGGGTAAGCCCCAGGTACGCCGCCAGTTCACGCATGCCGACCTGGCCAAAGCCCTTGCTGGCGAACAGCTCCAGGGCCTTGTCCCGGCTTTGGGCAAAGCGCGAGCAGCGCTCAGTCGTAGACATGGAAGCCGCGTCCGGTCTTGCGACCCAGGTAGCCGGCCGCGACCATTTCCTTGAGCAACGGGGCCGGGCGGTACTTGCTGTCGTTGAAGCCGTCGTAGAAGGCTTGCATGATCGCCAGCAAGGTATCCAGGCCAATCAGGTCGGCCAGGGCCAACGGGCCGATCGGCTGGTTGCAGCCCAGGCGCATGCCGGCGTCGATGTCTTCGGCACTGGCCAGGCCTTCCTGCAGCACCAGCACTGCTTCGTTGATCATCGGTACCAGGATCCGGTTGACCACAAACCCCGGACGGTTGCCCGCGGTGATCGCGGTCTTGCCCAGGCGCTGGGCCATGTCCAGGGCCAGGGCGTGGGTCGCGTCGCTGGTCTGCAGGCCACGAATCACCTCGATCAGCGCCATCACCGGCACCGGATTGAAGAAGTGCAGGCCGATGAACCGCTCGGGGTGGCTGACGCTGGCCGCCAACTGGGTGATCGACAACGACGAGGTGTTGGAGGCAATCACGCACTCGGCGCTGACCTGGGCCGCAGCTTGTTGCAGCAGGCGCAGTTTCAGCTCTAGGTTCTCGGTCGCGGCCTCGATCACCATCTGCACGCCGTGCAGGCTGGCGTAGTCGGTGCTGGTGCGGATCTGCCCCAGGGCCGCGAGTTTCTGTTCCTGGCTCAGGCTGCCCTTGGCTACCTGGCGATCGAGGTTCTTGCCGACGGTGGCCAGGGCCTTTTGCAAGGCGCTCTCGGCGATGTCGATCAGGGTCACCTGCAAGCCTGCCACCGCGCAGACCTGCGCGATGCCGTTGCCCATGGTGCCGGCGCCGATCACGCCGATGTGCTGCAGATTCATGTCGATGTCCTTGCTCATACGCGTTCGAACAGCACGGCGATGCCTTGGCCGCCGCCGATGCACATGGTTGCCAGGGCGTAACGGCCCTGCACGCGGTGCAGTTCGTGAATGGCCTTGGTGGCGATGATCGCGCCGGTAGCGCCTACCGGGTGACCGAGGGAAATCCCCGAACCGTTAGGGTTGACCTTCGCAGGATCGAAGCCCAGTTCCTGCGCCACGGCACAGGCCTGGGCGGCGAATGCTTCGTTGGACTCGATCACGTCCAGGTCAGCCACGGTCAGGCCGGCGCGCTCGAGCACCAGGCGGGTCGCGGGAATCGGACCCAGGCCCATCATCGACGGCTCGACACCGGCGTGGGCGTAACCCACCAGCCGCGCCATCGGCTTGAGACCTTGTTCCTGCACGACTTTGCCGGTGGCCATGATCAGTGCGCCGGCACCGTCGTTGAGGCCCGAGGCGTTGCCGGCGGTGACGCTGCCGTCTTTCTTGAATGCCGGCTTCATGCGCTCCAGCTGTTCGCTGCTGACGTCGCCGCGCACGTGTTCATCGGTGGCAAAGGTCACGGTGCCTTTGCGGGTAGCGATCTCGATCGGCACGATCTGCCCCTCGAAACGCCCTTCGGCGATGGCGTGGGCAGCGCGCTGCTGGCTGAGCAGGGCCAGTTGGTCCTGGGCCTGGCGGCTGATGCCGAAATGCTCGGCGATGTTCTCCGCGGTGATGCCCATGTGGATCCCGGCGAATGGGTCATGCAAGGCGCCGAGCATGTAGTCGATGCCCTGGATATCGCCCATGCGCGCGCCCCAACGTGCCTGCGGCAGCAGGTAGGCGCCACGGCTCATGGATTCCACGCCACCGGCCATTGCCGCGCCGGCGTCACCGAGCATCAGGCTCTGGGCGGCACTGACGATTGCTTGCAGGCCGGAACCGCACAGGCGGTTGACGTTGAAGGCCGGGGTTTCCTTGGACAGGCCGGCGTTCATCGAAATCACCCGGGAGATGTAAGCGTCGCGGGCTTCGGTCGGGATCACGTGGCCCATCACGGTGTGGCCGATGTGCTCGGGAGCCAGGCCCGAGCGCTCGATGGCGGCGCGGCACACGGCGGTGCCCAGGTCGATCGGCGAAACGTCCTTGAGGGAACCACCAAAACCACCGATGGCGGAACGGACGGCGCTGAGGACAAAAATATCGGAAGGCTTCATGAATGTTCCCTGGGTATCGTGGGCAGCGCGCGGCTCACGTAATATGGGCGGCGCTGGAGGAGGCTGGTTTATGGCGCTGAGTCTAGAGTCAGCCGCGCCGCGGCGCCTATGCCAAAACTGCGCAAGGGTGGTGGCGTTTTTTGCCATGTTCAGATGATCGGGAGCCAGGGAAATACATGCGGGAGACGGATTCGGTAGCGGTGTACTTCGTGTACCCGATGATCCAGGCCTTGCGCGCGGACCCACAGCGCCTGCACGCGGTGCTGCGCCAAGTGGGGATCGATCCGCAACTGCTGGAGCAGCCGGCGGCGCGGGTCCCGGCCTCGGCGTTTGCCGCGTTGTGGCTGGCGCAGATTGGTGAGTTGCAGGACGAGTTCTTCGGCCTCGATTCCCACGGCATGCCACCCGGCAGCTTCGCCCTGATCTGCCGGGCGCTGATCCAGGAGCCGACCCTGGAAAAAGCCATGCGCCAGTGCCTGGCCAACTTTGCCCTGTTCCTGCGGGACTTTCGCGGCACCCTGACGGTGCGCGGCAAACGCGCGCTGATCAGCCTGCAGACCCAGGCGCAAAGCGTTGAGCTGGCGCGTTTTGGTGAAGAGACCTTCCTGGTGCTGATGATCAGCCTGCTGTGCTGGCTGGGCGGACGACGGATCGCCATCGACCGCGCCGACTTCCAGCACCCGCGTCTGTCCCTGGACGACGATGCCTTGCTCTGGGGCGCTAACCTGACCTTTGGCGCGGCACGCACGCAAATCGAGTTCGACAGCCGTTTCCTGCAACTGCCGGTGACCCAGGACCTGGCGTCGCTCAAGGCGTTTTTGCGCAGTGCCCCGCAATGGCTGGTGATTCGCTTCCGCAACCAGCACGGCCTGGCGGCGCAGGTCCATCAGCGGCTGCGCAACAGCGATTACAGCCAATGGCCGACTCTGGAAGCCTTTGCCCGCGAGCAACACCTGAGCCCCAGCACCGTGCGGCGCAAGCTCGAGCGCGAAGGCTGTGCGTTCCAGGAGATCAAGGACGAGGTGCGCCGCGCGGTGGCGATTGAACAATTGCGCCGCACCCAGGCCAGCATCACCACGATTGCCGAGCAGATCGGCTTCCAGGAGCCCAGCGCGTTTCACCGCGCCTTCAAGAAGTGGACGGGGGAAAGCCCGGGGCGTTATCGGGCACGGTTCCAGGGTGCGCAGGCGTTGCCGGCGGTGGACGAGCATGACCGGTGATCGTCTCGGCTGAGTAATCCAGCATGCCCTGGGCGTTGTTCAACTACTGTTGAAAGTCGCCATGATTGGGGAGTGCCTGTGATGAATAACGTGATTGCCGATCTGATTCTGCACAACGGTCGCCTGCACACAGTGGATCGGGCCAAGCCCCGGGCCAGCGCGGTGGCGATCAAGGACGGGCGGTTCGTGGTGGTCGGCAATGACGCCCAGGCCATGGCCTTGCGCGGCGCGGGCACCCAGGTGGTCGACCTGCTGGGGCGCACGGTGATCCCCGGGCTCAACGACTCGCACTTGCACTTGATCCGTGGCGGCCTGAACTACAACCTGGAATTGCGTTGGGAAGGGGTGCCGTCGCTGGTGGACGCCTTGCGCCTGCTCAAGGACCAGGCCGAACGCACACCAGCCCCGCAGTGGGTACGGGTGGTGGGTGGCTGGAACGAATTCCAGTTCGCCGAAAAACGCCTGCCGACCCTCGACGAATTGAACAAGGCCGCCCCCGATACGCCGGTGTTTGTCTTGCACCTCTACGACCGCGCCTTGCTCAACCGCGCGGCCTTGCGGGTGGTGGGCTACGACCGCAATACGCCGAACCCGCCCGGCGGCGAGATCGTGCGTGACGCCAATGGCGAGCCGAGCGGCATGCTGGTGGCTCGGCCCAACGCGATGATCCTCTATTCGACCCTGGCCAAGGGGCCGAAGCTGCCCATGGAATACCAGCTCAACTCGACCCGCCAGTTCATGCGCGAGCTCAACCGCCTCGGGGTCACCAGCGCGATCGATGCCGGCGGTGGTTTCCAGAACTACCCGGACGACTACGCGGTGATCAACGAGCTGGCGGCCAAGGATCAACTGACCATCCGCATCGCCTACAACCTGTTCACCCAGAAACCCAAGGAGGAGCTCAACGACTTCAAACACTGGACCGCCAGCGTCAGCCTGCACCAGGGCGATGATTACCTGCGCCACAACGGCGCCGGGGAAATGCTGGTGTTCTCGGCGGCTGATTTCGAGGACTTCCTCGAACCGCGCCCGGACCTGCCCTTGACCATGGAGCAGGAGCTGGAGCCGGTGGTGCGGCATCTGGTGGAGCAACGTTGGCCGTTCCGCCTGCACGCCACCTATGACGAATCGATATCGCGCATGCTCGACGTGTTCGAGAAGGTCAATCGGGATATACCGTTCAATGGCTTGCCGTGGTTCTTCGATCACGCCGAAACCATCAGCCCGAAAAACATCGAGCGGGTGCGGGCGCTCGGCGGCGGCATCGCGATCCAGGATCGCATGGCGTTCCAGGGCGAGTACTTCGTCGAACGCTACGGCGCCAAGGCCGCCGAGCTGACCCCGCCGATCCAGCGCATGCTCGCCGAAGGCGTGCCGGTGGGGGCGGGCACCGATGCCACGCGAGTGTCGAGCTACAACCCCTGGACCTCGCTGTACTGGATGGTCAGCGGGCGCACGGTGGGCGGGCTGGCGCTGTATCCGCAAGGGCTGCCCCGGGACACCGCGCTGGAGCTGTACACCCACGGCAGTGCCTGGTTCTCCTCGGAGCAGGGCAAGAAAGGGCAGATCAAGGTCGGGCAACTGGCGGACCTGGTGGCGCTGACGGCGGACTATTTCACGGTCGAGGACGAGGCGATCAAGTGGATCGAGTCGCTGCTGACGGTGGTCGGTGGCAAGGTGGTGCACGCGGCGGGGGATTTTCAGCGGCTCGCGCCACCCACCTTGCCGGTGACCCCGGACTGGTCGCCGGTGGTCAAGGTCCCGGGGCATTGGCGGCCCACTGCACCGCTGCAAACCCAGGTGCACCGGTGCAGCGGACCCTGTGGCGTGCATGCCCATGGCCACCAGCGCGCGCGGCTGTCGAACGTCCCGGTGAGTGATTTCCAGGGATTCTGGGGCGCCTTCGGTTGTTCGTGTTTTGCCTTTTGAGACGTGGCCAGCGATTGCGCTAATGAAAATTATGCTGTAGTTTTTCATGAAATTATAAAAATATAATTTCATGGGTAGACAAATGTTTCAGCAATCCACACAACATGTCGCCAGCTACTACGCCCACAGTTGCGCCGATCGATTGCTGGAACGACCGGTGTTTGCGGGCGAGCAGGACACCGAGGTGGTGATCATCGGTGCCGGTTTCAGCGGCCTGCACACCGCGTTGCGCCTGGCCCTGGCCGGCAAGCGCGTGACGGTGCTGGAAGCCAGCCGGGTGGCCTGGGCCGCGTCCGGACGCAATGGCGGCCAGGCGATTCTCGGCTGGTCCTGCGACATGCCACCCCTGGAAGCGGCGCTCGGCCATGAGCGCGCGCGCCGCCTGTGGGACAGCATGCGCTGGGCCGCCCGGGAGTTGCGTGAACTGCCAGCGCGCCACGGCTTCGACTGTGACTATCGCCCCGGGCATTTGTGGACCTCGGTCCTGCCCCGGCGGGTCAGCCTGTTGACCGAGTGGCAGCACGAGGCCAGCCACAAGTGGGGTCACGATGGCCTGCAATTCATCCCCCGCGAACAGTTGCCGCAGTGGGTCGCCAGTGAGCGTTACCAGGCCGGGTTGTTCGATCCCGAAGGCGGGCACCTGAACCCGTTGAAACTGGCCCTGGGCCTGGCCGCCGCCATCGAAAGCGCAGGCGGTCGCATCTACGAGCAAAGCAAGGCCCTGAGCTACCGCCAGGTGGGCGATCGTTACGTGGTCGAGACCGAGCAGGGCAGCTTGCGCGCCGATGTGCTGGTGCTGGCCTGCAATGCCTACCTCGATCGTCTCGATCCGCAGTTGGCCAGTTGCGTGTTGCCGGTGGGCACCTACCAGGTCGCCACCGCGCCGCTGGCGCCGGCACTGGCCAGGGCGTTGCTGCCGGGCAATGTGTGCGTCACCGACAACCAGTTTGTCCTCGATTATTTTCGTCGTACCCCGGACCACCGCCTGCTGTTCGGTGGCGGCTGCACCTACCTGGGCGGCATGCCCAGGGACATCGACGCGGCAACCCGGCCGTTTCTCGAGCGGGTGTTCCCGCAGTTGCAGGGCGTCGAGCTGGAGTACGCGTGGGGCGGGCACATCGACCTGACCCTCAAGCGCACCCCGGACATCGGCCGGCGCGGCGATCTCTACTGGCTGCAGGGCTATTCGGGACACGGCGTGTTGCCGACCCTGGCCGCCGCACGCGCGGTGTCGGCGGCCATCCTCGGCCAGACCGACGAGTTAGCCCTGTACCAAGGTCTGCAAAACGATAGCTTTCCCGGCGGAAAATACCTGGCCGCGCCGCTGGAAGCCATCGGCAAGGCCTGGTACCGACTGCGCGACAGCATTTGATCAATCCTCTTCCGGAATTCCAGGCATGAACAAGCAAGAAGAAATTGCCGCGCTGGCGATCCTGATCCACGACCTGCGCAAGCACAAGAAATTCACCCTCAAGGAGCTGGCGGACAAGATCGAGCGTTCCGTGGGTTTCCTTTCGCAAGTCGAGCGTGGCCTGTCCCGCCCGACCGTGGCTGACCTGACGGCGATCAGCGAGACCCTGGGGGTGCCGACCACCTATTTCTACAGCCTGCCCAAGCCCAAGGTCCTGCCGTGGGTCACCCGGCCGGATGAGCGCCGCACCCTGTACTACGCCAATGGCATCACCGACATCCTGGTCTCGCCGAAAATGCGCGCCACCTTCTCGATGCTCGAAAGCCGCCTGGAAGCCGGGGCCAATAGCGGTGAGCGGCACCTGAGCGACAGCTCGGAGCAGGGCGGTTACGTGCTCGAAGGCGAGTTGACCCTGTGGCTGGACGAGGACGACGAGCCCGTCACCTTGCTGGCCGGCGACAGTTTCCAGCTCGACAGCCACACCCGCTGCCGCTACGGCAACCTCACTGACCAACTCACGCGTGTGCTGTGGGTTTACACCTGATCACTACAACGGGAACCTTGAAGATGGACGCTGCCTGCTCTGATCTGTTGGCCGAAGTACGGGCTTTTCGCCAACGCTACCCTGAGGTGCGTTATGTCGACCTCATCTCCCTGGACATTCCGGGGCACTTCTACGGTAAGCGCTATCCGATCGACATGCTGGAAAAAGTCGCCGCCGGCACGGCCCTCAAGTTGCCGCAGAACTGCGTGCTGCTGGGTGTGCAGGGTGGTCTGTTCAAGATCGGTGACTACTGCTTCCACGACGGCGACCCGGATGCCGTGCGGCGCCTGGTACCGGGCACACTCAAACCCGTGACCTGGGAGTCCCAGCCGCTGGGGCAGATGCTGATCACCTCCGACGGCACCGCCAAGCCCATCGAATTCGAACCCCGGGAAGTCCTCGCCCAGGTGCTGCAGCGCCTGCGCGGCAAAGGCATTCACCCGGTGGTGGCCTTCGAGCTGGAGTTCTACCTGTTCGACAAGCAACTGCGTGACGGCCTGCCGCAGTTCCCCCGCGACGGCCTGACCGACGACACCGACGATCAACCGAACATGCACATCGAGCGCCTGTCGCGTTTCTCCCCGGTACTCGATGAAATGGTCGAGGCCGCCCGCATCCAGGGCATCGACACCACGGTGATCACCGCTGAACTGGGCCCAGGCCAGTTCGAAATCAACTTCGGCCACCTTGACGACGGCCTGCAAGCCGCTGACTGGGCCGCACTGTTCTGTCGCAGCACCCGGGGCGTGGCCCTCAAGCACGGCTATCGCGCCAGCTTCATGGCCAAGCCGTACCTGCAACATCCCGGCAGCGGCATGCATGTGCACGTCAGCCTGTACGACGTCGCTGGCCAGAACCTGCTGGCGGCCAACCAGCAACAGGCCCTGCGCCATGCCGTCGCCGGCTGCCTGGAACTGCTGCCGCACTGCATGCCGATCTTCGCCCCCAACCAGAACGCCTACCGCCGCCTGGGCGGCACCGTCAACGCGGCCACCCGCGCCAGTTGGGGCTTCGAGGACCGCGACGCCTGCGTGCGCATCCCTGAGTCCGACGCCAAGAACCTGCGCATCGAACACCGCCTGGCCGGTGCCGACGCCAACCCCTATCTGGTACTGGCCGCGATCCTGGTCGGCCTGGAGCAGGGCCTGGCCGCTGGCCGCGAACCCATCCCGCCGCTCAACGAAGACCGCAACAGTGGCATCGACTTCCCCCTGGACATGCTCGAGGCCGTACGCCACATGCAACACCAGCCACAACTGCGCGAAGGGTTGGGCGCCGAGTTCGTCGACGTCTACTGCGAAAACAAGCGCCAGGACCACTTGGCCTTCCAACAGGAAATAAGCGCACGGGAATACCGCTGGTACCTATAATCACCCCCTGGCCCGGCTCGCCCCGGGCCAGGGAATTGAAAACCTTGAGATTTTTTACTTTGCGTCCTTGACAGGACATCGGAAGCAGTCCAGAATTGCGTCCATTCCTGCTTAGGGAACGAGAAAAACCCTTTAGATTTCAAAGGGTTGGGAGTAGATGAAAATCTAGTTTCCTTCTCCAGTTTGTTTGCGTTTGGTGTTGTTTTTCAGGCATCCGACGTTTGAGGCCGAGTAGCAAAATGGTTATGCAGTGGATTGCAAATCCACCTACGCCGGTTCGATTCCGACCTCGGCCTCCACTCTTGAAAACCCCGTAGATCAATGATCTACGGGGTTTTTTATTGCCCTCAGGAAAGTGAAGTGTTCCGCAATTTTTAATAGGTGTTCCGCAACTGCGAACGATGGGGGCACCTGTGATCAGAGTAATGCCAAGCCGCAATCGGCCAAAAGAGACGTTTAGGGACGGGACAATCACTCGAACCTCGCGATAGACACTCTGCAAATGACTTCGTATCCTCCTTGCAGTGCTCGTCCTTTTTTCCTTTGTCTATGCCACGTATTTAACTGCGGCCCCGACGGGCTCCGGGAATACGCATGGATAAGGAGCGTTATGCAATACAAGTGGCGTAAACCATCCCATATTGTGGCCCACCTATTTATGTATAAGGATTTTCATGCCAAGAAAACAGAGGTCATTAAACCAAGTAAAGGAAGATATATCCGTTCGGGTTTTGCGAGAAAAGCTTCCAAAAGAGTGGGTTGTCCATAGCTATGGAGCTGACTACGGCATTGATTGTGTTGTTGAGCTTTTCGACTTTATCGATGAGGACAAAAATATAGCTGAAACGCTCGGCGAAAATTTTTTCGTTCAGTTAAAGTCATCCGACTGCATTGAGTACGCTACGAGAAAGGCATATGGCCGAGGAAATGTTGCTAAAGGAACCCTCATCGAGGACAAAGACGACTGCGTTGAAATCCCAGTAGCAAAATTTCAGTTGGATATGTCCGACATCCTAACCATCCAGTCAATTGGAATTGCAATCCCAGTTCTTCTGGTGCTAATTGACACAAACTCCGAAAGGGCTTTCTTTTTGTGCCTTAACGACTACATAGATAAAGTTCTTATCCCAGAAGACCCTAGCTATGCGTCAAAAGGATCAAAGACAATCTACATCCCAACTGCCAATGAAATATTAGATACAGAAGATGCGCTCGTGGCATTAAGAGCATATGGGAAGCGCTCAAAAATGTATGGCGCATTTGCTTTATTTAACTATCAATTAAAAGAAATTTTTCGGATGCAGGGCAAAACAACATCCCCACATTTCATACCACTTGCGCAAGCAACGGAAATGATTAAAACCTTCGTCGACATTTCACTACGGCAAGACATATGGACAGGTCATGAGTTCTGGAAGCCAGTTCTGTGGAGCCACAGTGAATTACTCGCACTCAAGGAAAAATTAAGCAGGGACGTAAAGCCTGAAGATCATGAACAGTTCTTAACTTACTGCTCGGATTATATTTGGCATCGCTTAACGAATTTGTCCAACATGTATGAGGAGTTAGTCAGGGAGTGGTTCATGCCTACATATCTGGCCATGCTAACATCTTATCCCGCCAAAGAAAGTTAATAAATAAACAGCTAAAACATTAACAATGCGCTCAACTATTATTCACTTCGTTCTCTGCACAACCAAAAAAAGTCGTTCCTGCGGCGGCCGCTGAACTCTCACCTTAGCGTCCACTTTGGATTGTGGCAGCTCTCACAGGCGTCAGCTTTCGGCCAGGAGCGGCCATTCGGAAACTTTTCAGAAAACAGGAGTTATTCTTTCACTCGCAGGCGCGATTGCTAGTTTACTGACTTCCATATATACCAATCGCTTTAGCACTTTTGTGTCACTCTCAGGGAGATGGATAGATTCTGATGATCACTCTAGAACCTAATTTTCGACATCCAATTCATCGCGCTCATCAAAAATCATCGTCATCTGGATTACTAAAATGCGGATCTCGACCGAGAAGAGCATCCCGGAAACGGCGAATTGATGAAGCCAGCCATTCATTTTCAGGAAAACCTTCGTCTCTAAGGAGCCCACGAGTCATTCCTAGTACCGCATCCGCATCGAACATCTGGTTAAGAGTGCCTCGATCAACAATCACGTTAGGAGGATTCAACAGGGCGGCGATTGTAGAGATTGCACTCATGCTATCTAGCTGTGCGGTCAGAGACTGCCTGAGTGCATCATCCCAGAAGCTGCAGTTGAGCATGCAATAAATCGCCTCAGTATCCGGAAGTTTTCGAATCGCGATGCCAGAAATTACGGCAGCGTAATAGCGAGGGAGTTCCAAATCTCGAAGTGCGATGGTCTCCTCGAGATCAAAAATTACCTCACCATGGTTTTGCCGACGATGTGACGTCAACCCGTGGGCAAAGAGGTGTTTTCTGAGTATCCAGGGAACGATGAGCAGATCTCCGTTCTCTTTCAACGACTGCACAATAGCTTTGACCCGCACTTTGGCGTTTGGCGTGGTTTGTGCAAACTTCCACAGTATCGCGCCTGCATCATCGACGACGCTGCCTGTATTCTCCTCACCTAAAATCCAGTCGTGCTCACGAACCAATAAGCGTGAAATCGCAATCCAAAAAATCTTGTCTCCAGAGCTTGATAAAGTCGGCAGAATATCGCCGATACGGTCGACAATCTGATCAAGCTGCCCAGAATTTAGCAGCGTTCCCAAGGCACTTAGCGTCTCGTCGACGCTTTGAAGTGTCCATACTTTTTCAATGTCGGCCCTGGACATCATGCCGGGCGGATTACCTAAGTAGAGCAGCCTAATCAGGTTTCTGCGCTTTGTGATCCTGTCATCGTCATCAACCGCTGTAGAAACCGCTCGATCGCCACCGAATCGAGGAAACAATAACCCAAGCATATCTGCGTGGTTTTCATCTATGGTGCCAAGCACATCGTTTAGCGTTTCAGCGGCATCGTTATTAGCCCTCCACTGTTGCTGTCTGAGCATTTCTGAAATACCTGGATCATCCACAAGCCTCTGAACGCTGTCCGCAATAAGCTGGCGAATACTAGGTGCTTTGGTGACTAACCAGCTGTATGCGAGGACATCATATGGACAGACTTCGCCATGGACGATTTCCTCCAGTACTGAATATGCGCCAATCAATCGCTTAATTTCTCGTGGTGTACGCACCACGCGAAGTAACTGTTCATAGATTTCAGTTTGATGCGGACGATCTGCTGTCGGCAACTCAACTCGGTTGTATTGCATAGCATTGTGTAGGAGTGCCTTTGCGTCGCCTTCGAGCAGTGGCCTCAGAGGGATAGGAAACTGGATGATTTTTTCTAGGTAGCTTTCTCCAGTTTTTCGCCGTTCCTCAGAACTGCTGCCTCTTCCCAAAGCTTGAGCTACGCGATCCGGATCGTAGGCTACTAAGTAGGAGATGCCCCTGATGTCCCCTACCGCTTTGACGAGTTGTGCGACCGCACGCACCTCGTCATCCTCAACTCTATCAAGTTCATCAATCAGTACAACAACGGCGACATTGACTTCGGCAAGCTTGCTCTCAAGAGCCTTGCGCTCTTGCATCGCAGTCAGATCCTTGGATTTGATCAACATGCCAACGCCTTTTACTAGCCACTTTTTCCAGAATACCGTGGCTGCCCCGCTCCCAATCAGAATATCGATGGCCGACGCACTCGTCGCTCCGACAAATTCTATCGACGCCTTATAACGCTCAAAGTGTCCCCGTAGACTTCGAACTTTCTCACTTGAGCTTTGGCCGAGTGCTTCTCGCAAGCTGTTGAAGTACGCTTGCACTAGCTCATCGCGGCCTTTAAACAGCCATGGGTTCAAAGTTGCTACGACAACATGCTCCATGACGTTAAGTTCTTCACCAAGCAAGTTAAGGACACTAGATTTGCCTAGCCCCCATTCACCCGTTAGCCCCACAACAAATCCAGTCGCTTTGCGTGACGAGACGGTACCGTCTTCGTTGTGTTCGGTATGGACAAGCGTTTTTACAAGGCTCGCAATGAATGGGCCTCGCTCCAAAGCGTCGGCTTCGGAGTTTTCAATCGCTCGGTCTTGTCTTGCTAGAAAATGAATGTTTTCCACGCCCAAGATTATCTTCCCTTTTTCCAACGGTTCAATTTTTTAGATGCTGGATGATGTCGACAAAAAATGGTAGGCGAAAGCCTTAATAAACCCCATATCCATGTGAATTGCCCCTGATAGTGTAGACGCTCGATGACGTTTTCTGGCCGACTTCAGCCTCTGGCCAACGGTAGCTTTGGGTCGATTTGTCCTTTCAGAGATAACCTACTGGTAGCGATCCATCGCGCCCATTAGTTATTTTGTGGGTCGCACAATTTCACCAACACGGCGATAAACCTTTTTCGTCATCTCCTGCGTTGAGTGGCCAAGCAGACGGCTAGCATGACTAATGTCGTCAATTTCGCTCGCAGCTTTTGGTCGGATGTCGCGGAATTGGAACTGGCGGATCGCGGCGGCAAGCGTTGCATCACCTTCGGCCGCGGCCTTCGCGGCTGCTTTTTCTCGGGCTTCATCCCACCGATTTCTCAGCATTGCGTAACTCATTCGCAGGCCCGCCTGGTTGGTGATCAGGCTTGAACT
Organism: Pseudomonas sp. S04; assembly: GCF_009834545.1. Classification (NCBI taxonomy): domain Bacteria; kingdom Pseudomonadati; phylum Pseudomonadota; class Gammaproteobacteria; order Pseudomonadales; family Pseudomonadaceae; genus Pseudomonas; species Pseudomonas sp. S04. Next base: position 2,596,924 of record NZ_CP019427.1, read on the forward strand.
TCTAATGCCGGCCATGGCTTTGCGTTCGAGCAGGGCATCGAGGAAGGTGCTGAGTCCTGATGCGTCTAAGCCGTCGTGTAGGCGGATGCGCAGGCGTTTCTCAGTCTTGCCCTGGCCTACCATCAGGAACCCGTTGTTCAAGTCGGCAGTTGATGCTTTGAGCACATCGGCGGCGCGCTGGCCCGTCAGATAAGCCAGATCCATTGCGTCCTTGAGCTCGGGCGGTGCCTCTGCGTACACCGCGTCCCAAACGATTTGGCCTGCATAGAAGTCGCGGGGTGTCTCTTTGTTCCTGCGCAACCGGGCGCAAGGGTTTGCCTTTTCAGTGAGCCCCCATTCACGGGCAAATGTGAATATGGTCGAGAGGAGGGCGATCTCGCGGTTAGCACGCACCTTTGCCGTTCGTGCGTCGCGATACTGGGCGATCACCTGCGGGGTAAGGGCTTCGACGGGGGCTGATTCGAAGGCGTTGCGTAGCTGCTTCAAACCTTTGAGGTAGTCCTTTTGGGTGCCGGACTTCAACCCTGGGATGACTTTCTCTTCGTAGTCGTCGAATAGCCTGCCCATCAGGTGAGCAGGCTTAGGCGTGGCTTTCCGATCCAGGCGCGCCCATTCAACTTTAGCCTCATCGAGGTCGCCGCCGAGAGGGATCTCCACTCGGTTACCGTCGGCATCCCTGCCGTTGTAGTAATAACCCACCCAGATGCTCCCATTCTTTCTCTTCCGTATGCGCCGAATCATTCGTGGTGGAAGATCTCGGTTTACTGCTTTCTTCTGGCGCATTGTTAGCCTACGCGGGAGAGATCTAGGGACCAGATTTCAGCGACGGCATTGGTTGCTGAGGGTTTCAAACCGGCGAGTTTCAGGCGGGCATACACGCGGCCTACGACGGGGCGTTGTGCCGCGGTGAGTACGTGCTCCCATGCATTACGTTGCAGCCATTGACGTTGGCAAGAGGGAATTTTGTATCCGGTGATAGCGGCCAACTCATCTTCTGTGAGTGTTTCACTTGCTAGCTGGGAAAGGCTTTTTCTAGTGTCAAATACAGTCATATGCTATGTGCCTCAGTTGAGTCCGCTGCCGTGATTCGGTGAGAGGCTGCGGCCTTCGATATTGCCCAAATTTCCGGTAAAGGAACGTCCGTTACTCAGATGTTGTGCCTTATCGGTTATCTGTTGTATGCCCCTGATCGGCAGGGGCTACCGTTTGAATCAGGCCGCTTTCTTCGTCGCCAGGGCATCGAGGTACTCGGCCAGATCGTGTAGATAAACCACTGGCTTAGCGCGCGCCGAACAGTGCAAGCGCTTCACCTCCAGGGCGATTCGACCAGCCTTGATTTCGCTCAGCAGGTATCGGTCTGTGCGGATGTGCGTGAAATATTGCTCACGCACTGCAGTCAAGGTGGGGCAGGGCGTTGCGAACTGGCGCCGTAGTTGGTCGAGTGTGTGACTCATGCTACTTCCTCCCCGTGCCCCTCCAATGGGGGCAGCAACTTCATGCGGATCAGCTCAGCAAGGCCGTCTTTGCTTTTACCCATGGCTGCTGCACAGACGTGACCCTCTCGGTCAGCTACAACGGCGCCGTAGGGGTATTCCGGCGATTTGGTTGGGGTGACGTAGGCGATGTGGCCTTCACCAATGACCGCATCGACGCAGCGGAACACCTCGGCCAGTTCAGCGCTGACCGCTGGTAACGCCTCGAGCAACTGGACCGCTTCGGCGGATGCGCCAATCAGCGTGGCGCGACTGATGACGGTTGGATGATTGAGAAACATCGGAACCAGCTTCAGTGCGCCGATGGCTTGGGTGATAGCGTTCTGGCTCATGCTGCGGCTTCCTTGTGCGTGACAGTGATGTTCAGTTTTTTTGCGATCCACTTGACGCCTTCTTCCTTCACCATCACTACGACGTAGTGCCGATAGCGATTGGTTTTTCCGATCTGGACGCTGCGCGGATCCGAGAACAGGTAGCCCCGGTCGCGGTGATGGCTGGCCAGGTCCCCGTCATTGGTTAGGATGCGCAGTTCCCGCAACCTGGTGCGGAAGGCGCGGGGCTTGAGGCCGAGCACGGCGGCCGTTTGATCCAAGGTGCGGTTCATGGCGCTGTCCTCAGGCTGCGAGCAGTTCTCGAACGTTGTTCAGCAGTGCTTCCGACTCGGCCAGCATTTGCTGAATTTGTGCCGTGCGAGTGGGTTGTTCTGGCGGCGGCGCCGGCTCTGCCGACTCAATGCGACCGTTCGCAATGTCCTGGATGAAATCCCGGAGGTGCAGGTGATTGGCCCGATCTGAGCGCTTGAGGGTCAGTTCGCCTGTGTGGCCCCCAAAGTCCACGCTGATGACCGCGCTGTCGTCGGTGAGCTCTACTTCAAAGCTCGCATGGATGGTTTGCTCTGGCCGTAGAAGAGGGCAAACGGCGGTTCCTCCTGCCTGAAGCATCTGATGCAGCAACTCTTGTTTTGCGAGCGGGATACGGTAGTTGTTCATGCTGCGTCACCTCCCCAAGGGCCGGATTCGCCGGTGGCGAAAGGGCGAGCACGAAGGGTGGCGGCAAGGCGACCGATGTTGATGATCACCAACAGGCCGGTACGTTTTTGAATGGTTTCTACGGCAGCGGGGTTAGTGCTGGCTGCCGGATGTAAGTAAACCGGGCAGCGGGTGTTGCTGTGATGCGTGGTTTGCATGGCTCGTACTCTTTGGTGAGAGGTGTACGGCGCAAACGATACAAATGCGTATTGATCCAGTCAATACTCATTTGAATTGATTTTGTGGTCAAGCATAAAAAAGCCCGCGATGAGCGGGCTTCCTTCATGTCGCAGCTTCAGAAGATTTCAAGCTTGGAGAATACAACCCCGCAAATGATCGCGTCGTTTTCTAACTCGATGATTGGCTCCGGCCAGGCCGGATTCAAGGGTTTCAAGAACCTACGATTTCCCTCCATGACTAATTGCTTGAACGTTGCTTCTTGGCTGTTGACCAATTTGGCTATTACCAATGAGCCATTTTCGGCGTCCTTGGCTGGATCTACAAAGATGATATCGCCATCTCGAAAAGAGCGACGTTCGTGTTGGTTGAACATGGACAGACCACGAACCCTAAGTGCGTAGGTCTGACGGCTATGGGATGCAGCACACGGCAGCCAAATCTCGGCATCATCAAGCGTGCGCACATCTTCAATCTCGCACCAAGCTCCTGCTTGTACCCATGAAATCAATGGGACATATCCTTTAATTGCCGGCCCGGGTTCGACGTTTGACTCTGCAGATGGGTGGTGGATTTGGCTTGGATTGGGGTCCTTGTGTTCGCCTCCGTTCCAAAGCCAGTTGCTACTGACCTTAAGAGCCTTCGCAATTTTTTCAACGTTGTCGTGACGAGGGCTGGAAACCGCATTCGTCACGATCCTGTGAATGGTGGGCTGGGGTACGCCGGAGCGACGGCCTAGTTCCCCTTCGGATAAGTCTAGTTCCACCATGCGTTGAGCGATGCGGTCCCCAATCACTTTTCTTCTGCCTTGATTCAAAAACGTATCGGAGATTGTATTGAATCGTTCAATACGTTTGTGTATTGTTGCGGCCAATGCGAAAGCGCATCGGTGAACAATATGACTATCCAAGAAATGCTTGCGGTGCTTCTGCGGTCTGGCTTGTCCCAGCGCGTGATCGCCGAGCGTGTTGGTACAACACAGCCAACTATCAATCGTGCCGCTAAAGGTGCTGACGTTCGCTATGTGACGGGGAAGGCCATTGAGCGCCTATACACCGAAGAACAAGAAACCGCAGGCTTGAAGTCGGCGGCTTAAAAAGGGTGCCGGGCTGGGGCCTCTCACCAAAGATCCCCCAGCCCAGCTACGACGATACACAGCACATGCACATCGGTCGTGGTCGTAGGATAGGGTTTGCCCTGGTCTATGGCTACACCGTAAACGGGGTATTTACGGTTATGAGTCGCATCAATCAATCACCGGCCTCTGCGCCGGTTCTTTCCCTTCGCAAGGCAATCTACCGGGCAGCCCATGACTACAAAGGTGGTGTGACTGCCTTGGCGCTCGACATGGTCATGGATTACGACGGTCTGCAAAAGAAGGTCAAACACGACTTTGAACAACGCTGGCTGGATCCTGACGAGTTAGAGGAACTGATCCGCCTGACGGCAAATCCTTTGCTGCTGGACGCGCTTGTTCGGCCTGCCGGGATGGTCTGGTACAAGCCCGTAGCAGCTGCACCGACAAAAGATGCATTGCTCGCGGTCAGCAAGGTGCTGCACGAAACAGGTCTGTTTGTTTCCAGCATGCATGAAGGTGCAGCCGACAACATCTGGGAGCTGTCCGAAGTCCAGTTGCTGGAAAAACATGGTGCAGACGTGATCCGTGCCGTGCTGGGCATCATGGCTGGTGCCCGTCTGGCAATGGAGGACCGTCTCCATGGCTGATGATATCGACCGCGCTAACGACCAGGCGCAATACCTGCTCGACATGGCCATCCATCGGAGTCGGCAGGTGCCGACGAATCGAGTTAGTGCGCAGTTCTGTGATGATTGTGATGAGCCCATCCCGTTGCTTCGCCAGCAGACCATTGCAGGTTGCGAAACCTGTGTCAGCTGCCAGGAGTTGCGGGAGCGGCGCAGATGAGTGATCCGGGCAATGGAATGCCCACTGCTGAGTGGGCAAGGCGCTACATAGATACCTTCGGATTAGCCTTGGTTCCAATCGAGCCAGGGGAGAAGGGGCCGAAAGGTAGGGGTTGGAACAAGCCCGGCGGATACATCACGGACGCAGCGAAGGCAGTTGAGCTCTGGCAGAAGAAGCCCGGGCACAACCTAGGGGTGGTGCTTGGCCCTAGTCGGATCTGCTCGCTGGACGTCGATGATGTGCAGTGGACTCGGCATGTTCTTTATGACCAGCTGGAAATCGATCTGGATGCTATGGCGCTGGTGTTCCCGACTGTGGTCGGCAACCCGGCACGTTTTCGCATCATGTTTCGAGTTCCAGAGGGCGTTGAGCTGACCCGCCATTCGTTGGCGTGGCCGAACGAGAAGGATCCCGACGGTTCGATCCACAGGGCGCTGACTGCCAAGATCAAAGCAGCCAAGGACGCGGGTGATGTCGCTGGCGAAGTTGAGGCGCGAGCCGAGGCTGAGGAGTACCAGCGCATCACAGTGTTTGAACTGCGCGGCGGCTTGGTGCAGGACGTGTTGCCGCCTTCGATTCACCCAGGAACAGGGAAACCGTACACCTGGCGCACGCCACCGAGTGCTGCTGATGGGTTGCCAGAGCTCACTCCCGAACTGCTGGCGATCTGGAACAACTGGGACGCCTTCAAGCGTGACGCCGAGGCCGCGTGCCCTTGGGCACCGAAACTGGCTCTTGCGCCGGGCAAGCCGATTACTCGGATGGCGCCGGTGAAGGGCAAGCAGCCCTCAGTGATCGATGAGTTCAATCGCGGCCATGATGTGCAAGAGCTGCTGCGCAGCCATGGCTATATCAAACGCGGTAGCAAGTGGCTTTATCCTCAAAGCAGTACGGGCTTACCGGGCATCACGGTGAGCGACGAGGGGAGGGTCTATTCGCACCATGGAGCTGATCCGCTGGCCAACGGGCATCAGAACGATGCCTTTGAGGTGTTCTGCTTACTCGAGCACGGCGGTGATCAGTCCCAAGCGGTCAAGGCTGCGGCGCGTATGTTGGGTATGCAGCATTCATCGGCTCCAGACTCGCGTGATCTTCCCCCCACCCCATCTGCTGAACCGAGCGGGCAGAGCCAAGTGGGTGAGGGCGCGTCCAGTGATGTTGCTCCGGCTACTGACGGGGGCGCGGGGGAGGCATTGACGCTTGAACAGGTGCTCCGTCGCTTTGCGCTGGTCGAGGGCACCACGCAAGTGTGGGATTGCGACCAGTCTCGGGTGATGAAGAAGGCCGCATTTGAAGCGCGTGTGGGCAAGCCTCTGGCCAAAGCGTGGCTGGATGACATGGACAAACGGTTGATTGCAGATGATCACGTCCGCGACATCGAGCAAGCGCGGCGGATGGCGAGCAAGAAGGGCGGGGCGTTGGGTATGCCACCGACTGACCGTTATGTGTACATCGACGGGACCAAGGATGTTTGGGATCGGGAGAAAAAGCGGCGTATTGCTGAAGGCGCGGTGAAGATGGCGCTCGGCGACACCTATCCGCTGTGGCTCAACAGTAGTGAGCGGCGCACAGTGGATGTCGAACACATCGTGTTTGATCCGACCATGAGCAAAGACCCTGTCGTGTACATTAATACCTTTGATGGTCTGCCGCTCGAGCCAATCCGGGATGACGAAGCCTGCGCCAATCTGCGTTGGCTGATTTCCTTTTTGTGCAACCACGACGAAGCGGCGGCTCAATGGCTGATCCGTTGGCTGGCGTTCCCGTTGCAGCACTTGGGCGCCAAAATGGACACCGCCGTGCTGATGCACTCGATCATGGAGGGCTCGGGTAAAAGCCTGCTGTTCGCCGATGCGCTGGGCATGCTGTATGGCCAGTACGCTGCCACGGTTGGCCAGACGCAGTTGGAGAGCAACTTCAACGCCTGGCAAAGCCGCAAGTTGTGGTCCGTCTTCGAAGAGGTTGTCAGTCGTGATCAGCGTTACAACCAGGTGGGCAAGATCAAGCACCTGATCACCGGCAAGACGGTGCGGATGGAATCGAAGTTCATCAACGGTTGGGAGGAAGCCAACCACATGAACGCGGTGTTCCTGAGCAACGAAATCTTGCCGTGGCCGATCAGTGAAAGCGACCGGCGGATGCTGGTGATGTGGCCTATGGAAACCTTGCCGGTCGAGCGGCAAAAGGCGATCGGTAGAGAGCTGGAACAGGGCGGCGTCGCGGCGCTGTACGGCTGGTTGTTGTCGGTCGATCTGGGTGACTTCAACCAGCGGACGCGACCACCCTCGACGGATGCCCGTGAACGCTTGGTGGCCTTGAGTCGGGCCGGGTGGCAGACGTTCTTGCATCTGTGGAAGTACAGCGAATTGGGCCACGGACTTTGGGGGCCGTGCCTGTCGACCGACCTCTATTCGCTGTTCCTCGAATGGTGCCAGCGCAATAAAGAGCATGTGATGAGTCAGACGAAGTTCTCTCTGTTCATCAGCTCCGAGGTCGATAAAACGCGTGCCATTCCCTGGACCGATGGTAACAACCGGCGCTTTGGCGCGTTCTTCTTTCCCGTTGATCAGGACGCTTCCCCGCCCCCATCACTGAAGGCGGCCGAGCTGGGCAAGCAGGTCGAAAACTGGCGGGCCAAAGCGAAGCTTGCGGGTTGGCATGTCGACAGCTGGGACCACATTAAGGCGGCTGCCGCATGACTACAGCTAAAAGTGTGTTGGGTGTGTCGGGTGTGTGTTGGGTTGATTTCAGATACCCCACACAGATTGGAGCCTTATATTTCGGCGGTTTGCCGGCTTTGTGTCGGGTGTGTTGGGTTTCGCTACGCGTGTGCGCATGCGTGACGTTAGAGGGTCGGTTTCTGATGGCTGATTATTTTCTTCATGCGAGAACAGAAATACCCAACAAACCCAACACACTAAACACAATTCGATTGAAGCTATTGATTTTAAAGGTTTTTGTGTGTGTTGGGTTTGTGTTGGGTGTGGTGTTTTTTGTGTTGGGTTCGGTTGTCGGAGGGATTCAGGGATGATTGACGATATCGAGAGCTTGATGCGGCATTGGGGCGAGCAGTTGGGCCAGTACGGCCATGAGGCCAGCTTGGGCAGCCAGATGGGCACAATCATGGATTGGAAAGGTAGCGCACCGCGTGGAACGCCTGGGACTCGGCCGCTCATCGGTGGCGGTTCAGGGATGGACTACGCCGCCGCCCAGGTCGACGCGGCCATCATGGAGCTTGAAAACCGCGACGAACGTGGGCTGAAGTTAGCGAGTCTGGCTCGACTGCGTTATGGCCATAGCGTTCCGGTGCGCCAACAGATGCAGGAAATTGGCTTGGCGGAAGGCGCTGACCGTACCTATCGCAATTGGGTCCATGCACTACATCAGCAAGTGATGGTGATCCTGATGGCACGCATGGGGGTCGCCCGTGCCCATCCCGTTCGTCGGGGTGGCTTACCTCAAGCCTGCGTCAAAGTTGCGTCAAAGTCGCGTCGAAACGAATGACCGAAAATACCCCCTTTTCGGTTTTTCCGGAGGAGGGTAAAAAGTCTCCACGATCTGGAATCTGCGCCTTGGTGCTGACCTCGCACGTGCTGTGCAGCTTCATCCGGCCCTCCCTGAGCCGGTCACCTAACCCCGCTTCGGCGGGGTTTTTCATTCCAATGCCGAGGAGGCAACGCATGTCGACTGAACAGGAGGTCCAGCAGTCGCTGGCCGATCTTCCTACCTGGCTGCTGATTCTGGTGGCGCTCGCGGGTTTAACCGGGGAGATGTGGCGTGCTGATGCGGCAGGGATGGCGGTGCCGGTGTTGGTGAAGCGGGTGCTGTTGCGCTTCGGTGCTTCTGCCGTTTTTGGTCTCGCGACGGTGATGCTCGCCACGGCACTGGGGTGCAGTTTGATGACTGCCGCTGCAATAGGCAGCGTTGTGGCTTGTCTCGGTGCCGATATGGCCAGCGGGCTGTACGCTCGTTGGTTGGCAAAGCGGGCAGGGATCTGCGAGGCACCGTCGACCGGTGGCGGACAGGCATGAATTCGCCGGGGACCCTGGGAATATTCGTGGGGTACGGGGTAGGAAACCCGCGGGAAAGTGTTAGCGGCTAGGTTTACCACGTTGGTTGACAGAGGTTGACGGTGGTTGACAGCCCTAGGTTGACAGGAGGTTTACATGACCATTTTGAGTCGCACGGAATATGCGGCAAGTAAGGGCTGGTCCCGCCAGTACGTTGGTAAATTGGCACAGCGTGGCCGTCTTGTTCTGACGCTGGACGGAAAGGTGGACGTTGAGGCAAGCGAGCAATACCTCGCGATGACCAGCGATCCTTCCCGCAGTAATTCCCTTGGCAACACTCCGCTGGTCATCGGCCACCAAGAGCAAGAGCCCACGTTCCCACATACATCGCCGGGCGCGATTCCCACGGCTGCGCCGGACTACCAAAAAGCCCGAACCCGGCTTGCGCTGGCCCAGGCTGAAAAGGCCGAGGGCGAAGTACTCAAGGCGAACGGTGAGTTGGTGGAGCGATCAGTTGTCGATGAGGCGGCTTTCGCATCGGGTCGGATGGTTCGCGATCTTCTCTTGGCGCTGCCGCCCAAGCTCGCCCCAGAACTGTCAGCAATGAATGATCCTTGGGATATCGAAAAGCACCTGATGAAAGAGCTCCGTAGTGTGCTTGAGGATGCCGAGCGCATTTCCACAGAAGACTTTATTCACGCTGTAACGACTACGAGCTAAACCTATGCCTGCCGAATATGCCAACGGTGCAGAGGTGTACCGCGAGGCGTATTACCGTGGGCTGCGTCCAGAGCCAGCGCTTTGGGTTGATGAGTGGGCCGATGAGTACATGCGTATCCCGCGTGATACCGGTGCTGCCGAACCAGGAAAATACCGTACATCGCGAACACCCTACGCTCGCGAGCCGATGCAATGCTTGTCGCCATCGCATCGGTGCAAACGTGTGGTCACTATGGTGGCCTCGCAACTTATGAAAACGCAGATTGCCTTGAATTGGATTGGTGGTCTGATCCACATGGCGCCTTCCAACATCCTCACCTTGTTGCCGAGTTTGGGGCTGGCCAAGCGGGTGTCCTCGCGGATTAGCAAGACGATCAAGGCAACGCCCGTATTGCGGGAGCGTGTCGCCTCCAGTCGTTCGCGTGATGCGCGCAACACCATGGACACCAAAGAGTTTGAGGGTGGTTCGTTGTACGTCACCACCGCCGGCTCGGCAGCGAACCTGTCGGAGCTGTCGGCACGCTACATTTACGGCGACGAGATCGACCGATGGGAGGTAGACATCGGCGAGGAGGGCGATCCCATCGAACTCGCGGAAACCCGGGGCAGTACCTTCGGCCGCAACGCCAAGTTCTACTTCTCCAGCTCACCGACCATCAAGGGCGCCTCGCGGATCTCCGACCTGTTCGAGGGCAGCGACCAGCGTTATTACTACGTGCCATGTCCGACCTGCGGGCACATGCAGACCTTGGAATGGGAGCGCCTTCACTACTCCAAGGACTACAGCGTGGTGCACTACCAGTGTGCGGAGCCTGAATGTGACGTGTTGATCGAGGAATTCAACAAGGGCGAAATGCTCGCCAAAGGCGAGTGGCGCGCCCATGCCGAGGGCGACGGCGAGACGGTCGGGTTTCACCTCAACGCGCTGTACTCGCCGCTGGGCTGGATGGACTGGAAGTCCCTGGCCAAGCAATTCGAGAAGGCAAAAAAGGCCCAGGCCAAGGGTGATCTTGAGCCCATGCAGGTGTTCTACAACACCCGTCTCGCCAAAGTCTGGGACAGTGCGCAGGAGCAAACCAAGGCCGAAGTGCTGATTGCTCGGGCGCGGTTGGAGGCTTACACCCTCGGCACGATGCCGGCCGGTGTGCTGATGCTGACTGGCGCCGTCGACGTCCAGGCCAACCGCCTGGAGCTGATGGTGATGGGCTATGGCGTTGGCATGGAACGTTGGGTCGTTGACCACCAGGTGATCTGGGGCGATCCGGCGGACGAGCGCACATGGGCGGTACTGGACGAAAAGCTCAAGGTTCGTTATCGGCATCCTTGCGGTGTCGGGTTGGCGATCCTCGCCACCGGTGTTGACTCCGGCGGTCACCACACCGATGAGGTCTATCAGTTCTGCCGCGTCCGTCGCTGGCGAAACATCTTCGCCATCAAGGGCGCGAGTAAGCCTGGCAGGCCGGTGATTGCGCAGCGCCCGTCCATGGTCGACGTGACCTGGAAGGGCCAGACCGAACGTAACGGTGCCGAACTTTGGTTCGTGGGTACCGACACCGCGAAGGACTGGATCTACAACCGATACCCGTTCGAGTCCGGGCCGGGCGTGTTGCACTTCGCCAACGACCTGCCGGACGACTTCTTTGTCCAGTGTGTTGCAGAGCGCAAGGTCGCCCGCTATGTGCACGGTCACAAACGCATCGAGTGGGTCAAGGGCAAGGCCGAGCGTAACGAAGCGCTCGATCTGATGGTGTATTGCCTGGCCATGGCGCACTACTTGGGCATCAACCGGTATCAGGAACATGACTGGGACCGGGTCCGGCAGTCGTTGGCGCAGTCGGGGTTGTTCGACGAGGCGCTGGATATCAAACCCGTTCAGGGCGAGCGCGTCACCACCGCAATATCAACATCGCCGGTTGCTGCCACCGTGCAACCAACACCAACACCTGCTGCTCCAGTCGCGCCATCGCGGCCCGTAGCAACGCCACCCCAACGGCGCAGCTCCGCCAGCGGTTACCTGAAGAGACGCTGATATGTCATTTACTCAGAAGCACCTCGACGCGGTTGAGGGGGCTATCGCTCGCGGTGAAAAAACCGTGCGCTATGGCGACCGCACCGTGGAATACCGATCCATTGACGAGCTGCTCAAGGCTCGCGATGAGATCCGCACCTCGCTGGTCAACTCAGCCGGCCCGCGCTCTCGAGTGGTCCGGCTATACCACGGAGGCAAAGGCATCTAATGGCTCGACATTATCCGACGCTGACCCGTAATGGATTCTTGTTGCCGTCGAACATCAAGGCCAGTTACGAAGGCGCCGGGGAGGGCCGTCGGTCCACTGGCTGGGATGCGCCGGATAACGGGATCAACAGCATCAACACCCCGGCATTGCGTAACCTGCGCTCCCGTTCTCGTGCGGCAGTACGCAATGACCCCTATGCCTTCAACGTCATCGAAAAGCGCGTCAGCAATCTGATCGGCACCGGGATCAACCCTCGGCCGAAAACCGACGACGATGCGTTACGCAAAGTGTTGCAGGAGCTCTGGGAGGACTGGGTCGATGAATCGGATGCCGATGAGCGCACCGACTTTTACGGCCAGCAGGCGTTGATCGCTCGCACGGTCGAAACCTCGGGTGAGTGTTTTGTCCGGTTGCGACCACGCGGCTTGGATGAGGGGCTCGCGGTGCCCTTGCAGCTTCAGGTGCTGGCACCGGAGTTCGTGCCGCATGACAAGTTCGAGACCACCAAAACCGGCAACTTCATCCGTGCCGGGATCGAGTTCACGCCGGGCGGCAAGCGGGTGGCGTACTGGATGTACCTGGCGCACCCGCGAGATGCGTCGTCGCTGAACGCAGGTTACAACCAGTTGGTGCGGGTGCCAGCTGCCCAGGTATTGCACATCTTCGAACCAGTCGAACCCGGTCAGTTGCGCGGCGTGCCGCGCTTGTCGCCAGTGCTCAAACGCCTGCGCAGTCTCGACAACTACGACGACGCAGTGTTGTTCCGCCAAGAGGTGGCCAACCTGTTTGCCGGTTTCATCAGTCGCCCGGCACCGGACTCCGGACAGACGCCCAGAGATCCGGTCACCGGCCAACTGCTGAGCACCGACCGCGATGGCTTCACACCGATGGTCGCGTTGGAGCCCGGCACCATGCAGGAGCTGGGGCCAGGTGAAGAGGTCGAGTTCTCCAAGCCGCCGGATGCGGGCAACAACTACCCGGACTTTATGCGGCAGCAGTTGATGGCCGCCGCAGCGGGGACTGGTACGCCTTACGAGATCCTTACCGGCGACATGCGCGAGGTCAACGACCGGGCGTTACGCGTGGTGCTCAACGAATTTCGGCGCCGGCTGGAACAGCTGCAATTCAGCGTGTACGTGCACCAGTTGTGTCGCCCAGTCCGTGCCGCGTGGATGGACATGGCGGTGCTGTCGGGTGTCCTAGTGCTGGACGGTTACGCGCAACGTCGCCGCGAATACCTGCGCACGCGTTGGGTGCCGCAAGGCTGGGCCTATATTCAGCCGGTGCAGGACGTCCAGGCGCGCCGGATGGAAGTGCAAGCGGGCTTCGCCTCGCGCAGCGAGATGGTCTTGCGCACCGGCTACGACGCCGAAACGGTCGACGCGGAAAACGCGGCGGATCTCGCCAGAGCCACAGGCCTTGGCCTCAATTACACCACTCTCGACGCCGTCGTTTCCCTCGACGACAAGGAGCAACCATGAGCAAAAAAGCGCTCCCGCGCATCTACGACAAGGCCGGCAAGCGCGTGCCGGTCCAGGACAAAAGCTGGTACGCCGTGCAAGCCAGCGGCGAAGCCGAACAACGCACCATCGAAGTCTTTGTGTATGGCGAGATCGGTTACTGGGGCGTCACGGCCAATCAGTTCGTGCTGGATCTGCAGACGATGGACGACGGTGTGTCGCCAGTCATCGTCGCCTTCAACAGCATCGGCGGTGACTTGTTCGACGGCCTGGCCATTCACAACGCGCTGTCGCGTCTCGGTGAGCGTTGCACCGGTCGTGTTGATGCCTTGGCGGCCAGTGCGGCCAGCGTGGCGGTCTGCGGCGCGCACCGGGTGGTGATCGCGGCCAACGCCATGCTGATGATTCACAACCCCTGGACCTACGCCTCGGGCGATGCCGAGGACTTCCGCAAGGTGGCCCAGGTGCTGGACCAAACCATGGAAGCGATTATCGCTGCCTACAAGTCCAAGGCGCCGGACATCGACGAAGCCGAGCTACGGCGGATGGTTGATGCTGAAACCTGGCTCACCGCCAATGAAGCGGTGGCACTGGGCCTGGCCGATGAAGTGGGCGAGGGCGTGAAGGTCAAGGCCTGCCTCGGCCAGGGTGGGGTGTTGCAGCGCTACCAGCATGCACCGGCAGATCTGCTGGCCCAGCTCGACGAACCACCCGAGTCAGATCCTGAATTGGAGCCTGTCGACCCACCGGCGCCGCCCGTGGTCGACTCGGCCAAGCTGGCGCTGATGATCACCCAGCGTTGCGCTGAGGGTGGCATCAGCAACCTGGTCGAACCGCTGCTCAGTTCGACCAAGCTTGAAAGCGAGTCCATCGTCCTGGCCGGGTTGACCCGCGCCAAGGCCGTGCACGATCTCTGTGTCGCGGCGAGGTTGCCAGAGTTCAGCGCCGAGTACGTCGCGGCGGGGCTGGACGCACCGGCGGTCCGTGCGCGTCTGTTCGACAAGATCGTCGGCAGCGGCAAGGGCTTCGAAATCGACAACAGCCTGCCACTGGACAACGACCCACCGGCGAAGGTGCAGGCGAAGCAAATCGATCAGCCTTCCATCTGGTCCGCCCGACACGCCGCGCATTCCGGCAAACCCCAATCCGCTACAGGAGCAAGAACATGACCATTCAACGCGAGCCCATGCATGCAGGCGAGTTTCTCCTGTCCGAAGCAGCCGGCACCATTTCCCGTGAGGCTATCAACGTCGCTGCTGGTCCCGCACTGGAACCGGGGCAGATCCTTGGCCTGGTCAGCGCTACCAGCGAGTTTGCCCCGTACAACCCGACCGCGGAAGACGGTAGCGAGAATGCGTTGGCCATTCTTTATGGCCCGTTGGGCGAGTCGGATGTGGTGCGTCGCGGTCGCGCCGTGGTGCGTTTGGCTGAAGTCAGCGAGGCGCACCTCACCGGTCTCGATCCCGCCGCTGAAAAGGCCCTGGCCACTCATTTCTTGATCGTCCGCTAAGACGACCACCCTGATGATCGAATCCGCCGAGTGCGGGTTTTTGCTTTTTGGAGATTGATTCATGGCTGATATTGAAATCTTTAACGATGACGCGTTCTCGGTTTCGTCGCTGACCGCCGCCATCAACGAGCAGGAATACCTGCCGGGTCGCATCAGCAGCCTCGGCCTGTTCCAGGAAGAGGGCATCACCACCCTGACCGTACAGATCGAAAAGGACGGCGACACGCTGGCCCTGGTCCCTGCGGGTGAACGTGGTACCTCCGGTTTGGTGGTGGCGGGCACCAAGCGCAACCTGATCCCGTTCAACACCGTGCACCTGCCTCAGCGTTTTTCGATCAAGGCCGATGAGATTCAGGGTATTCGTGCGTTCGGCACTCGCTCCGAGCTGCAGTCCGTCCAAGATGTGGTCAACAAGCGCTTGGCCAAATGCCGGCGGCAGCTGGACGCCACGCACGAGTTTCAGCGCATGGGTGCGTTGAATGGTCAGATCCTTGATGCAGACGGTACGACCGTCCTGCTGGACATCTACAAGACCTTCGGTGTGACCCGCAAGAAAATGTCCATGGGGCTGAACAGCCCCGACACCGAGATCCGTGTCAAATGTGGTGACGCATTGGACCTGCAGGAGGAAGCGCTGGGCAGCATTACCAGCAGCGGTTCCCGGGCGCTCTGCGGCAAGAACTTTTGGAACAAGCTGGTCGTTCACAAGTCGATCAAGGATACCTTCCTCAACAGCCAGCAGGCAGCGGCGCTGCGTGGAGATGCTCGTGAGAGCTTCGAGTTCGGCGGCATCGTCTGGGAACGTTATCGCGGCAAGATCGCGGGCGTGAGCTTTATCCATGATGACAAGGCACTGCTGATTCCTGAGGGCGTACCTGACCTCTATATTTCGGTGTTTGCACCGGCTGACTACATGGAGACAGTCAACACCGAGGGTGTTCCGTACTACAGCAAGATCGAGCCGCTGCCGTTCAACAAGGGAATGGCCGGAGAAGCCCAATCCAACCCGTTGCACCTGTGCACGCGCCCCCTGGCGCAGATCCTGCTGGAACTCTGACCATGGCTTTTCGCGACCTGATCGACGACATCGACGACGTGGTGTTTGAAGTTCTGGGTGATACGGCATACATCAATGACAAGGAGGTGCTGGGGATGTTCTCGGCACCTTGGCTGCAGCCGAAGCTAGGCCGGATCAACACCGGGTTGCGCGAGCCGCACCTGGTGATCCGCGTGGTGGACTCCGATGGTGTGCGGGAGCGTCAGCAGGTGCGTATCGATTTGCCTGTTCATGATGGTGGTGGTCACTACACCCTGGTTCGGGTTGAACCAGGTGGTGACGGTCTGTTGACCTTGGTACTGAGGAAAACTCCATGAGTGTCGGCAGCTACGTTAAGCAATCAGCCAAGAGCGGCATGATCACCCTGCAGGCCGATCGGTCTGACCTGAAGGCCTTCACCGATTTCGCGGCATTGGTACCCAAGGCACTAGCAGCGGCTCAACGTCGAGCCATCAACAAGACCTTGCGCTGGCTGCGCACCCAGATTGCCCGTGCGGTTAGTCGGCAGGAGCGCATTGCGGTCACTGCGGTAAGGCAGCGCTTGCGTGCTTATCCGGCCGGCAGTAACAGCCAGGGCAAGCTGTGGTTCGGCATCAACCCGATAGAAGCCAGCCGGGCAGGTCGACCTCGGCAGACTCGAACAGGTGTGTCGGTGGCAGGACGACGCTATCAAGGGGCGTTCTTCAAGAAGGTCTACGGTGGTCAGCCCGATATCTGGATTCGCACGGCCAGCAAGCACTTCGATGCAAGCAATTACCCGGAAAGCGACGTATCCGGTGGCAGCGGTCGCCGCTCAGGTTGGATCTCGGAAAACGACAGTCGCTTCCCGCTGGCCAAGGCGAAGATTTCGCTGGATGACGTTCGTCCGCACTTCGAGGAATGGACCAATCGTGCTCATCAGCGGTTGCTGGTGGTGATGGAGCAAGAGTTGAACTTTGAACTGCAGAAGTACTTGCGGAGAACAGGCAATGGTTGATGACCCAATTCCCCTCGGTCAGGTTTATGCCGCGATTGAACAGCACATCAGGGACGCGATCCCTGGACTAGCTTATGTCGGGACCATGCCGGATGGGATCGAAGTGGTGCCGCCTCCGGCAGTAGTGCTTGAGCTGGCCGGATTCGAAAACGCAGACAAGGATCCAGGCACAGGCGAAACCGCAGTTGAGGCTCGCTTCGAGGCTCGTGTGATCGTTGCAGCCGAGGAAGAAAACTGCCTGCATGTGGCGGCTTTTGTCGCGGCTCAATTGGCAGTGCTGCTACGTATGCAGTCGTGGGGCTTGGCCGTTGAGTTTGCCGAGTTCGTGCGAGCAGAAAGAGACTGGAGTCGACCCGAGCTGGATAGTTACGCGGTTTGGGTAGTTGAGTGGACCCAGGTCATTTATCTCGGTGAGGAGGAGTGGCCGTGGCCCGAGGCCAATGGCCAGTTGGTAGTCGCTTTTGATCCGGACACTGGTCCGGGTAACGAGCGCCATTATCAGGCCCCGGAGACCCTGGAGTGAGCTACGCGACCGCCGAGCACGACCGCATGCTGGCTGGTCTGGTGATCCCCTGTCGCGTTGTGGCGGTGGATCTGGTGGCCGCTAAGGTAAGGGTGTCGGATGGCGGCACCTGGGTCAGCGCTTGGGTGCGTTGGCATGCTCTGGCCGCTGGCAAGGCCCGCCACTGGCGAGCGCCGAGCATGGGCGAGCAAGGCGCACTGGTGAGCCCTAGCGGCGATCCTGCGCAGGGCACTTTCATGCCGGGGCTGTATGGCAATGCCGGCGCCCAGCCGGACAACCGCGACCATGTCGAGGTGTGGCGCTTCGATGATGGTGGTTCCTTGGTCTACGACTGGAGGGCCAAGAGCTACACCATCAAGGTGCCTACCGGCACGGTCAACATCGAGGTTGGCAGCAGCTCGGCGGTTCTGACCGACGATGCGATCAACGCCAAGTCAACCGCGATCACTGCTGAGGCTCAAACCATCACAGCCAAGGCGTCCACGATCACCTTGCAGGGCAACGTGCAGATCAGTGGGCAGCTAGTAGTCGCGGGCAACATCCTCGGTGGCGGCAGCATCATTGATACCACCGGAAATACGCCGAACCACAAACACTGACAGCCCGCCCTCGCGGGCTTTGTCATATCTGGAGCATTGCCTTATGGCTAGCAAGAAACCCGCTGTGGACGACGCGGCAACGGACGCGGCCGCCTCCGCAGTTGTACCTGTTACGTCGGCGGGCGTGACCTTCACCGACACCGCCTATACCTCGCGCTCGTTGTTCCTGCAGATGGAAGCCGGGTTGCGCGACTTGAAGGTGGTTGGCCATCGCGTGACCGTCCAGGCAGACGACGCCGAGGCGCTGGCATTCCTGGCCGGCCACGCTGATCTGCAGCGTCTGGACGGTTAATCATGATTGGCCTGGACCGCCGCACTGGCCAGCAAACCACCGGCCTCGATCATTTGCGGCAGTCGATCGAGGACATTTTGACCACGCCCACTGGCAGCCGGCGCATGCGGCCGGACTACGGCAGCAATTTGCGTCGTTACGTCGACCTTCCAGTTAACGAGGGCTGGAAAAGCGCCGTGCAGGCAGAAGTGGCCCGTGCCCTGGTGCGCTGGGAGCCGCGCTTGAAGCTTGAGCGCGTCCGCGTGACGGCTGTTGTAGGCGGCCAAATCACCCTGCAGCTGACGGGTGAGTACCTGGGCAATTCTGCCGTACTGGAGGTAAGCGCATGATCGATCTTTCTTTGCTGCCGTCGCCGGACGTGGTGGAGACGCTGGAATTCGAGGTGCTGTATCAGGAAACCCTCGGCAACTTCCGCGAGCATATGGGCGATCAATGGACTGCGGTTTTGGAGTCCGACCCCGTGGTCAAGCTGCTGGAGGTGGCGGCCTACCAGAAATTGTTGGGCCGGGCACGGGTCAATTCGGCGGCCAAGGCCAGCTTGCTGGCTTATGCCACTGGCGCGGACCTAGTTAATCGTGCGGCTGACTACGGCGTTGAGCCGCTGGTAATCAGGCCGGCCGACCCTGACGCAGTGCCGCCTGTGGCGTTGGTGATGGAGAGCGACGAGGCATTGCGTTACCGCGCGCGCCTGTCGCTTGAAGCGCTGTCAGTAGCTGGCAGCCGTGGTGCCTACGAGTACCACGGGCTGAGCGCGTCGGCCGAGCTGGTCAACGTGTCGGTCGACTCACCCCGGTTTTCCGGGGTTGAGTTGAGTGCTGAGGTCCGGGCGCAACTGCCGCCCGGGGCGATTGTGGTGGTCTGCGACTATGACGCGGGCTTGACCAATCCGCTGCCCGGCGACGTTTCCCTGGCCATTCTGCCGAGACGGGACAGCACTACGCCGGCGGCGCAGCTGGTGGCCACGGTGCAGACGGCGCTATCAGCCGAGAGTGTGCGGCCATTGACTGACCGCCCACGCGTCCAGGCCGGTGCTGCCGCTGAGTTCAAGGTGCAGGCCGTCCTGCAGGTAGAGGCGGGGCCAGATCCTGAAGTGGTCAAGGCCACGGCGCGCAAAGGCCTGGATGCAGCCATTGCCGAGGCCCGGCGGCTAGAGGGCCAGTTGCCACTGTCGGCGATCTACGCGGCGTTACACGTAACGGGCATCAGCCGTGTGGACTTGCTCCACCCAGTTGAAGGGTTGGTATGTGATAAGCGGCATTTCCCCAGTTGCACGTCGATATCGCTGACAACGCAGGTGGTGGGATGAGCTTGCTGCCGATCAACTCCACGCTGCTGGAGCTCTCGCTGGAGGCGGCCAGTGAACAAGGCATCGACCCCGATATTATCCGGGGCGTTGCCGACTCGGCGCGCTGTCCACCCAACTTCCTCCCCTGGCTTGGCTGGGCTTGGAAGGTCGAGGGGTGGGAGGCGGCCAACACCGACGCCCAGCGTCGTGAGCTGATCCGCGAGGCGATCCCGGTTCACAAGACCAAAGGCACCGTCGGCGCGATCCGGCGGGTGCTCAAGGCGGTGCGGGTTAACGCGGACTTCAAGGAGTGGCACCAGATACCGAACGCGGCCCCGTACACGTTCCAGGTCACGGCCTGGGCGAACGAGAATCGCGAGGGTGAGGGTTCGATTATTTCGCCGCAGTTAGGGGAGCGCCTGCGCGCCCTGATCGATGCGGCGAAGAACGAGCGCAGCCACTACGAGTTTCGCCTGGGGGCGCGTTTCGATGGCGGCCTGTTGTTGGCCAACGCTTCACGCGGTCGGGCGCTACAGCGGCGCACGGTAGAGGCTCTGCCGATACCCATGCCGCTTTCCGAGCAAGGTCTGTTACTGGCCAATGCCGCCAATACGCGGTGCCTGTTTCGGCGGTTTGCCGAGGCGCAGGGCATCCCCATAAACGCTGAATCGGGCCTGCAGGTCGCGTGTGCTACCCGTGCGCGGGCGGTGCTGCGGGTGCCGATGGAGGCAGTTCAATGAGCACACCGTTACAACCTGTGATCACCAAGGCTGGCTTGGCGGCCATCCTGCGTGCCGACAACACCGGTATCTCGGCGCAGATCACCCATATCGCCCTGGGTAGCACCGGTTACAGGCCAGACAATGGGCAGAAAAGCCTCGTTAACCAGGTGGCCAAGTTCCCTATCAGTGGCGGCGAGCGGTTGAGCAGTACGCTGTTGCACCTGACCGCCTTGGCGGATGGAACTGCAGCGTATTGGGTGCGGGAGGTCGGCTTTCTGCTGAGCGACGGCACCTTGCTGGCCGTCTGGTCGCACCCCACCGAGGCGCTGACCTACAAGTCGGCCAATACCGACCTGTTGCTGGCCTACGACCTGTCGCTGGCCGCGCTGCCGGCCAATAGCGTGACCATCGTTAGCGGTGAGGCGGGCTTGAGTTTGAGCCTTGCCGAGCCGCTAGCCGCCCAGGCGGCCGCCCTGATTGCCGAGCAACTACGCGGCCTGAAGCGTAGCGATGCTGTCGATCAGGAGACTGAAAAGCTGCGCATCGTCGGTGAGCGGATCAACGACCTGTCACCGCGTATGAAGGCCGCCGAGCTGCGACAGGACGCTGACCGCGAGATGTTCGCCGAAGTGCATGCCGCTCAGGCCGGCTCGCTGATTGCCGAGCAACTGCGCGGCCTGAAACAGCAGGACCTGGCCGAGGCTGAGGCCGAAGCCCAGCGGGTCGCTGGCGAGCAGATCTACAACCTGTTGTCGCGCATGAAGGTCGCCGAACAGCGTCAAGACGCTGATCGGTCCGGCCTGCTAAGCGCAGTCGTATCCAATGCTGCGGCCACTGTTGCGCTGCAGACCCTTATCGCTTCCCAAATCCACGGAGCCTAATCCCCATGAGTCTCGAATCCGAAGTTGCCAACCTCGTTAGCGAAACCCGCTCGCTTCTTAACTACTTCAACGCCAAAAAGGCCGGCATCGAATCAGCGGTATCCGCTGCCATCGCTGCTGTTCCTGAAACCACTCGTAGCTGGTTTGTCGACCAGATTGCTGGCCTGGACACCAACCCTGGCACCTCAGCTGCGCCGTTCAAGACCATTGAAAAGGCCGTGGTATCCACGCCGAACTCTGGCGTTTGTGGTGTGTACCTGTTGAAGGACTACGATCTGCTGTCGCAAATCGACATCACCTGTTCTCTGCTGGTAATCAGGGGGGGGTCAGGTGCTGAAAAGTTGCGACCCAAGTATTACACCCAAGCAAACGGCGGGGTGTCTGAGTCGCGCTTGGGCGGCTTTGCTTTCCAACGTCAAGGGGCAAACATCGAGCTTCGGGAGCTGACCCTGGTGTTGCCTTCTCCGGCAGGGGTAAACCCGGCAGTCGTGGGCAATCGTCCAAACAGCTTCTTGCGTACCTTTGGCAGCTACTCGGTGCCCCCGGTCATGGGTGTTCAGATGAATGCTTTGGTTGTGCAGAAGGCCGATGACTTCGCCGGTTACCTCATCAGTGCCTCTGCGTCCTGTGTTGCTCTGGGCTGCGGCAGCGTGAGTTTCCCGACCGACTTCGCGGGTCGCTATATCGACGGTATCGCCGCCGGTACTGACACCAAGACCATCAGCCGCGTTCTCACCAACCTCGCCACTCTGTAAGGGCCACCATGAAAACCACCGATATCAACGTTATCTACAACGGCCAGCAGTATGTCGGCTTTGACTTCGCGATCCTGCCCCTGGGTGCCGCCCTGGCGGTCGCTTGCCAGCAGATCGACCTGTCTGCTGATACGGCACGCCGCGCCCTGGTCAGCGACGCCCTGCGCGCCCAGGAGCATCAGACCGCCGCCGAAGAGGCCAAGGCCTTCGCCCAGGCCGACTACGTCGGCGAGGCACCGCCCAGCGTGCGAGCGTGGATGGTCGCCGCTGACCTCGATGCTCAGGCCGCGACCGACAGCATTCTGGTCAAGGCTCAGGTGTGGCAGACGGCGATGTACGCTATTCGTGCCGCGCGCCTCAAGGGTAAGCAGGACGTGCTCAAGTCGACCACCCATGCAGCGATCGAGGTGATTGCTGACCAAGCCGTTGCCGCCATCCTGGCCAGCATCGAAGGCGTCGACGGTCCAGTCTGACGCGCCTGTTAACCAACTTTTCACCCGAGGCCGCTATGCGGCTTTTTTTGTGCCTGGAGGGCACGTATGAACCGAACTCACTTTGAGCACGCCGTTGTAGCGCTGCTGATCATGGGCGTCCTGTGGGGCGTCCTGGCCCTGCTCGGCGTCCCGGCCGGACATTGGGCCGGCGCCGCTGCCGGCGTCGCCTTCTTCGCGGGCCGCGAGTACACCCAGGGCGAGCGCAACCTGGCGCACGTCGAGGCGGTACATCTGGCCAATCTGCGCTGGTATGACGGCCTGCGCTTCTGGCGTTGGACGCCAGACGGGCGCCTCGATCTGCTCTTTCCCCTGGTGGCGTGCCTGGTCGTGGCGCTGCTGATTCAGTGGCTGCAATTGCTGAAGCACTGACCGAACCCCTCTTTCATCCCCTGGGCCGCGCATGACGCGGCCTTGTGCTTTCTGGAGCTTCACCATGCCTACTAGCTTCTTTCACGGCGTTACCGTAACGAGCGTCGACACTGGCGCGCGCAATATCTCGCTGCCGTCCTCCTCGATCATTGGCCTGGTCGACACCTTCACCGAGGGTTCGAACGCCACGGCCAAGGTCGGCGACGTGGTGTTGATCACCAGCGATAGCGAGGCAATTGCTGCGTTCGGCGCCGCTTCTGCCATTACCAAGGCGTGCCTGGCCATCTATGCCCGCTCCAAGGCCGTGATCGTCGCGTCTGGCGTGGCCAAGGCCGTCGACGCAGCGGCACAGACCTCGGCGATTATTGGCGGCGTGCAGGCCAGCGGTAAGCGTACCGGTCTGCAGGCGTTACTCGATGGCAAGAGCCTTTTCAACGCTAAGCCGCGAATCATCATCGCGCCCAAGCACAGCGCAACCCAGGCGGTAGCGACTGCCATGGATTCGATTGCTGGCAAGCTGCGTGCTATCGCCATCATCGACGGCCCCGGCACCACCGACGAAGCGGCCACGACTTACGCCAAGCTGTTCGGCTCCAAGCGCTTGTACATGGTTGATCCGGGCGTGCAGCTGTGGGACACCACCACCAGTGCCACCGTCGATGCACCGGCCTCGGCCTGGGCGGCGGGCGTGTTTGCCTACACCGACAGCGAATACGGTTTCTGGTGCTCGCCATCGAACAAAGACTTCATGGGCATTACCGGCACCGGCCGCGCGATCGACTTCTTGGACGGCGACGAGACGTGCCGGGCCAACCTGCTCAACAACGCCAATATTGCGACGATCATTCGCGACGATGGTTTCCGCCTGTGGGGCAACCGCACCCTGTCGAGCGATGTCAAGTGGGCGTTTGTCACCCGCGTGCGCACCATGGACATCGTCATGGACGCGATTCTTGCTGGCCACAAGTGGGCAGTCGACCGGGGCATTACCTCGACCTATATCCGCGACGTAACCGAAGGTCTGCAGGCCTTTATGCGCGACCTGAAAGCTCAGGGCGCAATCATCAACTTCGAGGTCTACGCCGACCCGGTGCTCAACTCGGCCAGCGCGCTGGAGCAGGGCAAGGTGTACTGGAACATTCGCTTTACGGACGTTCCGCCGGCTGAGAACCCAAATTTCCGTATCGAAGTCACCAACCAGTGGCTGACCGAAGTCCTCGACCAAGCCGCTTAAGGAGCGCATGACATGGCAATGATTCCCGAAACTCTGGCCAACCTGAACCTGTTTGTGGACGGCCAAAGCTTCAATGGCGACGTACCCAACCTGACCCTGCCAAAGCTCACGCTCAAGACTGAAGAACACCGTGCCGGCGGCATGGATATCCCTATTGAGCTGGACATGGGCATGGAGAAGATGGAAGCCAACTTCACCACCACCGGCCAACGCAAAGAGTCGTTGAAGTTCTTCGGCCTGGCCGATGGCAACGCTTTCAACGGCGTATTTCGTGGCTCCTACAAGATCCAGAAAGGCGAGACCAAAGCGGTCATCGTCACTCTGCGTGGCACGCTCAAAGAAATCGATATGGGCGACTGGAAGGCCGGTGACAAGGCCGAGGTCAAGCACGCCATCGGCGTGACGTACTACAAGCTCGAAGTCGGCGGCGTGGTGATCTATGAGATCGACCCGGTCGGCATGAGACGCGTCATCAACGGCGTCGACCAACTGGCCGGCCAGCGAAACGACCTCGGCCTGTAATCCCCCAACCCTTTCGCATTCCATTCAAAATCAAGGACACATCCTCATGAACAAGCCACTACCGAAGTACCTTAAGCTGACCACCGAAAGCGTCACCATCAACCTGTCCAAGCCCACCGAAATGAACGGTATCAAGGTTGACACCATCACCCTGCGGGCCCCGACCGTGCGCGATATTCGCAACTCTACCCAGACCTCGGGTGGCGATGATGAGCAACGTGAAATGAATCTGTTCGCGTCGCTGGCCGAGGTCCACGTCAAGGACCTGGAAGGCCTTGCTTACAAGGACTATAACCGCCTGGCGACCGGCTACACGTTTCTGGTGCGAGACGACGAGCTTTAATCCCACCACGCAAAAGCGCGCTGCCAAGCGACTCGCGGCCGAGCTGAATTTCTCGGCCGCTGAAATCGCTACCATGTCCTACGCGGACATGGTCTGGTGGCTCACGGATTAGCTTGCATAGGGGGTTCCGATGGCAAGCAGGCTAGCGTTGTCACTGGTGATTGGGGGTGCCGTCGCCTCATCGGTCGGCGCCGCGTTTAACACGGTCGAAGGCCGTATAAAAAAGCTCGAGGACAAGGGCAACAAGGCCAAGGTGCTCAAAAGCACCATTGGCGAAACCATCAAACTGCGCGACGAGTGGAAGCGCGCGCACGACGTCGGGGCCGCTGGCGCCGACAAGCTGCTACGCAAGCTCGACGGCAACCTGGAGGCCTTGCGTAAGCAGGGTGTCGAGGTCGGCCGCCTCGGTCGGGAGTACCAGCGCCTTGGCCGAGAGGCGAAGGCCGCCGATCTGCAGATGAAGGGCCACCAGCAGCTGCAGGCGGGCAAGTCCTCACTTAAGTCGAACATCGGGCAGTCCGTGGTCGCCACGGGCATGGCCGCCGTGCCAACGATGATCAGCGCGAACTATCAAGCGGTCATCCGTGACATTGCGATCAAGGCTGATGTCGTCAACAAGACCGAGGAAAGGCAGCTAACTCGGACCGTGATCGACACGTCGCAAGAAACCGGCATGTCGCGCAATGACGTGGCCGACCTGGTCAACCAGTTGGTCGGCGCCGGCATGGAGCTGAACAAGGCGCTGTCTTATGCGCCGACGGCCGCCAAGTTCGCAATTGGCCAGGGCGCCTCGGGCGTCGACACCGCGTCGATGATTATGGCGCTGCAGCAGAACGCCAAGATCAACGATCCGAAGGTTATGCAGCAGGCCCTGGAGGCCATCGCCTACCAAGGCCAGGCGGGCAGCTTCGAGGCCAGCGATATGGCCAAGTGGTTCCCGCAACTGCTGGCCGGCATGGAAAAGAACGGCATCACCGGCATGGAGTCGGTCACGTCCCTGGGCGCGATGCTGCAAGTGCAAATGAAGACCGCCGGCAGCTCGGACGAAGCCGCGAACAACTTCAAAAACTGGATGGAAAAGATCGGCTCTGGCGACGTGGTCAAGGCCTACAACGACGTAGGTATTGATTACCAAGCTTCGCTGAACACTGGCCTGCAGAAGGGCATGAGCGTCATTGAGTCGTCCATGGCCTTGGCCATGAAGTACGTCCAAGCGACCGATCCGGCCAAGGCCAAAAAGATCAAGGATGCTCAGGCCGGTATCGACAAGGAAGTTGATCCGGAGAAAGCCAAGGCCGCGTTGGAGGCGCTGGAGAAGACCCTGCGCACCGGCGACCTGTTCGCCGACATGCAGGTTAAGGCCGCGCTCACGGCCTACGCGCAGAACCGAGGTCTGTACAACGAGCTGAAAGCTGATTCGCAGAAGGCTTCGGGGATTCTCGACAAAAACCTGGCCGAGCGCCGCGAGACCTCGGCGCAGCAGTGGGCTGAGTTAGGCCAGGCGGTCGATGACTCGATGCGCAGCATCGGGGACGCCATCCGCCCGGCCACGGATTTGGCGGCCAAGGGACTGACCAAGCTCGCCCGGGGCATTACCTCGCTATCGGACAACTTCCAGCCGGTTGTGCTGGGTATTGCCGGCATTACCGCTGCGGTGTTGGCGTTCAAGACCGCATCCAGCGCGCTGAAAATCGGTCGAGGGGTGTACAACATCGCCCGCGGCCGAGGCCTTGAGCATCTGGCCGGCCGAGCTGGCCGTGCCGATCGCGCTCCGATCGAGTTACCCAAGACCGGCAACAAGGTCGTGGACACCGGCCTTAGCGTGCTGGGCAAGGTGTTTTCTGCCCGTACGACCGAGGCCGTTCCGGCTGACGATCCCGAGGCGGGTGGAAACGTCCTGCAGCGCGTGTTCGTGGTGAATGCAAATGCGTTTGCCGGGGTCGGCAGTGGCGTTGCAAATAGCGCCCCTGCAGGAGCTGCTAGGGGCAGTCGGAGAAGTCGCCGGCGGGAGCGTAGGCGCGCGGCGAAGCAGGGGCCTGTGGCGCAGCCAGCAGCGAAGGTGGATGCGCCCGCCGCGCCACCTGCCAAGCGCCGGATGTTTAAGGCGGTGCCAGCGGCGTTAACTGGTGGCGACGAACTGGGTAAGGTGGCGCGCTCGATGCGAGGCGTTACGCGCCTGGCCAAGCGTTTGCCAGGTGGTAATTTCATGGATGCCGGCACGGCCGCGCTCGATGTTGCGCTGAATGCCAAGACCCAAGACGAAAAGGCCGAGGGTTACGGCGCCGCCGGCGGCAGTCTCGCGGGCACGCTCGCGGGTGCTGCTGCCGGCGCGGCCATTGGTTCGGTCGTGCCGGTCATTGGTACCGCCGTCGGCGGTGCAGTCGGTGCCGTCCTGGGCGGCATGGGTGGTGAGTCGGTCGGCGCCTGGCTGGGCAAGCACTGGTTTGGTGATGAGCAGCCTGAAGGGGAGGCTAAGCCCCTGACGGAAACACCGTCGTTACCAGGTGAGGCGTTACGCGTAACGCTGGAGCCTGGCCAGGAGGCCAAGTCGGCACCGATGCCTGCCCTGGGCCTGACTGTGCGCGAGCCGGTCAAAGCCGTTGCGCCGGCACCGACAGTGGTTAAGCCGGTCATCCCGCCGTCGAAGCCCGAGCCGGTGCTGCAGGCACCGGTGGCGGTCCCTGCAGCAGTCGACAGCCGGGAGCGTGTGCCGGTTGCCGAGCCTGTGCCGGTAGCGCTGGGCCAAACCGTGCGCGAGCCGGTTAAAGCCGTTGCGCCGGCGCCGACAGTGGTTAAGCCGGTCATCAAGCCGGCGAAACCCGAGCCGGAGCCCCAGGCGCCGGTGGCGGTCCCTGCAGCAGTCGACAGCCGGGAGCGTGTGTCGGTTGCCGAGCCTATGCAGGCACCGGTACCTGCCCTGGGCCAGACCGTGCGCGAGCCGGTCAAAGCCGTTGCGCCGGCGCCGACAGTGGTTAAGCCGGTCATCACACCGGCGAAACCCGAGCCGGTGCCCCGGGCGCCGGTGGTGGTCCTTGCAGCAGTCGACAACCGGGAGCGTGTGCCGGTCGCCGAGCCTATGCCAGCAGCGGTGCCTGCCCTGGGCCAGACCTTGCGCGAGCCGGTCAAAGCCGTTGCGCCAGCGCCGACAGTGGTTAAGCCGGTCATCACGCCGGCGAAGCCCGAGCCGGTGGCCCAGGCGCCGGTGGTGGTCCCTGCAGCGGTCGACAACCGGGAGCGTGTGGTGGTTGCCGAGCCTGTGCCGGCAGCAGTGCCCGCTCTGGGTCAGACCGTGCGCGAGCCGGTTAAAGCCGTTGCGCCGGCGCCGACAGTGGTTAAGCCGGTCATCAAGCCGGCGAAACCCGAGCCGGTGCCCCAGGCGCCGGTGGCGCTCCCTGAAGCGGTCGACAGCCGGGAGCGTGTGCCAGTTGCCCAGCCTGTGCCGGCACCGGTGCCTGCCCTGGGCCAGACCGTGCGCGAGCCGGTCAAAGC
The DNA here is from genome assembly GCF_009834545.1 of Pseudomonas sp. S04. Lineage (NCBI taxonomy): Bacteria > Pseudomonadati > Pseudomonadota > Gammaproteobacteria > Pseudomonadales > Pseudomonadaceae > Pseudomonas > Pseudomonas sp. S04. The sequence goes on from NZ_CP019427.1 coordinate 2,625,024, forward strand.
CGTTGCGCCGGCGCCGACAGTGGTTAAGCCGGTCATCACGCCGGCGAAGCCCGAGCCGGTGCCCCAGGCGCCGGTGGCGGTCCCTGTAGCGGCCGACAACCGGGAGCGTGAGCCGGTTGCTGAGCCTATGTCGGCACCGGTACCCGCTCTGGGCCAGACCATGCGCGAGCCGGTCAAAGCCGTTGCGCCGGCGTCGACAGTGGTTAAGCCGGTCATTACGCCGGCGGCGCCCGAGTCGGTGCCCCGGGCGCCGGTGGTGGTCCTTGCAGCGGTCGACAACCGGGAGCGTGTGCCGGTTGCTGAGCCGGTGTCGGCACCCGCACCCGCCCTGGGCCAGACTGTGCGCGAGCCGTTCAAAGCCATTGCGCCGGCGCCGACAGTGGTTAAGCCGGTCATCATGCCGGCAGCGCCCGAGCCGGAGCCCCAAGTACCGGTCGTACCTGCAGCGGGCGACAACCCGGAGCGTGTGCCGGTTGTAGAGCCTATGCCGACACCGGTAGTTGCCCTTGGCCAGACCGTGCGCGAGCCGGTCAAAACCGTTGCGCCTGTGCCGACAGTGGTTCAGCCGGTCATCACGCCGGCGGCGCCCGAGCCGGTGCCCCAGGCGCCGCTGGCGGTCCCTGCAGCAGCCGACAACCGGGAGCGTGTGCCGGTTGCCGAGCCTATGCCGGCACCTCCCCTGGGCACTGCCATGCGCGACCTGGTCAAGGCCATGCCGGCCGCTCCGGCACCGGTGCTGGTCAAGCCGCTGGTAATGCTTGCGCAGCAGCCTGCGGCACTCGTGCCGCTCGTGCCGCCGGTGGTGGTCGACAACCGGGAGCGTCAGCCAGTCGTTGAGCGAGTATCGCCTGATACCCGGCCTACAGCACCGGTACCGGCCGGACCACCTTCCTTCGGGGAGGTGGTGCGCGAAATGGCCAAGTCGGCTCCGTCGGTGCCACGGCTGCCCGAACAGGCCAAGCCAGCCAAGGCGCCCGAGCCGGCGAAGTTGCCAGCGCCGAAGGTCGAGCAGTCGTTTACTTTCGCGCCGGTTATCAAGCTCGACGTGCATGGCGATGTGAAGGACCCCGAGCAAGTGGTGCGCGAACTGGAGTCACCCCTGCGTCGCCTGTTTGAGGCCTTCCAGCGTGATGTATCGGCGCGCATGTCCTCGGCTCAACTGTTTGATCAACCACATATCTAAGGAGGGCCTATGGCCTACATGGAGCTGCTGGAATCGTCCCTGTCGGGATTGGTTTCAGCGGGGGAGGCTGGGCGCAAAGACCTAGACGGCATGCTCGGGCCGATTCACGGTGCCGTTGGTAGCATCACCGGTGCTGCCTCGGAGCTGGAAAACATCCCGTTCGTGCCGCCCGAAGTCGGGGCCAAGCTGGGGCGCATGGTGCGCAGTATCAACGTGGCACAGTCCCGTGTGGGGCAGGTGGCCGCGACCTATGGCCGTGTCGCTTCAGGCGCGGCCCAGATGCAGGAACGGCTCGGCACGTTCAAGCGGATGGCGTCCAAGGTCTCGGCCGAGGCCGGTCGGGTGGCGGGGATGGTAAGCCCTTCGCTGTCCAACATCCTGCCCACCGGTGGACTGATGGCCACGGCCACGCCAAAGTTTGAGGCGATTGCGCCTTTCCCGCACTTGCTGATCATTCAGCCGCATGACCCTAAGGCGCAGCCGTACTACTTCAACCTCGACACCACTGCCTTTGACGAGCTGCGCCGGCAGGCGTCGTTTCGCTGGGCTGGCCAGGAACGCCTACGTCGTAGCGTGGCGCAGCAAGCCGTGGGCTTGGGGGAGGAAAAGATTACCCTCAAGGGTGCGATCTATCCCCACCACAAGGGCGGAATCAAGCAATTGAACGTGCTGCGCAGCATCGGCCGAAACCTGCAGCCGCTGAATCTGGTGACGGGTTATGGCGAGGTGCTGGGCAACTGGTGCCTGGTCAGCGTCGAGGAAGAGCAAAGCCACCTTCTGGCAGGTGGCATCCCTCGAAAACAAGGCTTCAACCTGGAGTTTGTGAGCTATGGCAACGATCTGCAGAACGTCTGACGGGGATCTGCTCGATGTGATCTGCAATCACCATTATGGGCATCTCAACGGCACCGTCGAGGCCGTGCTCGATGCCAACCCGGATCTGGCCAGGGAGGTACAGCCCTACGGTGCCGGCCTGCTGATTCGCTTACCTGATCTGTCTGCGCCGGCGGTCGAGCTGCTGCAGCTGTTCGATTGACCCCGCGTTACGCGTAACGAAGCCCCGCCCAGTGCGGGGCTTCGCCTTTCTGGAGCACGTATGAAACCAACGTATCGAATCATTGCGGACGGCAAGGACATTACCGCGATGATCAATGACCGCCTGTTGCTGCTGCGTATTTCGGACAAGCCCGGCATGGAGTCGGACGAGTTCGAGCTGCGCATTGACGACCGCGACCAGGCTGTCGCATTGCCGGCGCGTGGTGGGCGGGTAGAGGTATTCCTGGGCTATGAGGGGAAGCCGATTAAGCGCATGGGTGCCTACACGGTCGACGAGGTGCAAGTGTCCGGCCCGCCCGATGAGCTGACCATTCGCGGCAAGGCCAGCGACATGCGTGGCAGCGGCAAGACGATTCGCAGCGGTAGTTGGGAAAACGTGCCGTTGTCGCAGATCGTCGGCGATATCGCCAAGCGCAACGGCTGGGAAGTGGTCTGTCCGGTCACGATTAAGGTTGAGCGCATCGACCAGCGCAATGAGTCGGATTTCAACTTTTTTACGCGTCTGGCTCGGCAGTACGACTGCACCGCTAAGGTGGCCGAAGGCAAGCTGCTGATCATGCCTCGGCAGGGCGGAAAGAGTACTTCCGGCAAATCGCTGCAGGTCATCACCATAAACAAAACAGACGTCCCCCGTTACCAATTTCGCCTGGGTGATCGCAGCACGCAGAAAGCTGTGAAGACCCGGCATCAGGACCAGAAAAGCGGCGAGCTGAAAGTGGTTGAGTTAACCAATGGCGAGGCGCCTGACGGTCTGCCCCCAGTTCACACCGACCGCCACATCTACCCCAATAAGACCGCCGCCGAGCAGGCCGCCAAGGCGCGGCTAAATGCGTTTAACCGCAGCACCGCCGCCGTGCGCCTGGAAATGGCCGGGCGTACCGACCTGTTTGCCGAATGCACAATCAATGCCCAGGGCTTCAAGGTCGGGCTTGATGGTGAGTACCTGGTGGACGGTGTTGAGCAGGTTTTCACCGCGTCCGGGTGGACGACCACCGTCGAGTGCAACGGCGGCAAGAAGGGCAAGGCGAAGGCCGCCGGCAAGAAGAAAAAAGAACAGCGGCCGCTCAGAGTCGAGCAGCTGTAACCCATACGGCCGAACGCGGCCATCACTGGAGTAAACAATGGCTATCACGGTTCAACAACTGCAGAAAATTCTCCCGAACGCCGGCCCTAACGCCGGCGTTTTTGCACCTGTGCTGAATGCTGCCATGGGTAAGTTTGGCATCGTCACGCCGGCGCGGCAGGCGGCGTTTATCGCGCAGATCGGTCACGAGTCCGGTCAGTTCCGTTACGTGCGTGAGCTGGGCAACAATACTTACCTTGCCAAGTACGACACTGGTGCGCTGGCTGCGCGCCTGGGCAACACCCTCGAGGCCGACGGCGACGGCCAGAAATATCGCGGCCGGGGTCTGATCCAGATCACAGGCCACGACAACTACCAGCGCTGTGGCGAGGCCCTGGGCCTGGATCTGCTTAGCCAGCCCGAGTTGCTTGAGTTGCCGCAACACGCGGCCACTTCGGCGGCCTGGTTCTGGAAGCAAGCGGGTCTCAACCCCCTGGCAGATCGCGGCGAGTTCAACGCCATCACTCGCAAGATCAATGGTGGCCTCAATGGCCTGGCCGACCGCCTGGCGCTGTGGGCGAAGGCGCGCGAGGCCCTGGGCGTATGACTGCCATCAATTGGCGCTTGGCAGCGCTGATGTTGCTGCTGGGCTTGGCTGTTGGTGGTCGAGTGGCTTGGCTTTGGCAGGCGAACAGCTATGGCAAGGCGATGGCCGACAAGGCCGGTGACTATCAGAACGAGCGCGAGGCCGCCGCCAGTGCGGCGATTGAGTGGCAGGCGGCTGAACAGTCCAGGCGTCGAGATCTGGAGGTTCGCCTACGGGCAGATGACGAAACTCACTACAAGGAACTACGCGATGCTCAACAGACTCAGGATCGCTTGCGTGACCGCCTCGCTACTGCTGATCTCCGGCTGTCAGTCCTACTCGACATCAGCGCCGAGGGTAGTAGCTGTGGGTTGTCAACCGCCGCCGGTGGCCCCGGCGTGGTTCATGGAGGCGCGCGAGCCCAACTTGACCCAGCGCATGCTCAACGAATTATCGGCATCACCGATGTCGGCGACCAAGGATTGATCGCTCTCGCGGCTTGTCAGGCCTATGTCAAAGCCGTGTCAGCAACACAGTAAAAAAGAGCGACCGGGGTGGATGCGTCAACATCCATTCCGGTCGCCGTCCCTGCAGATGGTTCCTGCAAGTCCAGCCTAGGCTCTTGCTCCGTGCACAAAGCGCGGCGAGCCTAGCACCTGTTTATACATACAGTAAAGGTCTTGCTAATTATGTCTTCTCCTATTATTCCTTGGATGGGCGGCAAACGCCGCCTGGCCGATCGCCTTATTCCTCTCTTCCCACCACACGAATGCTATGTCGAAGTCTTTGCCGGTGGTGCCGCGCTCTACTTTATGCGGCCCCAGGCAGCTCCCGTTGAAGTTCTGAACGATATCAACGGCGACCTGGTCACGCTTTATCGGGTCGTGCAGAACCACCTCGAGGAGTTCGTGCGCCAGTTCAAATGGGCGCTGAGCTCACGCCAGGTGTTCGAGTGGCAGAAGATGACCCGCCCTGAGACCCTCACAGACATCCAGCGTGCCGCCCGATTTTTTTACCTGCAACATCACGCCTTCGCCGGCAAGGTCACGGGTCAGACCTTCGGTACCGCAACGACCGGTCCGGCCATCAACCTCCTGCGGATCGAGGAAAATCTCTCTGCGGCCTGGCAGCGCCTTTCTGGTACCTACGTCGAAAACCTATCCTGGCTTGATTGTGCTGAACGCTATGACCGTGCTCATACCTTCCAATACATGGACCCGCCTTATTGGCAGACCGCTGGCTATGGGGTGGATTTTCCCTTCGAGAACTATGAACACATGGCTGACTTCATGCGTCGGTGCAAGGGGAGGGTGATGGTCAGCATCAACGATCACCCCGACATTCGACGGGTGTTCGCAGGCTTCCATATGGAGACGCTGGACATTCGCTACAGCAACACGAACCAGCGACAAGGTAAGGCCGAGATCAGCGGTGAGTTGATCATCATGAACTGGGAGCCGGCTGCTTTGGGTGGATTGTTCTAATTGGGTTGGGGAGGGGGCTTTTGACGCTCCCCCCCTTCTGTCGAAATATCCAGGAAGAAATTGACTGAAAGGTGCCTACACAGTTAACTGTATGTATATACAGATTTTGCGAGTGGCATCAACATGAGCTTTACCATACTAGGCCAGCTTTTCGAGGGTGGTGCGAAGCTTCCGCTGTGCTCGTTTCGGGTCCCGGCAGGGTTTCCATCACCGGCTGCGGACCATATTGAGCAGCACATTTCTCTGGATGAAGTGCTGAACATCCGGGCACCGCATGTCTATCTGATTACGATCACTGGCGAGAGCATGCAAGGGGCAGGAATATTCGAGGGGGACCTGGCGGTGGTGGACAGGTCTATCGAACCTATTCACGGGCACATTGTGGTGGCCCTGCTAAACAACGATCCGATCTGCAAGCGACTGTGCAAGCGCGGAAACGAAGTGATCCTGCTGTCGGAAAACCCGAAATACCCAGCCCGCTATATCCTTGAAGGTGACGAGTTATCGATCTGGGGTGTGATCACCAGCACAGTGCGCAGCCATGTCTAAGCCCGTGCCGGTTTTCGGGCTGATCGATTGCAACTCGTTCTATGCGAGCTGCGAGCGGGTATTTCGGCCCGACCTGGCCAAGGTCCCAATCGTGGTGCTGAGCAACAACGATGGCTGTGTCATTGCTCGCAGCTACGACGCCAAACCTTTCGTGAAGATGGGCGAGCCATACTTCCAGATCAAGCACAAGCTCAAGCAACACGGCATTGTTCCGTTCTCGTCCAACTATGCGCTTTATGGCGACATGAGCGAGCGTGTGATGACGCTGATTGAGTCGATAGTTCCGGCGGTCGAGGTCTATAGCATCGACGAAGCCTTCGCAGACCTGACAGGCATTGATGACCTGGATGTACTTGGCCGGCAGATCCGCAGCCAGGTATTGCGATGTACCGGTATCCCGGTCGGCGTCGGTATAGCCCAAACCAAGACCCTGGCCAAACTGGCCAACCACACAGCAAAGCGCCTGCAGGCTCAAACTGGAGGTGTGGTGAACGTCTGCGATCCAATCAAGCGCGATTGGGTATTGCGCAATACCGACGTTGCCGAGGTCTGGGGTGTTGGCCGGCGGATGAAAATGCACTTGGACGCGATGGGTATCAAGAGCGCTATGGATCTGGCCAGCGCTGACCCTTGGACATTGCGCAAGAACTTCAGCGTGGTCATCGAAAAGACGGCCCGTGAACTGGCCGGCACGCCATGCCTGGAGCTGGATGATCCCGACCCGCCAAAGCAAGAGATTTGCTGCAGCCGGATGTTTGGCAAGCGCTTGAAGGAGTTACCGCCAATCAAGGAGGCGGTGGCCACCTACATGATGCGCGCCTCAGAAAAGCTACGGGCGCAGGGCTCACTGTGTAAAAAAATTCGGGTCAGTATTCGCACTGGATTCTTCAATCCCGATGAGGCCAAGTACGCCAACGGTGTGGTGGTTGATCTTCCATACCCGACTGACGATGTGAGACTACTTACAAAGGCAGCCGTAGATGCGCTCGATCACGTCTACCGGGTTGGGTTCAATTACAGCAAGGCCGAGGTGATGTTGCTGAATCTTTGTCAGCCTGGCGAGTACACCGAAGACTTATTTGCAGAGTCTCAACCAGGTGCTGCTACAAAGCTGATGGGCGTTTTGGACGAGATCAACCAGCGCTGGGGAAGGGGAACGCTTCGCTCAGCGAGTGTGCCAAGTAATCCCGATTGGGTGATGCGGCGCGAAATGATGAGTCAAAGCTATACAACGCGCCTTGATCAGCTCTGGCGAGTGTCTTGTTCTTAGGTGAATAAGTAGTAGTTCGGATGGTGTTGAAGTAGTGCAAAGCTGCGCAATACATGGCCTACAGGGCGATCAGTGAAAAACGAACCTTCCTAACCTCTTTCCCATAGGGCAAGCTGAAAAGCCGGAATACGCGATTTTCATTGCATTCGCACCAACAAGCGTGTGTTCAAAGATACATCGACGATCGCTCTAGCGAAGACGGGTGGAACCTGCGCCCAGATGGAGGTGGCCGAGATCGGCTATGTGTGTAGGATGGGTACCTAAGGCGACGCAGGGGAGTGTAAAGCCCCCCCCCTCCCTGTAATAAGTTTTTTTAAATCATTAAATGGGAGAGGGTGAGTAGTTATATGATCGTCGAGGGGTTGATACTAATGTTTTATTATATTGTCAGTGGTTCAGCGAGTTGATTGCTTGCTATTTCTCGTTTGGAATGGTGTACATCCAATTTTTTATTGAGTTTTGTGCGATCGATACTAGAAGGTCATAGCTAGGCAATAGTTTGTCGGGTTTCCCTGTAAAGTATTCATGAAGGGTTTCGAAATAGTGGTTGAAAGGAGTTGGTGAGCGATGAGGTGGCTGTTCTCCTCTGTGCACAAAACAGGATCTATATGTATAAGAGTCGGAAAGCAGCGTACTGATTTCATCGATCGTCAAATCTGATGGGTAAATTTCACCATGTTTTTTTTCTAAGATTTTGGGCAGCTCTTCGTCGTCAGGAGAGCACTCTATATAGGTGTCATAGTGATCTTGCCAAGGATGAGGTACTAGGCCTTCCCAAGTGGATGGCGGTGCGAACGTTTTTATAAAGTCTATGTATTGTTTTTTGATATTTCCAGCTTTATTGGCATTGTTGCGTAGGGCTCTATATTCTTGCAGTAAGTCCGAAAGTATACGTTTGTCGTCTACTATTTTTTTCCACTCTTTTTCTTTTTCTTTTTCTTTTGGGTTTTTGTTCGACGTTATCTTTATGGCTTGTTGGGCTGCGGATTCTATAGCAGATACAATCAATAGGTGTGCAAGTCCGAAGTCTTCTCTCTTGTTTGAAAGCGAGAGGTGTACAAGGCGAATGGCTTGCATGACGATTACATATTTGTTATATGGGATTTGGTGTAGTTTGGTAATTAGTGCTATGGTTTCTTCTTCGTACTTGCTTAAGGTTTTTTTAGTTAGTTGTGTTGTTGAGCTGCCAGGCCCGGTATAAAGTATTGGGTGGTGAATTGCAAGTTGTATAATTTCATCTCCCTGTGGCTCATGCTGCCACATGAGGTCGTCACGGGTTGACTTTATAATTTTTCCCGAAACGAAAGATATAATTGATGCCAGTGCAATTCCATAGAGTTGGCTGTTGTGCGTGCCTACACGTTCAGGATTTTTTACTTTGCAGATGAATGATCTATAAGGTCCGTGTAGGTTTACTGTGATTGACGGATTAACAGTGCAGTGCGGTAGATTCCATGCTATTGGCAACTGGAAGCTTGTGAGTAAGTATGAGTGGTTGGGGCCGAAGTTGTGGGCACTGTCTTTTACTTCGTTCGGTCGGAAAGCGCTAATGCATTCATCGAAAAGAACGTGATCAGCTGTTACAGCTCGGGACATACAAATTTCCTTCAACTTGAATGCTTATGATTTAGGTTGTGACTGGCAGCAATCGACATCCGATCAGCGTCATTCGGGTGTTATCAACACCGCGCGAGTCATTTTGATAAACTCTTCGTTTCGATCGATTGCAACCAGGGCACCACGTACATTTTTGGCGACATCCCCAGACCCGCGCTGCTCGACCCACAAAGTAAGCTCCATGATGGCAGCTTCTAGAGCGAGTTGGTTTTCGTTGATTTTGTGTAGCAGGGAAGGGAGCAGCTCTGAATTTGGCATCGCAATTCCTCCGTGAGCTCGAAAGCGTAGCAGCTTAAGAATTTCATGGGGGATGAAGGCCGGTTCTAATGACAGGCATATTGAGTTTGCATTGACAGTGCACGAGGTTGCGGCCAATAGCGGTTACTTAGGTTTCGCAACAAGGGATGAGGGTGAAGATGGCTGGCGAAAGTGAATTGTTCGTCTTCCCGCTCACCATGCACGTATTTATGACCTGATCGAAGCCTCTTCGGGAGGTATGCAGCTCAAGCAAGGTTTGCGTCTGTAGACCGATGGCGAGCGCGCTGAGTCGACAGGAAAGACTGGCCGGGAAGAGACGCTTCGCTGACAGTTGGATTAACAGTTACGACAGTGATGGAAAGGGGTATCACCAGGCACAAAAAACCGCCAATGAAGGCGGCTTTTGGGAAATCCTATAAGCTATGTGCGGCCAGCCATCACGCCAGTAGGCTCAATCTGCTTGCCACGCTTGGCGGCGGCCATGAAACGACGCTGATTCGCAGAAACCGATCCGCCCAGGCGCTGGGCTTCCGCGGCGTACGCGGCAACCAACATTGGTTTTGCTGTCTGCTTTTTCATCGCATGCATCCCTGAGGGTGATGATTGAATGAGGTCATGTTATTCGCCCTCTACAGAAATGACAAGGCGCCGCTCATCGTCGAACTCGAAGCCGTTCTCGCAGTACCAGGGGATCGCGCCTGAGGCTGGATCCTGAACCTCAATCCACTTCAACTTCAGCATGCGTGCGAACGCGTCGATCGCAGTTAGAGCAATGGGTAGCACGTATCCCTTCAGTGGGTGGCTCGAGTCTGGCTTTCCCTCGAGGAGGATAAGCTTGATAGTGAGCTTGCTGTCTCGGGCATTCGCGTATGCCATGCCGCATAGCTCTACGTCATACCACAGCGCCAGGT